>NZ_CP134494.1:3657895-3983570 GCF_031759225.1 Mesobacillus jeotgali
CCTGCATCCTTTTCATGCGGGATAGGATATCAGTCGCCGTGTATCCTTCCGGGTGGCCAACGTGAAGGCCGGCACCTGATGGATACGGGAACATATCCAGCGCATAGAACTTCTCTTTTCCTTTATCTTCAGTCGTTTTAAATGTTTTGTTTTCTTCCCAATAAGCTTGCCATTTTTTCTCGATATCCTGATGGTTAAAACTCATCGTCAATGTCCTCCTGTTTGGTTTCGATTTATTTTTGCGGATGGGATTTTCTTTTTAAAAAAATAACTCTGTTAAACTTGGCTGTTGATTTTCGTTCCAGGCGCTTCGCTTTCCGCGGGGCTGGCGCTGAGCCTCCTCGTCGCTTCGCTCCTGCGGGGTCTCACCTGACCAGCTAAGCCCGCAGGAGTCTTGCGCCTTCCACTACAATCAACAGGATGTTAAAAATCAACAATGGGCTATAACAAGAGCCTAGAAAACAAAAAACTCCCGTCCCTGTAAAAGGGACGAGAGGCTATGTATGATCTCCCGCGGTACCACCCAAATTAGTGTGTAACACTCGCTTCATTCATCCTTAACGCGGAAAACGGCAAGCACTACTTAAAAGTTCGCGCCTGCGACTCAAAGGCGAGTTCATGATGGACCCGTCTGGCTTGCACCGACCGCCAGCTCTCTAAATCAGGCTTTACACCACTACTACTCCTTATCGAAGTCTTTCGATATGAATATAGAGATATTGTAATAAAATTCCCTCCCATATGCAAGCGGGGATGAAATAAATGATGATAGAGAGTATTATATGATTCTTTCTGCTGCTGGTGCAGGCTTTTTTCCTGTGGCCGGCAGCCAGAAAGGATCATTCAAGAAAAATGGGCCCCTCTGTACAATTCAGAGAGGCATTATTTGTTTACTTAGTTTGTGCTGCTTCCAAAAGCAGGTCAACAATATGCACGCCTCTCATTTTTCCAGAGAGTCCTTCACGCTCAATCCCGAGCTTCATTTGAAGAAGACAGCCTGGATTAGCGGTAACGATCGTAGTTGCATGGGTTGCCTTTGCCTGTACCATTTTGGAATCAAGGAGCTGCATCGACATTTCACTCTCGACGATATTATAGATTCCTGCTGAACCACAACAGCGGTCGGCATTCTCCATCTCTTGGTATTGAATTCCCTTGATGGACTGCAGCAATGTCCTCGGTGCTGAAGCGGTTTTCATGACATTGCGAAGATGGCATGAATCCTGGTACGTAATGATTTGATGCGGCAGTTCCAGAGGTACTTTTTCATGAAAGCCTACTTCGACCAAAATTTGTGAGATATCTTTGATTTTATCGGCAAATCCCTGGGCTCTTTCCTTCCATTCCGAATCGTCCTTAAGCAAGTGGTCATAGTCAACCAGGAAGGCACCGCATCCTCCTGCATTGGTGATGATGTAATCGACCCCGGTATCCTCGAAGGCTTTAATGTTGCGGCGAGCAAGTGCTTTCGCATCTTCCTTTTCACCACTATGCCCATGAAGAGCTCCGCAGCATGCCTGCTCCTTTGGAATCACAATTTCACAGCCTGCAAGCTGTAAAAGCTTCATTGTCGCATTGTTTGTATCCATAAACATTGTATCCATCAGGCAGCCGCTGAAGAATGCGACCTTATGTGTCTTCGCCCCGATTGGTTCAAGATGCTCGGGACGATTTTTCATTTCCTTCATTGTCGGCACCTTGGGGAGAACCTTTTCCATTGTAGCGAGTGACTCAGGAAACAGCTTCATCACACCTGTTCCGCGCGCCACTTTTTGCAAGCCGGACCGTTGATAGAAGCCAATGAGTCCAGTCAGTCCCCTCATACGCTCCTGATGTGGGAAAAGCCCTTTGAAGACTGCATTCCTGACCACTTTTACAGGCATTGAAAATCTCTTGTTCTGATTGACAATATCACGGGCATCTTCGAGAAGATGTCCATAGTTCACTCCTGATGGACAGACCGGTTCACATGCACGGCAGCCAAGGCAAAGGTCAAGTGATCGTTCGAAATCTTCATCAGGTTCAATAACCCCATCGACGACCGCCTTCATCAGCGCGATTCGCCCGCGTGGTGAATGTGATTCCTGATAGCCAGATTCGATATAGGTCGGACACGTAGGCAGGCAGAACCCACAGCGCATGCAGTTCAATAGTTCGTCCTGGTTCATCTTTTCCTGGAATTCTGTCTGGATTCTCTGCTGTTCTTGAATCGTTGTCATTGTTAAACCACCACCCGTTTCCTGCTGTCCTTCGCGAAAACCTTACCTGGGTTCATGATGTTGTTGGGATCAAGGGCCATTTTCACTGCCTTCATAGCCGCAATTCCTGCTTCGCCTAATTTCAACTCAAGGTACGGTGCTTTCATGACGCCGACGCCATGCTCACCCGTAATCGTCCCGCCGAATTCAATGGCCTTTTCAAAAATTTCGGCAAATGCCTTTTCGACTCTTTCCATTTCATCATGGTTCCGTGAATCTGTCGCACAAGTAGGGTGAAGGTTTCCGTCTCCTGCATGGCCAAAGGTGCAGATATTCAAGTCATACTTTTCTGCAATTCCATTGATGGCATTGACCATTCTCGCAATCTCTGATCTTGGTACAGTCGCATCCTCCAAAATGGTCGTCGGAGCTAATCTCGCCAGTGCGGACAATGCACTTCTGCGCGCAGTCCTCAGTGCTTCGGCCTCAGCTTCTGTTTGCGCCAGCTGCACAGATACAGCCTTTTCTTCTTTACAAACTTCGGCAATCCTCGCCATGTCTCTTTCGACCACTTCTCTAGGACCGTCCTGTTCAATCAATAACACGGCCTTAACATCTGTTGGCAGCCCGATTTTAGCAAAATCCTCCACTACCTTCAGAGTCGGCTGGTCCAGGAATTCAAGCGTTGCAGGAATGATTTTGCTAGCGATAATCTTGGATACTGATTTAGCTGCTGCTTCTAGATCTTGGTACAAAGCAAGCATGGTTTGTTTTGTCTCAGGCATTGGGATCAGCTTAAGAGTCGCTTCGGTGATGACAGCCAATGTCCCTTCGGAACCAACCAACAGCCTGGTAAAATCATATCCGGCAACGTCTTTCGCCAATTTCCCTCCTGTGGTGATGATATCCCCGTTTGGCAGGACAGCCTCAAGCCCAATCACGTAATCCCTTGTCACACCATATTTCAATCCGCGGAGACCGCCAGAGTTTTCATTAATATTCCCGCCGATGGTTGATATTTTCATAGAGCTTGGATCCGGTGGGTAAAACAAGCCTTTTGGCTCGACCGCATGGATCAAATCAAGGGTCACTACCCCTGGCTGAACAGTAGCGGTTAAATTCTCTTCGTCCACCTCAAGGATTTTGTTCATATGTTTAAAAAGAAGTACGATTCCGCCTTCTGTCGGGCAAGTGCCTGCGCATAGATTCGTACCCGATCCGCGAGGGACAATCGGAATTTGAAACTCATTGCATAATTTAACAACCTGTGAAACTTCCTGTTTATTACGTGGACTTACCACCGCATCCGGCATGGACTGAAAGTTAGGTGTGGCATCATAGGAATAGACAAGCCGCCCCGTTTTGGAATCATCAAAATTAGCAGGACTGACGATTGAAATGATTTTTTCTTTTACCGTATTTGAAAGCATGAGTGTTCCCCCTCCGTTAGCCATCCATGAAGCGCAAAAAATCGGCGCTTCACCACAGAGAATGAAAATGGTTCCGAACCGTCAATACTGATTCTACGGCTGGAAGAGGAAGGTCGCTGAACTATGGTGCGTTAGAGCCCATCCGTTAGTCTGACTCCACCGACCACGGTGCACCACTGACTGTAGCTCCCTTTAGGGAAGCACACATGGTAGATTAATCCTATTCTGGTTGATGCACCAGCCTCTATTTCAAGTTTGCCGTAGAAAGGATGTTTTCAATGGATGTAGTCATTGAAAGAGCTTGTGGTATGGATGTCCATAAGGATAACATTACTGCCTGTATCATCACCCCAAAAGGAAAGGAGATTCAAACATTCTCCACCAAAACTGTATTTCTATTACAATTGGTGGACTGGGTAAAACAACATGGCTGTACCCATGTGGCCATGGAAAGCACGAGCGTTTATTGGAAACCCATCGTGAATTTACTTGAAGCTGAGGACATAGAGTTTTTAGTGGTGAATGCCCAACATATGAAGGCCGTTCCAGGACGCAAGACAGATGTTAAGGATGCAGAATGGATTGCCAAACTGCTTCGACATGGACTACTTAAAGCAAGTTATATTCCCGACCGGAATCAAAGAGAGCTGCGCGAGCTGGTTCGCTATCGCCGTAGTATCATTGAAGAGCGAGCTAGACAACATAACCGAATCCAAAAGGTGTTGGAAGGCGCGAACATTAAGCTGGGTTCTGTTGTTTCGGATGTACTAGGTGTTTCGGCAAGAGATATGCTTGACGCAATCGCAGATGGAGAAGAAGATCCTGGGAAACTAGCAAACTTCGCTCGACGCACCATGAAAAAGAAGAAGGACGAACTTGAACTGGCCTTAAAAGGTTATATTAACTCCCATCAAAGATTAATGTTAAAAACCATTTTAGGCCATATTGACTTTCTTACTGAACAAATCGAGATGCTCGATCAAGAAGTCGCGACAAGAGTAAGCGTTCATCAAGAGGATGTAGAAATACTTGATTCCATTCCAGGCATTGCGACGCGGATGGCAGAACAGATCCTTTCTGAAATAGGAACGGATGTAAAAAATCAGTTCCCAACTGCAGCCCACATGTGTTCCTGGGCAGGTTTGGTTCCAGGACAGAATGAAAGTGCAGGGAAAAGGAAATCGGCCAAAACCAAAAAAGGAAACAAATATTTAAGGTCAGCGTTAACTGAAGCAGCTCATTCCGTAAGGGGATCCAAAAACTATCTCGGAGCACTGTATAGGCGTACAGCCTCACGAAAAGGCAAGAAACGTGCTGGAATCGTAGTCGCTCACGCCATGTTACGTATCTCTTATTATCTCTTAACACGGAAAGAAATGTATGTAGACTTAGGCGAAGACTACTTTGATAAGCAGAGACAACAATCTATTGTCAGGCATTCACTGAGACGACTAGAAAGCTTAGGATACATTGTTAAGTTAGAAGAACCTAAAGCATCTTAAACCAGTCCACTCAATTACCATAGATCAATGAATTTGGCGCTCTCCCTTTTTAAAAAACGAACGAGCTGCGTCTTCTTAAGTATTGCCTTTTTTACAGAATCGCAGAAGTTAATTTTCATGGTAGAGAATGAAAATGGTTCCGAACCGTCAATACTGATTCTACGGCTGGAAGAGGAAGGTCGCTGAACTATGGTGCGTTAGAGCCCATCCGTTAGTCTGACTCCACCGACCACGGTGCACCACTGACTGTAGCTCCCTTTAGGGAAGCACACATGGTAGATTAATCCTATTCTGGTTGATGCACCAGCCTCTATTTCAAGTTTGCCGTAGAAAGGATGTTTTCAATGGATGTAGTCATTGAAAGAGCTTGTGGTATGGATGTCCATAAGGATAACATTACTGCCTGTATCATCACCCCAAAAGGAAAGGAGATTCAAACATTCTCCACCAAAACTGTATTTCTATTACAATTGGTGGACTGGGTAAAACAACATGGCTGTACCCATGTGGCCATGGAAAGCACGAGCGTTTATTGGAAACCCATCGTGAATTTACTTGAAGCTGAGGACATAGAGTTTTTAGTGGTGAATGCCCAACATATGAAGGCCGTTCCAGGACGCAAGACAGATGTTAAGGATGCAGAATGGATTGCCAAACTGCTTCGACATGGACTACTTAAAGCAAGTTATATTCCCGACCGGAATCAAAGAGAGCTGCGCGAGCTGGTTCGCTATCGCCGTAGTATCATTGAAGAGCGAGCTAGACAACATAACCGAATCCAAAAGGTGTTGGAAGGCGCGAACATTAAGCTGGGTTCTGTTGTTTCGGATGTACTAGGTGTTTCGGCAAGAGATATGCTTGACGCAATCGCAGATGGAGAAGAAGATCCTGGGAAACTAGCAAACTTCGCTCGACGCACCATGAAAAAGAAGAAGGACGAACTTGAACTGGCCTTAAAAGGTTATATTAACTCCCATCAAAGATTAATGTTAAAAACCATTTTAGGCCATATTGACTTTCTTACTGAACAAATCGAGATGCTCGATCAAGAAGTCGCGACAAGAGTAAGCGTTCATCAAGAGGATGTAGAAATACTTGATTCCATTCCAGGCATTGCGACGCGGATGGCAGAACAGATCCTTTCTGAAATAGGAACGGATGTAAAAAATCAGTTCCCAACTGCAGCCCACATGTGTTCCTGGGCAGGTTTGGTTCCAGGACAGAATGAAAGTGCAGGGAAAAGGAAATCGGCCAAAACCAAAAAAGGAAACAAATATTTAAGGTCAGCGTTAACTGAAGCAGCTCATTCCGTAAGGGGATCCAAAAACTATCTCGGAGCACTGTATAGGCGTACAGCCTCACGAAAAGGCAAGAAACGTGCTGGAATCGTAGTCGCTCACGCCATGTTACGTATCTCTTATTATCTCTTAACACGGAAAGAAATGTATGTAGACTTAGGCGAAGACTACTTTGATAAGCAGAGACAACAATCTATTGTCAGGCATTCACTGAGACGACTAGAAAGCTTAGGATACATTGTTAAGTTAGAAGAACCTAAAGCATCTTAAACCAGTCCACTCAATTACCATAGATCAATGAATTTGGCGCTCTCCCTTTTTAAAAAACGAACGAGCTGCGTCTTCTTAAGTATTGCCTTTTTTACAGAATCGCAGAAGTTAATTTTCATGGTAGTTAAACAATGCAAAATCGGCCTTACGGAATGGTTCTTGATCAATAGCCGTTTTGCAGGATATACATTTTCTACTGAATACAATTCCCCTGAAAAAGATCATGGAAATCGCTTACAAAATTATGTAGTATGGTCATCAGATGACCATACCTTAAATTATAGGATGTTGATTAGGATAATTTCAATATTTATTTACATTTAGTAAAATATTGTTAAGGTTTTGGAGTGTATCTGAATGAAGTTTCCTGTTTTTGTAATAGTAAAGAATATTATCGAACTGGTATAAAGCTGTATAATGAGAGTGAAGAGAACGAACTTTGGAGGATTTCCCTTGCAATACAATAAAATAAAACCTAAAAAGATATATGAAGAAGTTGCGGAAGCCATTCATACTATGATCAGTTCAGGTCAGTTGCAGCCAGGGGATAAATTGGATTCTGTGCAGCAGCTGGCGGAGAATTTCCAGGTGGGCCGTTCTGCCATCAGGGAAGCATTGACTGCTTTGAAAGCGATGGGGCTCATTGAGATCAGGCAGGGAGAAGGAACATATGTGAAGCAGTTCGAGTCTGAGCAAATCAGTTTCCCTTTATCGACAGCCATCCTGATGAACGCACAGGATACAGCTCACCTGTTGGAAGTCCGGAAAATTCTTGAGACAGGAACTGTCTTTTCCGCTGCAAAGAAACGGACTGAAATACAGCTGCAGACAATGAAAGAAGCGCTCGAGGAAATGAAACGCGCAAACGGTAATGAGGAGCTTGGTGAAAAAGCGGATCTTCAGTTCCATCTGGCCATTGCGGAAAGCTCGCATAATCCATTATTGATCAGCTTGATGAACCATGTGTCCGGACTGATGGGAGAAACAATGAAGGAAACCCGCCGGCTCTGGCTCTATTCAAAACAAACGACAACAGATCGCCTCTATGAGGAACACTACGCAATTTACGAAGCAATAAAAGAACAGAATGCAGAAGAAGCAAGGCGTGTGATGCTCAGCCATATCGAGAACGTCGAAACTATTCTCCATAAGTATATGGACCAGGCTAAAAATTAGTGTTTAAATCATATCAAAAAGCTGGCTTCCGTGGTCATGACCCCGTCAAGTAGACAAGACAAAAAAGCTACGCAGCTAACGCGTGTCGATACTCAATCGGCGCGCGTTTCTTTAATTTCTTTTGAGTCCGTTTGTAATTGTAATGATAGATGAATTCTTCGATTGCTTGCCGTATTTCCTCTTCTGATTTACACTGTGCTATATACAACTTTTCGGATTTGAGATGTGAGAAGAATGATTCTACGCATGCGTTATCAAGGCAGTTTCCTTTGCGAGAGTGGCTGCCCTTGACGCCGAATGTCTCTAACCTATTGTTGTATGTCTTGGACGTATACTGGAAGCCTTGATCCGAATGGAGAACGGCTCCAGCTACGTCCTTTTTATTTGTCCATTCATCAACAGTTTTTAATACGAGTTCTAAATCATTTCGTTTGGATATTTGCCATGCCACGATTTCATTGTTGAATAGATCTTGAATGACCGACAGGTAATAAAACTCTTTGCCGTCAGAAACATATGTGATATCTGTTGCCATTTTCTGATTTGGACCCACCGCTTTGAAATTTCTCTTTAGGCGATTTGGACATATAACTGAAGGTGTATGGCCATGGCGTTTCCTTTTCTTCCGGATCACCGACTGTATGCCCATCTCCTTCATCAACCTGTACACTTTTTTATGGTTGATCAAAAAGTCACTTTCCTTTAACCAATCTGTTATTCGAGGACGCCCGAACTCTGGATGAATAAAATGAATGGCCATTATATGTTCTCGTACATCCTGTTCTTGTTTGAACCTTTCCTCGCGTTGTGGCAGAGTTGCTTTCCACTTATAGTAAGAGGCACGCTTGATTCTGGCGATTTCCATTAACCAGGTGACAGGGTATTTCCCCCTTAACCCTTCAATGATTTCATATTTTGCCTGACGGGTGATGTCTTCTCCTCCTTTACCAGATTTGGATACTGCTTTTTTAAGTATTCTACCTGTGCCTTCAAATAATCTCTTTCTTCTTCCACCGTTTTAAAGTTAGTACGTGGCCTTCCTTTTAAAGGGTTTGATACTCCACGCCGCTCATCAAATGACTGTCCGTTCATCCACTTCTTTACCCATACTTTAAGCTGTGTACAATTGCGGATCCCTAACTCTTCGGCCACTACCTTATAACTTTTAGATCCATTAACGTATGTTAATACTGCTTTCTGTTTGAATTCATTTGTATAACGTTGAAACTGTTGTCCTTTCTTAGCCATAGAAAAATCCCCTCCAAGTATCCATTCTTACCTCCATGGTACCATGGAGGTTTTTTTGAATGTCTACTTAAAGGGGATAATATCACCGATAAAAAAGGAGCCAGTTTTTTTTAGATCATTGAATCGTATACCCTCCGTCAATGACAGCTGCCTGGCCAGTGATTCCTTTTGCAGCATCACTGGCGAGGAACATCACATAGCTGGCGATTTCTTCGGATGCCAGCAGCCGCTTTTGCGGCACGAGCGGAAATATGACTTCTTCGAGTACTTTTTCAAGCGGGACATTCCTTGTCTCCGCCAGGCTTGATAGCTGATTGCGGACCAAAGGAGTATCGACATAGCCGGGACAGACGGCGTTGACGGTTATCCCATGCTCAGCACTTTCAAGGGCAGCAACTTTGGTCAGCCCAATGACTCCATGCTTGGCACTGTTATAGGCTGCCTTACCGGCAAAGCCTACAAGCCCATTGATGGAAGCCATGTTGATTATCCTGCCAAAACCTTGCTTTTTCATGACTGGCAGCACATGTTTCAAGGCTACAAATGGAGCCGTCAGCATCACTTTTATCAACAGTTCAAATTTTTCCGTCGGGAAGTCTTCGATCATCGAGACATATTGCAGGCCTGCATTGTTTATGAGAACATCGACACGCACAAAGTGCTCGACGCATTTCGCAACTGCCTGCTCAATGTCTTTTTCGTTAGTAACATCGCATTTGAAACCAGCAGCTTCGTATCCAGATTCACGCAGGCTGGCAGCCGCCTTTTCCACAGCTTCTTCCTGTAAGTCTGTTAAAAATACCTTTGCACCCTGCTCAGCAAAACTCTTGGCGATTTCATACCCGATTCCCTGGGCGGCACCGGTAATCAGGACTGCTTTATCTTTTACCATCGTGAAACTCCTTTCTTAAATACCTAATCCTAGAGAGAATAGAACAATCGCAATCGCCACACCAATCAACGGTACAATGACAGTCACAGCTGCGACTGGATTGTAGGCATCCTGATGGGATTCGCCACAGATTGCCCGGACAGTCGTGACTACGTACCCATTATGCGGCAGGGAATCAAGCGCTCCGGAGGAAATGGCGGCTACCCTGTGCAGTGCTTCTGGATTGACCCCCATATCCATATAGTGAGGTGCGAGCAATGGAAGCGCAATTGCCTGGCCCCCGGATGCTGAACCAGTCATCCCGGCAATGACGCTGACGGCAATCGCCGCTCCGATCAATGGACTTCCAGGTATATTCGTCATCGCATCAACAGCCGTCTGGAAAGCCGGCACCGCTTTCGCTACCCCGCCGAATCCAACAACAGCAGCTGTATTACCGATTGCAATCAAGGCACCCATCGTTCCTTCTGAAATTGCTTCCCAGAAGTTTTTGAAGTATTTGCGGTTTAATAAATAGGCAGAGACAACACCGCCAAGCAGAGCGATGATCAATGCTGATTGCTTTAATGAATCATGGAAAACGAATGAAATCACCAATACAACAACTAGAGGAATAAGGCCCATAAGAGGATGGGGCAGTTCCCTTTTTTCCAGCATTGGATCGGTCTTCCTGGCTTCAAATTTCTCGCCCTTTGCGACAGCTTTTGTAATCATTCGTTTCAGCCACCAGTAACCGAAAATCATCATGAAGATGGCAACGATGGCACTGACCTCCCAGCCGGCAATCGGTGATGTATTCAGGAATTGAATAGGAATCCAGTTTTGGATTTCCGGAGAGCCGGCAGACGTCATCGTGAAGGTAACCGATCCGAAGGCCAATGCAGCTGGGATGAAACGCCTTGGCAGGTTAGCCTGCCTGAACAAGCTTAATGCCATTGGATAAACTGAAAATGCTACGACAAACAAGCTGACGCCGCCATATGTCAACACGGCACAGGCAGCGACAATGGCCAGCACGGCATATTTCATGCCCAGCTTCTCGACGATGAACTCAGACACACTGTCAGCCGCACCGCTATCCTCCATAACTTTTCCAAAAATCGCCCCAAGCAGGAACATCATGTACCATGCGGTAACAAACCCTGAAAATCCGGACATATAATTCCCGACAAAGTTGGCAGCTCCTTCTTCAACCAGCTGCGGAAACAGTGGCATTCCGCTAAACACGGCAACAAACAACGCCGAAATCGGCCCGACAATCAGAAGGTTCATGCCCCTCATCGTCAGATAAATCAATAAAGCCAAACCGCCTATCAATCCAATCATACTCAGCATTCTTTTTCCCCCTTGAAATTTAAATTGAATAAAAACAAAACTGCCCTCCTCCTCTATTTGGATGGTAACGCTTACAAAAATATTGATTAAAATTGCTGTATTAACTTAATGCAACTATCGTGCCAATTTTTCGCATCATGGGATTTAGTGTTTAGTCTTAATTTTCAGTCATTTAAAATCCCGAATTCCGGACTCTAGCAATCTTGCAGTTCCTTACCCTAATAGAGTCCATGCTCATCTAACCTGTCCTGCTCCCATTGGTTAATCACTATTCATACAGTGAAAACTTAATTATAAATTGCTAGAAAACAGGAAAGTCCGGAAAATCGGACAGTATTCCGAATTCCCGGACTATAAGAGACCGTATTTGTTGAGCTTCTCATAAAGAGTGGATCTGCTTATTCCCAGTTCCCTGCCTACAAGTACCTTGTCGTCATTATGTCTATCAAGGCTCTGCTTCAGCACCCATTTTTCTGTTTCTTCAACAATATCCTTTAGACTCTTGTTATTGAAGACAATGGCGGTCTGTGTTTGCAGGTAATCCGGCAAGGAATCCAGGGTGATTTGTTCTCCTTTTGTCAGATGGACTGCAGCTTCAATGACATTTTGCAGTTCACGGATATTCCCCGGCCAGCTGTATGATTTCAGGATTTCCATGACACTGCTTTCGATTCCTGCAATCCGCTTGCCTAACCGATTCGTGACTTTTTCAATAAAATAGGCAATCAGCAGTGTTAAATCCTCTGCACGTTCCCTTAATGGCGGAACGCTGAAAGGAACGACATTAATCCGATAAAACAAATCCTCCCTGAACCGTTTCTCTTCAATCATGTTCTCGAGCGGCCTATTGGTGGCCGCGATAATCCGCACATCAACCGAGATCGTTTTCGTCGAACCAATCGGTTCAATTTCCCCGTCCTGCAAGGCACGCAAAAGTTTAACCTGCATGCTTAGCGGCATGTCCCCGATTTCATCCAGGAAGAGGGTGCCGCCATTGGCCAGCTGGAATTTGCCCTTCTTCCCCCCTTTTTTCGCGCCTGTAAAAGCTCCTTCTTCATAGCCGAATAACTCCGACTCGAGCAGGTTTTCAGGGATTGCTCCGCAGTTCACCTTGATGAACGGCTTCTGGCTTCGGCTGCTTAGCTGGTGGATGCTGTGGGCAAACAACTCTTTCCCTGTACCGCTCTCCCCCCTGATCAAAATGGATATATCACTATTGGCTACCATTTTCACTTTTTCTTTTAGACTGATAATCTGCTGAGATTCCCCTAGGATATCATCCAGCGTATATTTCACACCCGAATCAATTTTCTGGATGTACGGCTGCATCCTGGTCAGCAGGCTCTTTACATGGCTGTCCATTTTCATCCATTCTTGAGTATCCCTGAAAAATACCGTCCCAAATGCTGCTATCACTTCGCCATTTTTAATGATAGGCACCCTGTTGGCAATCATGTAGTTGCCCTTGATAAATTGCAAATCAGCAAGTTCTTCTTTTCCAGTCTGTGCAACAATATGCATCCTTGTATTCTCGATCACTTGAGTCACATGCTGGCCAATCGTTTCTTCTCGATTGACTTCAAGGAACTCACAATAATTATGATTGATATAGATGATCCTTCCTTCTCGATCGACAACTACAAGCCATTCAAACGCATTCTCGACAATCGTTTCAATAATATCTGCCGGGATATGTAAAAGCTTCGCATTCATAATCCGTCACCTGGTTTTTCTTTCGATTTTATCACACATTTCTGAAAATAATAACGAACACAAAAAAAGCACCTGAAAATAGGTGCTTTCGTCACATAAGCTGCATGGTTGTTATGCATGTTGCGTCATTCTCAAATGTGGATATTTCTGATTCAACCGTTTTCCCGTTATATCCAATTTTTGTTTTGAACTTTTTATCACGGGGAAGCCACAAATCGATGAAACCATTCTGATGGGACATCATCTTTTCGTCAACGACCACATTTCCGTCCTCATCTTCAATATATACATCAAACTCTTTTTCAACTAGTTCGCCTTGACAACCTGTCAAGCTATGGTTTGTTCAAGGATGGGTTTGATTTTCATACGGTGCGATCGAGACAAAGAAGTCTTCTTCCGAAGTGTCGTAGACTTGCTTGTCCCCTTCACTGTCGGCAATCGTCAGTTCATGTGAGGTGATGGAAGCATTGTGGCCCTTAACTTTGCCCGTGCTGTAATCACTCACCAATTCCTTGATGTTCTCTTGTTGTTCTTCAGGTTTCGCAGATTCCTCTCCGCCATTACAAGCAGTCAATAAACCTGCAGCCAAAAACGCAATTCCGAGGATTTTAAATTTCAACCCATTCACCCCCTTGTCTTTCAAAATATGATTATACCACAATCACATAGTCCTATATTAGATGTAAAATATGCATTTTTTATCGAGAAAAAATGCATAAATTGTGACCGATTAGAAAAGCGGGATAGCAGCTCGAGCTTGGTAAATTGACCACTTAAAAAAGGAGCCGGGCATCCCAGCCCAGCTCCATAGTATATCTTTATGCTTGTGCAGCAATGTTGCCAGTTCCCTTCATTTTTCGATCATAGATAACAGTGGTGAAAATCCCAATAAACATTAGCGCAATCAGAATGGCGAATAGCATCGGCATCCCGTACAGGTCGACAAGGATTCCTCCCATAAGCGGGCCGATCATCCTTCCGCCAGTTGCGGTGCTGTTGACGATTCCCTGGTAAAAGCCTTCCCGTCCTTTTGGAGCCAGGTCATTTGCGATTGTCGGAACGGCCGGCCAGATCAACATTTCCCCGATCGTCAGGATCACCATACCCGCAACAAAGCCTGAAAATGCATTAGCTCCTGCAGCAACGGCATAGGAAACCATGAAGATGACCATGCCGATGATAATTTGCAGCTTCAGTTTATTCTGGAACGGCTTGATCAGCCTGTTCACTACTGGCTGGCCAAGAACGATAAGAGCGCCGTTGATTGTCCAGAGAATGCTATATTGGTTCAGGGAAATGTTCAATTCCTGAGTATAAGCGGCGATTGTTGTTTGCCATTGGACGTAACCAACCCAGCAAAGCAGGTAGCCAACCGCAAGGACAAGAAGCGCATAAAGCTTGGTCTGGCTCTTGACAGCGCCGTTTTCCTGGAGGACGTTCGTTTGCTTCGCTGCCCTGGTGTCGATGCTGCGATAGCCAAAAATCGCGATCATCATAAAAATCAGGTACATGGCTGCGTTCGCCATGAAGATCAGCTGGAATGAATAGGATGCGACAAGTCCGCCAAGCGCAGCTCCAACTGCTACCCCCAGGTTCTGTGCCACGTAAATGGCATTGAACGCTTTGCGGCCGCCTTCCTTCCATACTGAACCTGCCATTGCATACATCGCCGGAAAAACGATTCCGGAGCCAAAACCAACCAATGTCAAAAAGAAAATATACTGCGGCCAGCCTGGCCATAGTGTCAGGCCCAGCAATGCCAAAATGGTAATGCTGATTCCAAGAATAATAGACTTATATCCGCCGATTTTATCAAAAAGACTGCCGCCAAAAAGATTGCCAATAACGCTGGCTGCAGAATTAAGCATCAAGACGATCCCTGCAACAGACAGTGATTTGCCAAGGTGGTCATGTATATAGATTGTGTTCAAAGGCCATAAAAAAGAGGAACCAGTAACATTGACTGCCATCCCGATAATTAAAAGCCACAAGGCTCTAGGCATGAAAAACGCCTTCTTTCATTCAATAAGTTTCGGATACCAAAGTAATTCTAGAGCTTTTCACAATTGGTTGCAATAGGAATTTAAGCAGATATTTGAAGTTGAAATTTTCTATTTTTTTGAAGAAATTTTTAAAAATTACGTAGTATTTTCAGATCGTTGAATTACGGGGATTTTTCGCCGGATTATGCACACAGAGCCACATGTATTTGCAGGAATTTTTAAAAATGAATCTGGGAATATTGACACCCACCCCATTTTCTGTGAAACTAAAGAAAACACCGTACAAACTACCATTTGCACAGTGTTTTCGTATTTATCTTTTCTCTAAATTTACTATTCTCTATTTTTTTGGAGCTGGCTGTTGTGCCGGGAAGTAACTGTTCACTGCTTTGTCTTTCTTCTTGAAGTTATCTTTTTCGTCGTAAACGGCCTTCTTCACTTTTTCTATCTCTGTTTTAACTTCTTCCAGATTTACGCCTTTCTTGGTCAATTCCTCGATGGCTAGATTGATTGCCGCATTTGACTCTTCAATTGATACCCTCAATGAATCCATTGATCCCTGAGGATTGTGGAAGCCTGCTGAACTTTCGGCAGCCACGATATCCCAGAACCATTGTCCTTTTCTGATATGCTCTTGAGCCTGCTTGATTTTCTCCTCGCTTACACCAGAAGTAATCATCTTATTCACGTAATAGTGTGAGGTGATCGAAATATCCTCAGCTTTATGAAGTGCTTCCATATGTTTATCCTGGATACCAATTACACGTTCTTCTAGTTCTTCCATCTCCCTGTTGGTATGGCAGGTTGCGCATGATTGATCCATTGTCTTAAGCGGTGACGTCCACCAGTGTGAGCTGATTTTCTTTTTGCCATCCACACGGTCATATGGCATGTGACAGTCTGAACATGTAACTCCTGCTTCACCGTGCGGGCCTTCGATATGAGTCTCAAAATCGGGGTGCTGTGCTTTTAGCATAGGTGTTCCTGAAACGTTGTGAATCCAGTCCTTCTCAAAACCTTGCTCTTTAGCAGTAGTTTCATAGTATTCGTACATATCTTCAGGTTCAAATCCGTTTGCCCATGGGAAAGTTACTTCTCCATTATCTGCTGCAAAATAGTACTCTACGTGGCACTGTCCGCAAACATAGTTTCTCATATCATTCTTCGTCGGATTGGACATGTCGATTCCCTGTGATTCCATTGCCTTGATGAAGCTAGGGCGTGTGACGCGCAAATCCATTGTCTGCGGGTCATGGCAGTCAGAGCAGCCGATTGGTGAATGGCCCATCGCTTCTGCCTTTGGCCAGATGTCTTCGTTAAAATTGCCTCCCCAGTAATCATCACCCATTTCCTCAATCATGTGAGGAACTGCAGTCGATTTACAAGTTAAGCATGAACCAATTGATTTATCAGTGATACGCGCGATCGCCCGGACATCCTCATTCGCGTAAATATGACCGCGGTCCTCATTGTACTCGGTCGCAAAGCCATAGCCGTTAAAAAGGACAGGCAGATACGGTTCCTTATCATGGTCGAACTTGCTTCGTTTGACGGAACCGCTGTACTTCGTATCCTCCATTTTTTCATTTTTCTTGTAGCTGTCATATTGTAGCGGGAAAAGGTCCTTGAAGGCCTCATTGCTGATTTCATCTTTGCTCAGCCCCGTTTTCAGCTCGCTCGCGGAAGTTGCTTCTTCTTCCGAGGAGCAGCCTGTTATGATGAGCATGACAGCCGCAAGGAGCAAGAATGCCCAGCGGAAATTTCTAGCCATTGTTCATCGTACCTCCTTTATTTTCTAAAAGCTCGCCTGGTTTCGGCGGTTTAAAATAATCCTCTGTTTTGAAGCCCTTGCCGTGCGGAACGGCCTGGTGGCAGCTTGAACAGCTGTCCTTCGCATCATGCGATACATTATCAAGTGTGTTTTCATGACAGCTGATGCAGTTCTCATTTATGACTTCCTCCGAATTTTCCGTTGCGTGGAGCACCTTCGGGATTTTTGCTTCTCCAAGTGTGTTGAAGTACACATGCGTCATCCCTGCTTTTGCCTTATAGGTATATTTCTCAACCATATTCTCATGAGGCAAATGGCAATCCCCGCAGGCCAGACCGGCGTGATTGGAATCAGAGAATGAGTCATGGACCTCTGTCATGATATGGCAGCTTGAGCAAAATTCAGGTGAATCTGTATACGCAAGCGTTTTGACCGTGACGACAGAAACAATGATTCCAGCAAATACGCCAATGAATAACAGCATCTTTTTGTCTATTCCCAGCAGCTTTTTAAGCATTTTTTTCACCTCCCTTATAGCTGATCATTCAATCTACTAAAGGCTGCGCTGCTAGAAGAATTCAGCTAACAATGCAGCCATATTAAAACACGAATGTGCTTTAACCAAGGTTAAGGTGAAACTTTTTCCTGGATCAATCGGACCAAATCGTCCTTCGTTGTCGGGCCGGAGAAACGTTCAACAATGACGCCGTTCCTGTCGATGATGATCGTTTCAGGCTGTCCGATGACATTGTAATCCTTGGAAATTTCTTCTTTTGTATCTAAAAGATAAGTAAGTTTAGAGTTGCTTTCGGAAATATATTTTTCCATCCGTTTTTTTGATTCGCCTTTAGCAAGGATCAATAGCTTAGCGTCCTTATATTCGTTGCCGAATTCTTCGAGCTCAGGGGCTTCATCGATGCAAGGCGCGCACCATGTCGCGAAGAAATTCAGGACGACGGGCTGGCCTTTGAAATCGGATAGTTTATAAGTATTTCCGTCAATATCCTGCAGCTCAAAGTCGATGGACTGGTCACCTGGCTGGGCTGAAGCCTTCCCTCCCAGTCCGCTGACCAAAAAGCCGAGAATCCCGATGACGGCAGCGATGACGATGATTGGCCCAATCTTTTTGCCCATTTCTAATCACCACCTTATTAAAAATCTGAGTTCCACTCTTCTAGAAGTTCCAGCTCTTTCTTCAATTGCTTCTGGCGGCGTCCAAGCACGACAACATAACCAGCGATCAACGTCCAAATAACTGAGTATCCCATGAATAAGTAAGTCATTTTGATTTCCTCCTCAATATTAGCCTGCAAGCTTTTCAATTGCTTTTGACTTTGCCTTTTTGACGATATGCCTCATTTTTTCAATTTCGATTCCTTTTCTCATCAGGAATCCATATAGGACGGTTATTGTAAAAATCGAGAACAGCAATGCAACAAGCATATCCGGCTCGATTCCGCCTCCTGATTGGTTCTTGCCTTCACCGAACACGACCGGATGCAGCTTCGTATTCCACCAGCGAATCGCCATGAATACGATCGGAACATTGATGACGCCAATGATCCCAAATACAGCTGACAACCTTGCAATTTTCTCCATTGAACCATCCATCTTGCGGACGAACAGATATGCAACATAGATGAACCAAAGGATCAGGGTTGTCGCCAGACGCGGCTCCCATGTCCACCAAGTATTCCAGCTTGATTTCCCCCAGATCATCCCGGTGATCAATGTGATGGTCGTGAAAAGTACACCAATCTCAGCTGAGATTCCTGCATTGATATGATGCTGGAGTCTCGGTTTAATTAAAACCCTCACACTGTAGTAACCCACAACACCGAATGCGAGGAAGGCGACCCAGGCACTGCCAACATGAAAGTAGAATATCTTTTGTGTCTCGCCCATTACCTTTTCAACAGGCGACCAAATAAAAATCAAATATAGTGCAATGAAAAATGATGGAATTAGCGTGAACAGCAACAGCCGGTCGATAATGCCAGTATTCTTTATCATCATGACCCCTCCATAATAAATTCGAATAAGAAAAAGCACGCAGCCAGGAACAATAAATCGTAAGCAGCCATCAATCTGATCCAGGAAGATGCATCCGCAATCACTTCATTTTCCAGGATGATCCTCGTTGCCTGGACTCCGGCGATCAACAGCGGGCTTAAGAGCGGCAGCAGCAATACCGGCAAAAGCATCTCACTGTTCTTTGCGTTCGCCGCAAGCGCGGCCAGGAAAGTCCCGACGATGATGAAGCCCAGCGTGCCGATGATGACAACCAGGATGAACCAGGTTACCTTTCCAAAAAACCTGTAGTCGAAGAGCAGAAACAGAACAGGAATGCTGACAAGCTGTACTGCCGTAACGAGGATAAAGTTCGCTAAAACCTTTCCAAGATAGATGCTGGAAGGATCGATTGGCGCAGAACGCAGCCCTGTCAGAGCATCGTTTTCGTGTTCCGAAAGGAAGGAGCGGTTCAGTCCGAGGATCCCGGAAAACACGGTGATCAGCCAGACAAGCCCTGGAATGACCGCTTTGACCATATTGTTCGTCGGATCAAAGGCAAAGCTGAAGATCAGGACAACGAGACTCGAGAAAATGACCATCATCCCGATTGTCTGCTTTGTTTTGATCTCATTGCTCAGGTCTTTGCTGGCAATCGTCCAGGCATCTCTAAGAATCGAAATCATGAGCTCTTCACCTCAGCTTCGTACCAGGTTTTCATTTCCGCAAGGCTTACTTCCTCTCCAAGAAGCTTTGTTGAGACAATCTTGCCTTTTTTCAGTACGGCCGCCCTGTCAGCAAGTGCATGAACCTGCTCAAAATCATGCGAGATGATCAGGATCGACGTCCCGCTGTCCCGTTTGCTTTTAATGATGCTGTTAAGAAGGGCTACAGCCTCCTGGTCAAGCCCAGTATGCGGCTCATCCAGCATCAGGATATCCGGTTCAGGCAGCAGCACCCTTGCGATGGCCAGCCTTTGCATCATCCCTCTTGAAAAGGAACGAATGGGCATATCGCGGAATAGATGGAGCCCCACTTCTTTTAAAAGCGCATTGGATTTGCTTTCCAAATTCTTAACTTTGTAAAGCTTTCCGTAAAATTTAAGATTTTCAAGCGGGGACAGATTGTTATACAGGAATGATTCATGACCCAGGAAGCCAATTCGCTGTTTTACCTGTGGTGAATTCTTCTTAACGAGTTCACCGTCGAGGAAAATTTCCCCGCTCGTCGGCTGCAGGAGTCCGACTGTGCATTTAAAGAAGGTGCTCTTCCCTGCTCCATTCGGGCCTATCACCGCTAAGATCTCCCCTTTTTCCAATGAAAGGGTGATGTTCCTTAAAACGAGCTTATCTCCCAGCATTTTGGTCATTTTTCTCAGTTCCAGCATGTTCCCCAACTCTTTCGTTAAGTGTATTGTTTCAGTTCTTTGTTTACCTGAGCGAGATGGCTCTGGTATTCAAATTTCAGCTTGTGAAAATTCTCTTCGGTGATTTCCGCTGCCGACAGCCTTGTTTCAAGTCCGGCGAGCTCCCCTTCAATCACTTTTCTTCTATGGAGAAGGTGTCTGAATAACTGGTCCTCCTCACCGTTGATGTCTTCTGCAAGCTTCCTCCGCCTCCTTGAATACCAGACAATAGCAATGGCAGCACCTAAAACAATCAGCAAGTAGTGTGGATTCACCATGTTCAACCCTGGAGTCGCCAACCAGAAATTCACAAGCCATTCAGGATGGTAGGCCGGTGTCATACTGATCACCCCTTCTGCTGGCGAAGCTTCTTCAGCTCTCTAAGAATTTCCGCTTCTGCTTCTGCATCCTTTATTTTCTTTTTGCTCCCTGGCAGATGTTTTGCCTTTTGTCCCTGCGCTTCTTCCTTTAATATTTCAGCACCAAGCAATTGGTAGTTTTCTTTCAATTTTTCAAAATCCTCACGGGTGATTTTCTTCATTAAAAAGTCCATCTCCAGTTCATTCACAGCGTTGTAGATCTGCTCCAGCGTCAGCTTCTCACTTTCTGTCTCCAAGCCCGCAGCCGGTACCTCGCCAGCTGAGAAAAACGGAGAGATGATGAAGTAAAAGCAAGTAATGATCACGAGTGAGCCTATTATTAAAAATACATAATCCATTTTGATCAGCTCCTAGAAAAGCTTCCGGCGCTCTTCGTCAAATGTTTTTACCGCAATTTCTTTCTCCACTTCCGAAGTCCATTCTTCCTTCGTCTCAAGCTTTGATTCTGCTTTCTTGACCGTCAATTTCCTGAGCCAGACACCGACGATCACGCTGCCGATTCCTACTCCGGCAGCGGGCATCCCCCAGGCAATCCAGCCGCTTGTGCCGCCGCCCGGAGTTCTCAAAGCCGCCTGGCCGTATTCATCTACATAGGATTGGATGATTTCAGTTTCTGTCTTTCCGCCATTCAGCATCTCAATCACTTCGTCGTAGTAAATCTTCTTTACTGAACAGGTGGATAATTCATGATCAGCATGACCTTGCATATCAAGCTGGCCGATGATCTGCTTGAATTCTTTTGAGTTATAGGTAAAGGCTGTTGTCATGCCAGGGATTACGATCAGCAAAAGGAGTGTTGTTATAAGAATTTTCCTGTTCACTTTCTTCACCCTCCCACTTTCGAAATGCCTTTATTGATTTGGTAACGGAAGGTTGTCGGCCTGCCGCCTATTAGTGCGAAAGCCGTGCCAATCACCATGATGATGCCGCCGATCCAGATCCAGCTTACAAATGGATTCACTTTTACCATGAACGTCACTTTGTCTTTGTTCTCCCATGAGCTTAATACCACGTACAAATCCTGGCTCCAGTTTGTCTTGATCGATACCTCTGTTGATGGTTCTGGCCAAGTTTCATAAAAGATTTTTTCCGGCTTGATCTTGCCGATGTCCTTGCCCTTATACGTGACATCAATATCGGCCACCACTATGCCATTGCCGTTTTTCGTATGTTCAGTCAGTTCGTTGAATTTAAGGCTGTAATCCCCCGTCTTGATGCTATTGCCCACATCCACCGTTTTCAGCACCTCTGTTGAGTAAGTGTGCGAAGAAATGACACCTACCGCGATGATGGCAATCCCGATATGGACGATATAACCGCCATAGCGGCGCTGATTTTTCACCGTCAGCTTGAACGCTGCCTTCAGGATGTTTTCCTTCGTTGCTTTCCGTCGGGCATTGATGCCTCTGACAAACTCCTGCAGATGCGTACCAAACATGAAGCTTGTTGCCGATAGTCCGATAATTGCGTAGATTCCCTTGACCCCAAAAGCGAACAGGATGATGGCTGTGGCAACACCCATAGCCAGCGGCCAGAGCATGTTCTTCATGAACTTTTCGAATACTGCTTTTTGCCAGGCGATCAGCGGACAGATGCCCATCAATACAATCAGGACCAGCAAGATCGGAGCCATCACTTTATTGAAATATGGCGCGCCGACATTGACTTTTGTTCCTGTAAAAGTTTCCGAAATCAGCGGATACATTGTTCCCCAGAATACGGCGAAAGCCGCTGCCACAAGAATCAGGTTGTTCAGCAGGAAGCTGCTTTCTTTTGAAAAATATGCCTCTATTGGACTGCTGTCTTTCTTGATCAGTCCGTACCTTGTCATCACTACATAAAGAGAAAACAGCATCATGAACGCCATGAAAACAAGGAAGTACGTACCAAGATTGCTGTCCCCGAATGCATGGACACTCGTCAGGATTCCACTTCTGACGAGGAAGGTCCCAAACAGCGTCAGGATATAAGATAAGATGATCAAACTGACGTTCCAGGTTTTCAGCATGTTTTTCCGTTCCTGTATCATCACTGAGTGCAGGAATGCCGATACGGTCAGCCACGGAAGGAATGAGGCATTTTCAACCGGGTCCCATGCCCAGTAGCCGCCCCAGCCTAATTCAAGGTATGCCCACCATCCGCCAATCACATTGCCGAGCGTCAGGAACAGCCATGCAAGCAAAGTCCATCTTCTCGTCAGCTTGATCCACTCTGAATCCATTCTCTTCAGGATCAGTGCCGCAATCCCGAACGCGAATGGGACTGCCAGCCCGACATAGCCCATATAGAGTGTGACAGGGTGCAGGATCATTCCCGGATTCTGCAGCATCGGGTTTAACCCTTTTCCGTCAGCCGGAATTTTATCGGTCATTTCAAAAGGGTTGGCATTGAGCGCCATCACTGTGAAAAAGAACAGGATGTTGACCATCAGGATGCTTGATACATACGGCATCATTGGGTTCTTTTTCTCTTTTGAAAAAACGACCATAGCACCGTACAGTGCCAAAAGGAAAGCCCATAACAACAAGGATCCCGCATTCCCCGCCCAGAAGGCCGTCAACTTATAGGCCATTGGCAGGCTTTCATTCGTATAGGAAGCCACATATTTATATTGGAACTGGCTCGTGCCGAGAAGGTAGAGCAGCAGGAAAGAGGCGATGCTTGCCACAAAAGCAAGAGAAAGTACTGCACCTCTTGCACTTTCTAGCCACTTGCTGCTTTTCTTCTTGATTCCGACGATATTGGCAATGATTCCATAAAGCGAAATCACGATTCCAAGGTAGATTGAGATGTTCCCAATTAGATACATACAGATAACCACCCATCTGTTTTATTCCGGCTTGTCATTTTTGTACATTTCCTTATGCATTTCGGCATCATAGTTCTCCATGTCTTCGCCTTCATATTTTGTCGGGCATTTGGTCTGTACTTTTTCTGCTTCGAACACTCCGTCTTTTTGGATAAAACCTTCCACAAGGACGATGACATCCTCTGAGAAGTTATCCGGCTTGATGCCTTTATGGAATACTTGAAGCGTTCCCTGGTCTTCCTCGTAAAGTTCAAATCGGAGTTCAAGCTTGTCAGCATCCCATTGTACTGACTCTTTATTGAGCAGGCCCTGAGTCATAATATAATCGCCTTCATATTTCGAACCATTCTTGCTGAGGTCAGCGATCGTGATTTCCTTGCTTCCCGCACTAGGCATCGTTGAAAACATCATGATCACGAACGCGACTGCCGCAAGACCCAAACCCATTACGATTTTTTTATTTTTGGACATACTTATCTGCCTCCCAGCTTTTTGATCAATTCGTTATACTCTGCTTCCGTGATGCTTCCTTCAACGAGCATACCGCGGAGCTTTGCCTTTTTAGCTTCGAAATCATTTGACACACCGCTTTTTACCGGCTGAACTTTCTTTTTCCTCATGATGAAAACCAACAGGACGGCAGCAGCTACAGTCACACTGCCAATGACGGTTATGACAAGCCATAAAGGCATTTTTTCTTCATTCTGTTTGACCGTGCCGGCCTTCTTCGCATCACCGGCCATGTCTTCCATGATTTCGGCAGTCGTCCTATCGTCTGCACGTTTGTATTCAAGCGTGATTTGCTTTTCTTCACCAGGCTTCATTCCTTGGCTTTGATAAAGGAACATGTTCATGTTGTAGGAGTTTTTCTGGTGCTGCTCTGAAGCCGGCTCCAGCTTGAAGCTTTCCGAATTAAGCGGCTCAACGAAAATCAAGTTGAACAAGCCGATATCAGCGAAGTTTTTAAATTCATAAGCCAGCGTCTTGGAATCCTCTTTTTCCTTGATGCTGTCGGTATAGTACTCAATCACAAATTTGTAAATCTCCTGAGGCTGAATTTCTTCACTTGTTTCCCAGGAAATCGTTCCACTTTCCTTATTTAGTTCGTATTCAATTTCATTCATTTCAGTCAGGTCACGAGAATAATCAGCCACAAACCCAATCCTGAAATTCTTCTCTTCCATTGGCAGCGGAATGACGACCTGGCCTTTTTGTGCTTCCTGTGCATTGTTCTTCAGTGCCCCATGGTAACCGACCAAGAGCGGCGGATTCTTCTTCTTATCTTTCGGATGATACGAGTACTCTGGCATCACCTGGATCGTGAGTTCCTCCATATTCAGGACATTGGCCTCTGTCTCTGCATTTCCCTTATTCGGAAGCTGGATTATCAATAATAAAAAAACGAGAGCAAATATTAACTTCTTAAATATCATTTGATTAGCTCCTTTCTATGTGTGACAATTTCGTGAATGTTTTCACAAGACAACTCGTATTGAAAAATCGATTTTTTATTTATAAGGACTTTCAAACTTAATCACCTTTTTGGTCTACCTTATTTAAACCATTTCTAAAAGCCCTCAATCTGTGATTTAAATCACGGAATTTTCGTCAGTTTTATCCGATTTGTGAACGGGGGGTATTAATTAGAAAAGCGAAAGCGCCTTGGTCAGCCCCGACAAGCGCTGGAGGGCCGACCGGTGAAGTCGTTCTTTGACTTCATTGGGCGGACCGAAGCGACTCGAGCTGCTCAAAGCTAACGCTTCTCGCAAGATACTCGAGGAGGCTTTCTCAGGGATGAAAACTGGCTAGTCGCTGGAGCTGGACAAATCTCGAAAGAAAAAACAAAAAAACCCCACTTCTGAAAAGAAGTGAGGGTGTTACAAATTTATGAAGATTGCTCTGGTTCAGGATGGAATTTTGATTTTACAGGCTGTCCGCCGCTCTTTTCATATTTCTTCTTGGCTTCTTTTACCGGATCATGATCCATACCAAGCTCGAGATCCTGATTATTGACGCCGTTCCTTGTTTTTTGTTCAGGATTGTTCTGCTTTGAGCGCTTTTTCAAGATGTTTCCCTCCTGTTTTAGTGATCAAGCAAAATCATGTTGTTCTGGACATTTTGAAGCTGTAGTCTCATCCTGTGAAGCTGGTCGCGCTGCTGAGCATTCGCACTGAAGGCGAGCTTTGCCAAATCATTGTAGGCATCCTCAAGTGCCTGCAGTGCATTGGTAAAATCGCCATCAGTATAATGCTCCTGAGTCGCGGCTTGCTTGTATTGTTCCTGTGCAAGGTTGATTGCATCCTCACATTGCTGAAGTAACTGGTCAACCGATTGACGTGTTGCCAATTGTAGCCCCTCCTTTACTTGGTGCTGAAGCAAAGTCTGCTTCTTCTTTATTTTGTTCACAATACTTTTTCCTATCACGATTTCGTAAATGTTTAATGATGGCAAAAGCTTTTTGTAATCTTTTTGCAATTGGATTCATGTTCTCTAAATGGTACAATTTTTATTATTCATTTTTTTGACAGACAGGCTATTAGGAGGTTTCTGGCATGATTCAGACCAACCCTTTTCACTACGCAACAGATGATAAACGATACCATACATGGAATTACCATTTACGTAACCACTTTGGCCACAAGGTTTTCAAAGTGGCGCTAGATGGCGGATTTGATTGTCCCAACCGTGACGGCACGGTAGCCCACGGCGGCTGTACTTTTTGCAGTGCAGCTGGCTCAGGGGATTTTGCCGGTGACAGAGTAGAAGATCTCGGCACGCAATTCAAAAAGATAAAAGAAAAAATGCACACGAAATGGAAAGATGGCAAGTATATGGCTTACTTCCAGGCTTTCACCAATACACACGCCCCGGTAGAGGTACTAAGGGAAAAATACGAAACGGTGCTGAACGAGGAAGGCGTCGTGGGACTATCCATCGCAACAAGGCCCGATTGCCTGCCTGACGATGTCGTGGAATATCTGGCTGAACTCAATGAGCGAACGTATTTATGGGTAGAGCTTGGACTCCAGACAGTTCACGAAAAAACAGCCAGCCTGATCAACCGTGCTCATGATTATGAAACGTACAAAGAAGGTGTGGACAAGCTGCGGAAGCATGGTATCAGAGTATGTTCACATATCATCAACGGGCTGCCTCAGGAAACACCTGAAATGATGATGGAGACTGCACAAGAAGTCGCGAAACTCGACGTGCAGGGAATCAAAATCCATCTTCTCCACCTTTTGAAAGGAACTCCGATGGTCAAGCAGTATGAAAAAGGGCTGCTCCAATTTCTTAACTTTGAGGACTATGTAAAATTGGTCTGTGACCAGCTTGAAATCCTCCCTCCAGAAATGATCATCCACCGAATTACCGGAGATGGGCCGATCGAGCTGATGGTGGGACCGATGTGGAGCGTCAATAAATGGGAAGTACTGAATGCGATTGACAGAGAACTGAAGCGCCGCGACAGCTGGCAAGGAAAGTTTTATACTGGGAACAAAGTGGTGATTAAAAATGAAGCTTGAACGAATTCTTCCTTTCGCCAGGAACCTTCTTGAACTGGCCGTTAAGCCCGGGGATATTGCGGTAGATGCGACAGTAGGAAACGGACATGACACACTATTTTTAGCCAACCTGGTCGGCCCGTCCGGCAGGATTTACGGATTCGATATCCAGGATGAAGCATTAATGTCATGTAAAACGAAGCTTCGGGACCATGGTTTGCAGGATCAGGTGACACTGTTCCATTCCGGACATGAAAACATCACAGAATGCATTCCTCCGCTGCATTTTGGAAAAATAACCGGTGCTGTTTTCAACCTCGGCTACCTGCCCGGCGGCAATAAAGACATCGTCACTGTCCCCGAGACAACCATCCAGGCCATAGACCAGTTGCTGGGAATCATGGCCCCAGAAGGCATCATCGTGATCGTGATTTATCATGGGCACCCAGAAGGCAAAGTGGAAAGAGACTATTTATTGCGGTATGTAAAATCACTCGATCAGAATATCGCACATGTATTAGAGTATAAATTCCTGAACCAAAAAAACAATCCGCCGTTTATTATTGCGATTGAGAAGAGGTAGGGTCCTTCATTTGCGAAGGATCCTTTTTATCTACTCAAAATCGATGAATGAACAACTTCCTTTCTTCAAACTTGGGTACCAGATCGCTCTATCGGACTAACTGACGGCTCTTTTCTCTATTTGTGTCCGTTAGAAGGGCTCTATCGGACAAATCGATGGTTCTTTTCTCATTTCTTGTCCGTTAGAAGAGCTCTATCGGACAAACTGACGGCTCTTTTCTCTATTTGTGTCCGTTAGAAGGGCTCTATCGGACAAACTGACGGCTCTTTTCTCTATTTGTGTCCGTTAGAAGGGCTCTATCGGACAAACTGACGACTCTTTTCTCTTTTTGTGTCCGTTAGAAGGGCTCTATCGGACAAATCGATGGTTCTTTTCTCATTTTGTGTCCGTTAGAGAACACACACCCTAAATGAATTGCTCAATTTTCACATAAACGAATACTTAAAAAGCCAGGGAATCCCCTGGCTAAAACCCTACTTTATAAACGCCTTCACAACCCCTGAAGGTACCCACCTCTGCAATGACCGATAGGCTCGTCCATTGATATAAAAGAAGTAGCTGACGGGGCCGGCTGTTTTGATCATTTCCCTTGCCAGCTTCCTGATCCGCTCCTGCCGCCGTACTTTTTCATCGGAGAGATAAACCCCTAGCAGTCCGCGGTTGATCAGTTTGTGGAATTTCCGATGCGGCAATCGGGCCGTGTGATGGTCGGCGTTTTCCACGAAATGCTGCAGCCGCTCGAATAATGCTTCTTCATTTTCATAATAGAAGCAGAAGTTCAGATCGCCGCCTTCCCTGTCCTCTTCCTGATCGATGAAATAATCGAGCAAAATATGCAGCCCTTGTATGTATGGAAAATAGCCATTGCGGATGCTATCAGCGTATTCAGGTTTGAAATCATCGCGAAGCGCATAGGAGACGAGGCAAAAGATGCCGAGCGTCGAACCGGTACAGGCAGAGAACTCATACCATTCCATTTCCGGCATCCCTTCACGATGTCCGTCGAACCAAGATTGCAGCCGTGGAACTCGTTCGGTAACCTCCACATGCTTGTGAATCTGCAAGTCACAGTAATAATCACAAAGCTCCTGGAGATGCTGCTTGATCTCATGATACTGATCAAGCTCACCGAGGACTTCACGGCAAACAGTCACTAACTCGATCAAATACCCGCCATCATTCTGGTCTTCCCGTTCGCGGTAATAATTTTTCAGCTGATTGTCAATGTCTATGGCATCTGCCATTGATTCATGCAATGCTGAGAAATCGACCGGGTCCAATGACGTGCTGCGGTCACATAGATTGTCTAGATAATCACTGATTGTCTGGTATGCGACAATGAACCGGATTGCCTGCTGATATTGTTTTTTCGCGGTCAGGCTTAAAATTGCCCCACCCTCACAATGGAAGGTCTTGTGCTCGATACTGGCCAATGCCTGCCTTCTTAATTCAGGATTCGGGATTTCCTCAGCCCTGCTCTTCCAATATGCCAGCTCACGATGGACCTGAGGCAGGACTTGTCGGTATACACGGTACATCAAACTGATGGGCATCGATGGAATCATCATGCTGCATCTTCACCCTTTCCATCTCTAATAAACATATCCAATCGCCTTCAGCTGGCTGATGACAAAATCATGTGCATAGTCGAAGACCTCTTCACGTTCAGGTTCATTGAAAACTTCATGATAGCATTTTGGCCACTCTTTATAGCGCTTTTCAGAAAGCGGGGCATTATTGAACCATTCTTTTACCGAACGCTTATCGACTACCTTATCGTCGCCTCCTTGCAGAAGCAGCGTCGGGACGTCTTGAACTTTATCCATATTTTCAAACGCCAGCTCCATTGCTGCGACCAGTTCACGGTACCAGCGGACCGACACCTTGGTGATGTAAAGCGAGTCATTCGCGTCGACCGCCCTGACATCCTCATTCCTTGTGGCCATCTCGACGGACAGGCCAGGCGAAATCCGTAAAGTCGGCACAATGACATTCAAGCCGTGTGATAGCATACCCACATTTTTGAAGGATAATGTACCAATCCAAGGCATGGCGAAGACAAAATCAGGCCGGCAATCTCGACCCGTTCCTCCTGAAGCATGCGGATGGCAACGAGTCCGCCCATGCTGTGGCCTAGTAAAAATACTGGGAGATCAAAGTCATACGCAGCTTCGACCCACTCTTTCACTTCCAGAATATATTCGTCAAAGGAATCAATATGGCCACGGTTCGCTCTAGTCGTCATGCCCTGCCCAGGCAAATCACCCATTATGACATGAAATCCGGATGAGCGCCAGGCTTCAATCAGCCAGCCATACCGGCGATGATGCTCCAGCGCACCATGAATCATCACGATTACAGCCTTAGCATCCCCATCTGCTTCCCATTTCCACATGACCATTCCCCCACTCAATACTTTTTCTTTCTTTAAAAGAACTATAATATATAATTAGTGAAAAATAAAAACGAAAGCATTATAAACTTACAGGAGTGTGCGCAATGATTTATCCTTGCAATGGCAAAACACCTAAAATAGCAGATTCCGCTTTTATCGCGGATTATGTAACGATTACCGGAGATGTCGAAATTGGCGAGGAATCGAGCGTCTGGTTCAATACCTCGATCCGCGGCGATGTTGCACCGACGGTCATTGGCGATAAAGTGAATATCCAGGATAATTCAGTCCTGCACCAGAGTCCAAACAATCCCTTGATCCTCGAAGACGAAGTGACGGTTGGACATCAGGTCATCCTCCACAGCTGCATCATCAGGAAAAAAGCGTTGATTGGCATGGGGTCGATCATCCTTGACCAGGCTGAAATCGGCGAAGGTGCTTTTATCGGGGCCGGCAGCCTTGTTCCCCAGGGCAAGAAAATCCCGCCCAACACGCTTGCTTTTGGACGTCCGGCAAAGGTCATCCGTGAATTGAATGAAGAGGACATCCGTGACATGGAACGGATTTCAAGAGAATATGCTGAAAAAGGACAATACTATAAGAGTTTGCAGAACAAAGGTGAATGATTCGCTAAAAAACCCCGTTACCAGTCCGATACTAAATAATATAGTATACCCTTTTGATTTTGAAATATGCGGACGTGGTGATGGATGTGGAAAAACTATATTTACCGCTTGCGGCAATCATACCGCTGATAATCTTGTTTTATCTGTTAATCCGAAAACAAAATAGCATGATGAAATCCATCCTGATGTTCCTGTTTGTTTTTACATCGATCCTCGGGGCTTTCCTAATGGAAAATCTTCAAGCTTCCCATGTTGCCAAGGCTGTACAGTCGGTGAAAAGCTTGCTTGAAGAGCCTGAACCCGCTGCCGAAAAGGCAACTGTGGTCATAGAAGATTACGAACCCGAGATCATACCTATCAAGAAACAGGTACTCCTCGATGCTCCAGCCATCTGGCAAATGCCTGAGCTGCCGAGAGGATGCGAGGTCACTAGCCTGGCCATGCTCCTCCAGTATCACGGAGTCCAGGCGGACAAGCTGTCACTTGCAAAAGAAGTGAAGAAAAACCCTGCTCAATATCGTCTCAGTGATGGCAAAATCTATTTTGGCGATCCGAATGAAGGTTTTGTCGGCAATATGTACACCTACACTGAACCAGGGCTTGGAGTCTACCACAAGCCGATTGCTGATCTGGCAGAGCAGTATCTTCCTGGCAAAATAAAAGATTTGACGGGCGCAGAATTTCTGGAGCTGAAAATCCACCTGTCAGATGACAGGCCCGTTTGGGTGATCACGAACACTGAATATAAAAAGCTGGACGATAGCTTTTTCCAGACATGGTATACGCCTGAAGGTCCCGTGAAAGTAACCACAAAGGAACATTCTGTCCTGGTTACCGGCTATGATGAAAATTTCGTTTACTTCAATGACCCGCTGACAGGCGAAAAAAATAAAAAAGCACCCATGAAAGACTTCGTGGAAGCCTGGGTGCAAATGGGAAGGCAGGCCATTACCTACCTTCCCTGATTTTTAAGACTGCAATACTTTCTGGGCCTCATACTCCTTCTGGAAGGAGTATTTTTTTTCGACATATACGTCATGCCACATCATGAACATCAACACAGTCCAGATTTTGCGGCTGTTGTCCGCTTTGTTCTGGCAGTGGTCATCCAATAGTTTCAATAGATATGACTTATTGATGAGATGTTCTGTGTTGCTTTCCTTGATGATATTCTTTGCCCATTCGTTCATTTCGTTCTTCAGCCAGTGGCGAATCGGCACCGGGAAGCCAAGCTTCTTGCGGGTTAACACGTGGTCAGGAACCACACCCTCAGCTGCTTTACGTAAAATATACTTTGTTGTATTGTTAGCCGTCTTCAGGCTTGTCGGAATCTTCGAAGCTGTTTCGAAAACCATTTTATCCAGGAATGGAACACGAAGCTCAAGTGAATGAGCCATTGTCATTTTATCAGCTTTTAATAAAATGTCGCCTCGCATCCATGTATGGATATCGATATATTGCATTGTATCAACCGGGTCATATCCTCTGCTCTCTCTGTAAAGAGGCTTTGTGATATCCCTGTAATCATACTGGCCGTTATATACGTGGAGCAGCTCGCTCTTCTCTTTTTCAGTGAACATCTTCGCATTGCCGATATAGCGCTCTTCCATTGGCGTCACGCCGCGTTCAATGAAGCTTTTCCCCTTCATTCCCTCTGGCATCATTTTCGCGATGCCTTTCAGCATAACCTTCCCTGCTTGAGGGATTTTGTTGAACATCTCAAGATCCTGCGGTTCACGGTAGATATTATATCCGCCGAACAGTTCATCCGCACCTTCTCCTGATAGAACAACCGTTACATGCTTTCTTGCTTCACGGGCAACGAAATACAAAGGTATAGCTGCCGGATCCGCAAGCGGGTCATCCATATGCCACATGATTTTCGGCAATTCATCCATGTATTCCTGCGGACTGATTACATAGCTGATGTTTTCCACACCAAGTCGATCAGCCGTTTCCTTCGCGACATCAATTTCGCTGAATCCATTCTGCTCAAAACCAACAGAGAATGTCTTGATTCCAGGATGGTATTGCTTTGCAATCGACGCGATGATCGAGGAATCAATTCCGCCGGAAAGGAAAGAACCAACCGGCACATCACTGCGCATATGGATTTTCACAGAATCGAACAGGACGTCCCTGATTTCCTTCGTGAATTCATCCTCGGTTTTGTGGATTGGCGAGAAGCTCGCTTTCCAGTAACGCTTGATTTCCATCGGCGAACCGATTTTCTTTGTAAAATAATGCCCCGGCTCAAGCTTGTAGATGCCTTCTGACATTGTATTAGGTTCTGGTACGAACTGATACGTCAAATAGTGCTGCAGTGCCTTGTAGTCAAGGATATCGTTTTCCAGCGCCAGCAGGATGCTCTTTTTCTCGGAACCAAAGAACGTGCGGTCGCCATCTTCAAAGTAGAAGAAAGGCTTGATACCGAAATGGTCACGCGCACCGTAAAGAACTTGCTCCTGTTTATCCCAGATGACAAACGCGAACATTCCGCGCAGCTTGTCGACAGCCTGCTCTTTTAGATGGCTGTAAAGGGCAATGATGACTTCAGTATCCGAATGAGTTTCGAAGCTCAATCCTTCTTCAATCAACTCTTCGCGAAGCTCAAGGTAGTTGTAGATTTCCCCGTTGAAAATGATCCAGTAGCGCTCATTTTCATAGGTCAATGGCTGATGGCCAGCCTCAAGGTCAATGATACTCAGGCGGCGGAAGCCGAATTGGATATGTTCATCATAGAAATATCCATCATCATCAGGACCGCGATGGGTGATGATGTCATTCATATTTTTAAAAAGCTGCTTATCATCGCCGCTGAATTCCTGTGCATTTTCATGTACACAACCGATAAAGCCACACATTATGTACTTCACCTTCTCCATTTCAGAAAAAATTTATTGTTATTCCCAGTAATTTCACTTCCAAAAAACATACCATCTAATACTATCATTAATCGCAAAATTTTTGCAGTAAAATCTAAGGGAAATTTAAGGTAATACTCTATTTTACACCTTTTGGACCATACACAAACCTGGTGACACTTTTTGGTGTTCCCTGATTAGACGGTAAATAATAAAGGGAGTTACATATTTCTATGCAACTCCCCTTGTGCTTTTTTATTTTTCTAGTGCCTGAGTGCGAAGTGTCTCAGCCTTGTCTGTGCGCTCCCATGGAAGGTCAACGTCAGAACGGCCAAAGTGTCCGTAAGCAGCTGTCTGCTTATAGATTGGCTTGCGCAGGTCAAGCATATTGATGATTCCAGCAGGGCGAAGGTCGAAGTTGCTTTCAACAACATCGATCAATACGTCTTCGCTTACTTTGCCTGTTCCGAAAGTATCGATGGAGATGGATACCGGACGGGCAACACCGATTGCGTATGCAAGCTGAACTTCAACTTTTTCAGCAAGGCCGGCAGCTACGATGTTCTTCGCAACGTAACGGGCAGCGTATGCAGCTGAACGGTCAACTTTTGTAGGATCCTTACCGGAGAATGCGCCTCCGCCGTGGCGAGCATATCCGCCATAAGTATCAACGATGATTTTACGGCCAGTAAGACCTGCATCACCCTGTGGTCCGCCGATTACGAAACGGCCAGTTGGGTTGATGAAGTATTTTGTGTTTTCATCAATCAGCTCTGCCGGTACGACAGGGTTGATGACATGTTCCTTAAGGTTGCGCTGGATTTGCTCAAGCGAAACTTCAGGATGGTGCTGAGTTGAGATAACAATCGTATCGATGCGGACAGGCTTGTCGTTTTCATCGTATTCAACCGTTACCTGAGTTTTACCGTCCGGACGAAGGTATGGAAGGATTTCTTCCTTACGCACTTCAGTCAGGCGGCGGGAAAGCTTGTGAGCCAATGAAATTGGAAGAGGCATAAGCTCTTTTGTTTCATTACATGCAAAACCGAACATCAAGCCCTGGTCGCCAGCGCCGATTGCTTCGATTTCTGCATCGGACATTTGTCCTTCACGTGCTTCAAGAGCCTGGTCAACACCCATAGCGATGTCTGCAGACTGCTCGTCAATGGAAGTCAACACTGCGCAAGTTTCAGAGTCGAAACCATACTTCGCGCGAGTGTAGCCGATCTCCTTGACTGTTTCACGGACAATCTTCGGAATATCTACGTATGTAGATGTAGTGATTTCGCCTGCAACTAGTACAAGGCCTGTCGTAACTGATGTTTCAGCAGCAACACGTGCATTAGCATCTTTTGCAAGGATCGCATCCAAAATCGCGTCAGAAATCTGGTCGCAAATTTTATCCGGATGGCCTTCTGTTACTGATTCAGAAGTGAACAAACGGCGTTTGTTTGACATCTGAGTTCCTCCCTCATGTATAAAAATTGATCGAGGCTGTCCCAAGACAGACCTCGGGTTGATACGGTACTCATTCCCTATGTAGTATGAAATAAACGCTGAGTTTTTATTAGAAAAATTTGTTTAGGATTCATGGTGAATTTCTTTTTTTCCTAATTTCACCCACGGGAGCAATGACACCAAAGAAGGCATTCCAGCTGCAAATCCATGCATTGGACAGAAAAAAGCAATATAAAAAACCTCTCCATTTACGAGGAAAGGTTTTAGCTTAAATCCGCGCCTTTCGCTCTTATCGTTCAAGGGCAGTTCCCTTGCGTCAGGTTAGCACCTTTGCCCGGAAAAAGATCAGCATTCAAAGTAGCTGTTTTTTCACGTCTGCAGGTTGCTGGGTTTCATTGGGCCTGTCCCTCCACCAGCTCGGGATAAGAGAGTATCCGTTCAAGTCCAAATCATAACGAAACTATAATGGCATGTCAATGGTTTTCTCGGTAATTTTGTCGATTGTTGTTGAAAGTTTTATTGTAAAATAAAATGGACTTGCAAAGCATCCTTTTCGCTTGACTATATAAAGAAAGAATTATATAACGCAAGGTAGGTACAAGGTAATTTTTCGAGTGATTAGTATAGATTAATCGAACAAATGTGTTATACTAATATCGAGATGTAAACACTTACAAATTATTAATCTTTTAAAAAAGGAAGGTATTCTCCGATGAATGTTGTAGGAATATCAAACGAACTTTCAGCATTATTAAGTGGCAGCAATATGCAGATCCAGTTATCCGTTCCCCAGCTTGTTGAAAAAGTCCTGAACCGAAATGAAGGGCTCCTGACATCAACTGGCGCTGTTAGAGCAACAACTGGTAAGTATACTGGCCGTTCACCTAAAGATAAATTCATTGTTGAAGAAAAGTCCGTACAGGACAAGATCGACTGGGGCTCCGTAAACCAGCCGATTTCAGAAGAATCTTTTACAAAGCTATATAATAAGGTATTGAATTTCCTTAAAGAAAAAGAAGAAGTATTCGTATTCAAAGGATTTGCTGGTGCTGACATTAAACACCGCCTTCCAATCCAGGTCATCAATGAATACGCCTGGCATAACCTTTTCGCACATCAATTATTCATCCGTCCAACAGAGGAAGAGCTTGCTGGCCATGAATCTGAATTCACAGTCATCTCTGCCCCGACTTTCAAAGCGGATCCAAAAGTTGATGGAACAAATTCCGAAACATTCATCATCGTCTCCTTCGAACAGCGCGTCGTCTTGATCGGAGGAACGGAGTATGCGGGCGAAATGAAGAAGTCCATTTTCTCCGTGATGAACTATTTGTTGCCTGAAAGCGGCATCCTATCCATGCACTGCTCGGCAAACGTGGGACGCGAAGGCGATGTAGCCTTGTTCTTCGGTTTATCCGGAACAGGAAAAACAACTCTTTCAGCTGATAACAATCGCCGTTTGATTGGTGATGATGAGCATGGCTGGTCAGCAAATGGTGTGTTCAACATCGAAGGCGGCTGCTACGCAAAGTGCATCAACTTGTCGAAGGAAAAAGAACCACAGATTTATGACGCGATCCGTTTTGGCTCAGTGCTTGAAAATGTCGTCGTCGATGAAGAAACACGTGTGGCGGATTATGATGATGGCAGCCTGACTGAAAATACTCGTGCAGCTTATCCGATCCAGGCGATCGAAAATATCGTGGACCCAAGCATTGCCGGTCATCCAAACGCGATCGTCTTCCTTACTGCTGATGCATTCGGAGTATTGCCTCCAATCGCCAAGCTAACGAAGGAACAAGCCATGTACCACTTCTTGAGCGGATATACATCAAAGCTTGCTGGAACTGAGCGCGGCATCACTTCTCCGCAGGCAACGTTCTCAACTTGCTTCGGCTCACCTTTCCTTCCGCTTGCAGCAACAAGATACGCGGAAATGCTTGGTGAAAAGATTGATGAGCACAATGCGAAGGTATTCCTCGTGAACACAGGATGGACAGGCGGAGAATACGGCACAGGGAGCCGCATGAAGCTGGCTTACACTCGCGCAATGGTCCAGGCAGCACTTGAAGGCGAACTGAACAATGTCGAAACCGTCAAAGACGAAATCTTCGGCCTGGATATCCCGGCACATGTACCAGGTGTACCTGACGATGTCCTACAGCCAGTCAAGACATGGAGCGACAAGGAAGCATACTACGCAAAAGCAAATGAACTCGCAGGCAAATTCCGCGAAAACTTCAAGAAGTTCACAAACGTACCATCCGTGATCGAAGAAAAAGGCGGACCGACAGCGAAATAGGTTGATTGAGGCCATCTCCGGGGTAGGAGATGGCCTTTGCTTTTACCGTTTAGCTCACTTTTGCTGTTTTTCGGGCAATGCAGAGCTCCTGCTTTTACCGTTTTTCTCTCTTCTGCGTTTTTCCGGCTATGCAGAGCTCCTGCCTAAATAAAAAACAGAGCACATTATGTGCCCTGCTTAGTTCGTAGAATTTAAGGATACTAATTGATAAGTAATGGTTGTTTCATTTTCTGTCCACTCGACTTTGGAAATGACGCCTGTTCCGGTCAGGTCGCCTTCGATTGTTTTCTTGACTTCTAGTGGAATGTCAATTGGATAAAGCCTGTAGCCTTCCTTTTTCAAAGAGAAGAAATTGTCTTGGAGCCTCTTTTCTCGGCCCTTTGTTACGATCATTGTATTCAACTCTAATGGCATCCCCATCGTATTCGCTCCTCTATTGTTCTTCATTGATTTCATTTTCATTTTATCATTGTTGCTCGTGTGATTTCATCCAATTCGTTAAATCGGTGACTACTTTCCGGTTCATCGCCGGTGGGAAGTAGTGTGTATATTCATCAAAGTACCAGCTTTCCACAGGCTTGTCCAACTCTTTTAACCGCTTCTCGATCCGATAGGAGTGTTCAATTGACACATTGTGGTCATTCCTGCCGTGGATGAGCAGCACCGGTGCCTTCAAATTTTCCATTTCGTACAATGGCGACCTGAATTTATACCTTTTCGGTACCTTTTTGGGCGACCCGCCGATCACCCTTTTCATCATTCTGCGCAAATCCTTTCTTTCCACGTACGTCAAGAACATATCCGTTACCCCTCCCCAGGTAACGACCGACGCTGTCTCGGGAAATTGAATGGCCGTCAGCAATGCCATCAAACCACCGCGGGAAAAACCAAAGACATGAACTCTTTCAACCCATGGCAAGGATTGCAGCAGCATGAATCCAGCAAAGGCATCGACCCGGTCGTCGCCGCCGAAGTCCTCGTCCCCTTCACCTCCCTGGTTTCCCCTGTAAAAAGGAGCAAAAACCGTAAAGCCTTCAGATGCAAATTGTGCAATCCGGGCAGGACGTACCTTGCCCACATTTTTGATTCCGCCGCGCAGATACAAAAATCCTTCTGTTCCGCTTCCATCAACTGGTTTAGCCAGAAGACCCTTGACCCGAAGTCCGCCTGCATAATAGGTGACCATCTCCAGCTCCACCGTAGGATTGGGGGAAGGAAATTTATAAGCTGAGATTATTTGCCCGTCATATTCCAACGTTAACACTCCTCTTATATGAATTTTTTTAAATTTGGTTACTGGGCATTCACACATTTTCAGATGATTCCATACGATACTGTAAGCCCAATTTAAGACAGATTTTTAGGAGGCATCATGATGAAAAAATGGTTCAAAGCCGGTTTTGCTTTATTTTTAGCTGCTGTACTTATTATACCTCTTGCAGCCTGCGGCCAAGACAAGGTACAGACTGTCAAAGTTGCTGAGGTTACACGTTCAATCTTCTATGCTCCTCAATATGTTGCCCTTGAAAAAGGATTTTTTGAGGAAGAAGGTTTGAAAATCGAGCTGACGACAACATGGGGTGGCGACAAGACCATGACAGCCGTACTCTCGAACGCCGCAGATATCGGCCTGGTCGGTTCTGAAACCTCCATCTACGTTTATGCACAGGGATCAAATGATCCAGTCATCAACTTTGCCCAGCTGACGCAAACCGATGGCACCTTCCTCGTGTCCCGGGAAAAAATCGATGATTTCTCGTGGGATCAGTTAAAAGGAGCTACCTATCTCGGACAGCGTACAGGCGGTATGCCTCAAATGGTAGGTGAATTCGTCCTTAAGAAGCACGGCATCGATCCTAAGGCAGATTTAGAAATGATCCAAAATATTGATTACGCAAATATTCCAAATGCCTTCGCTTCCGGAACTGGTGACTTCGTCCAGCTTTTCGAGCCGCAGGCCAGCATGTTTGAATTGGAAGGCATAGGCCATATCGTCGCTTCTTTCGGAACGGAGTCCGGTCATGTACCATATACCACATTTATGGCAAAAGAAAGCTACATGAAGAAAAACCCGGAGACAATCGAGAAGTTCACCCGTGCCGTCCATAAGGCACAGAAGTGGGTAGAATCACACAGTGCCAAAGAAACAGCGGAGGTCATACAGCCATATTTTAAGGATACAGATTTGTCGCTGATTGAAACGGTTGTTGATCGTTACAAGAGCCAGGGTTCATTCGCGACTGACCCGATTCTCGATGAAGAGGAATGGAATAACCTGCAGGATATCATGGATGAGGCAGGAGAACTTCCTGAGGAAGTGAGCCATGAAACATTAGTAAATACAGAGGTTGCAGAAGAAATCATGAAATAACAGGAGGTTGCAGCCAATGGACTTTTTGACATTAAGAGGAATCCAACACACTTATTTCACAAAAACATCTGCTGTCACTGCTTTGAATGATATTTCACTCGATGTCCGGGAAGGAGAGTTCGTATCCTTCCTGGGTCCGAGCGGCTGCGGCAAAACAACACTGCTTTCGATCATCGCAGGGCTGATTGAGCCCACCGATGGCCAGGTAAAACTGGAAGGCAAATCAGTCCAGGATGCTGCGAATCAAACAGGTTATATGCTGCAGCAGGATTATTTATTTCCTTGGAAAACGATTGAAGAAAATATCTTCCTTGGCTTGAAGATTAGTGGAACTCTGGAAGCTTCCAAGAAAGAAGAAGTTCTATCGCTGCTCAGGCAAATGGGTTTGGAGAATGTTGAAAAACTTTACCCAAAACAGTTATCCGGAGGGATGCGCCAGCGAGTGGCGCTCGTCAGGACCCTGGCAACGGAGCCAAAGCTGCTCATGCTTGACGAACCCTTCTCCGCACTGGACTACCAAACAAAATTAAAGCTCGAGGACCTTGTTTCTAATACATTCAAAACTTTTGGAAAAACAGCCATTCTCGTAACCCATGATATTGGCGAAGCAATCGCAATGAGCGACCGGATCTTCCTATTTTCCCCAAGGCCAGGACGCTTGCACAGAACTTTCACCATTCCGGAAGAACTGCGAAACCTTAGTCCGTTCGAGGCCAGAAACCATCCTTTGTATAACGAACTGTTCCAGAATATATGGAAGGAGTTGGAATCCATTGAGCCAGAAGAAAACTGAACTCCTCCATCAACAATACCTGAAAAAGTTAAGCCGCGAGCGAAAAACCGTGCGTGTTTATCAATTGCTGATCTTCATTGCCTTTTTTTCTCTTTGGGAAATCTCCAGTCAGCAAAAATGGATTGACCCGCTGCTATTCAGTTCACCGTCAAAAATATGGAATATGCTGATTGAAAAAACGATGGATGGGTCATTAGCTGTCAACCTTGGAGTGACGCTGGCAGAAACCGTATTGGGTTTCATTCTTGGTACACTAGTCGGCACCCTGCTTGCTGCTCTTTTATGGTGGTCACCCATGCTGTCAAAAATCCTGGACCCCTATCTAGTAATCCTGAATTCAATGCCAAAGGTGGCGCTAGGTCCTATTCTTATCGTAGCGCTCGGCACCAATATGTCCTCGATCATCGCGATGGGCGCAATCATCTCCGTGATCATCACGACAATCGTGGTGTATACAGCTTTTAAAGAGGTGGATCCCAACTATCTAAAGGTGCTGCAGACCTTCGGAGCTACAAGGGCTCAATCTTTCAAAGAGGCTATCCTGCCAGCTTCCTTCCCGACCATTATCTCTACTTTGAAAGTGAATGTCGGCCTGAGCTGGGTAGGTGTCATTGTCGGAGAATTCCTCGTTTCCGCACGTGGCCTAGGGTATATGATCATCTATGGATTCCAGGTTTTTAACTTCACACTCGTCTTCTTGTCGCTGCTCGTCATTGCTGTATTTGCAACGGTGATGTATCAGCTCGTCGAACTGCTCGAAAAGAAACTGATCAAAAGCAATCAATAATGAAGCCGGGACGAGGTCTGGCTTCTTTTCATGGCAATAAAAAAGCGGCTTAATTAGAATAAGTTGCGGCTGCGCCAATAAATTTTGATTTTCGCCAATAAAGTTGTGAACTTCGCCAATAAAATCATATTTTCGCCAATAAAGTTGTGAACTCCGCCAATAAAATCGGATTTTCGCCAATATCCTGATCCAGAGATTAAACCTCAAGTTGATTCCGATGCAATCTAACCCCATACCAACAAAAAAAGCGGCGAATCCGCCACTTTCACAACCTTTTCTGCAAAAATTCAAGGCTATGCTTTATCACATCGTCCTTCATGATAAAACTAAACTCGTCCTTCATTCTCTCCTTCAATAAATCACCACTGATAAGTGCGGGTCCGCCTGTTTCGAGGTAGTCATCCCGGGGGTCTATAGATTCTGCTTCTCCGTAAAAGATTCTTTTAACAAACGAACCTTCCTCATCACTCACCTGATATTCCCCGATGCTGACAAGCCTGCCTAAGACTGCGCCAGTTTCCTCCAGGACCTCACGATGAGCAGCCTCCTCAAGAGTTTCACCCTTCTCCATTTTGCCGCCGGGGAATTCAAGACCTCTGACACCATGCTTGGTCAACAGCCATTCACCTTTATATTTACAGATGACCAGCACATGGCGCGCACTTTTTTCAAAGGCGTTTTCCTGGAAGAATAAGATCACATCTCCGCCGTTCATATCTTTAAATTTCATCATGAAAACTCCCCGTTTTTAAATCATGTCCTAATTATATAGAAAATCAGAAAATGAATAAACCGCAGACCATTGTCTGCGGCTGCTCTATTTTTCAGGAAGGATTCCCATGCTTTCAATATGGTTCCTGGCTTCTTCGTCGCCGAGTTTATGAATCATTTCATATGTCTGGATCAGCTGTCGGTCGAGGGCGTCATTTTCACGGTCATAATGGTACTGGATATACGGGACATGCGCTCTCATGAAATTTTGCCAGCCTGTGGAGTGGCTCTGGTCAAATATTTCCCTTAATGCGGTGATTTCCTCGTCATTTGCCTCAATTTTAAAATTCCATGGAGATGCAGTTGAATCGCTTGAAATATGGCCTTCACTGATGTTAATGTAATATGTTTTTTTGCCTTCTGGCATATGCCTCACCTCAAGGATATCGTTCCCTGCGTCTATATTCGTTTATACTGAATATCTATAAAATAAATAATTTTTTCTGCCCTCCAAATTACTCTTAAAGTTGTCTGTATGTTAAAATTAGACCAAATATAGATATAAGCAAATCAGCGAACCCAATAGGAAAATACTTCAAATCCATGGCATATTTTTTCCGTTGGAGGGTATTAAATAAGTATAAGGAATTATGGACGATCAAGAAGGAGAGGTGAAATTCATGAAACTGATTGATGAGCTATACGAACTATACCGCAATAAATTGACCGGTGATGAAGAGGATATCGATATGCTCGCTTTTGCCTTCCTTGAAGAAATGAGCCGAGAAGACTTGTTGAAGATCATCCAGGACCTTGATAAGCAGGAGCTTTATGATTTAATGGGGCTTTACTTGATTGAGAGCTTGAAAGGAAAGTTTGCCCAGGACGATTTCGGCGCCCGCTCTGTCAATTCATATCCCTCCCGAAATGTGCATTAATCCTTAAAATGACTATACATATAAAACCGGCTGCGGCCGGTTTTTCTTTTTGCCAACCATTCGCCTCCACACAGTCAAATCTGTTCAAACCATGAAAAAAACTGGCCACTCGGCCAGTTTTCCCTATATTTTTATCCAAGATAAGCCTTGAACATCCACATATGCTTGCGAAGGCTCATTTTCACTTCTGTCAGCATATCGGCTGTAGCTGTATCTTCTTCCTTTTCTGCAAGTTCTATTGCGCTATGGAGCTCGTCCACAATGGTAGCAAAGTCATCGTGCAATTGCTTGACCATTTCTTCTTCATTTTCGGACCCTTTTGCTTCTTTAACTGAAGACAGTTCAAGATATTCCTTAAGAGTCGCAACAGGCTTTCCTTCCAATGCGAGAATTCTTTCGGCGAATTCATCGATGATTGTCGCGGCTTCGTTATAAAGCTCTTCGAATTTCGTATGCAGTGTGAAGAAATGACGGCCTTTCACGTACCAGTGATAGTTATGAAGCTTTGTGTAAAGTACCGTCCAGTTCGCAACCTGCTTATTTACTGCTTGAATTAAATCTGATTGTGCCATTTTTATTTCATCCTCCCTTATAGTCATAGATTATATTCCCCTTCCAGCTTTATAAAAAACATGCTGGCAGCAACTTTTTTCCTACCGCTGAAAAGAACATGCTAAAATAATTTTGAAGCAAAGGAGGCCTTTTTATGTATACCGTTTTGATTATCTCAGTCATTATCGTTATCATTGTTTTAATATTAAGCGTAGTCACTACTTCAAAGGCATATCAGTATAAGCATACGGTCGACCCGATTGACAGCAGTGACAGCCATGAAGATTCTGGTGAAGCAAAAGCTCATGATGAAAATAAATAAAAGGAGCTGCAATCAGCTCCTTTTTAGGATTTAAAGAAGGGATGAACACCATGCTAAAAAAAGCATTCATCGGCATCATACGTTTTTATCAGGTTGTCATTTCGCCATTGAAGCCGCCTACATGCAGATTTTACCCGACATGCTCCCATTACGGGCTTGAAGCAATTACAAGGTTTGGACCTATTAAAGGCGGCTGGCTGACGATAGTACGCATCCTTAAATGCCAGCCCTTCCACCCAGGAGGGATGGACCCGGTACCGGAGGAATGGCCGTCAAAGAAAAATACGAAAGTCCATAACCATTAATTATTTTTCGTAGCCATCGATCACTTGATCAAGCCTTCCCGTTGAAGGATCGATCACCAATCCATGGACCGGAACATCCTTAGGCATCAAGGGATGGTTTTTAACGATTTCGACACTGTGGGCAACGCTGTCCTTGACGTTATCGAAACCGTGAAGCCATTCCTTTACGTCTATTCCGGAGTAGTTCAATGTATTCAACATGTCATCGCTGACTCCGCGCTTTTTCATTTCTTCGATCACGATGTCGGGCTTCATCCCGCTCATACCACAATCATAATGGCCAATGATTGCCACTTCCTCTGCCTGCAGCTGGTAAACGGCAACAAGCAAACTTCTCATGATACTTCCGAAAGGATGCATGATCAAGGCACCTGCATTTTTGACAATTTTCACATCACCATTGCGAATATTCAAGGCCCTAGGTAAAAGTTCAACCAGCCTTGTATCCATACATGTCAAAATAACCATCTTTTTATTCGGAAACTTAGTAGTGGTGAATTCTTCATATTTCTTTTCTGATACAAACTTTTCATTGAAATCTAGAATTTCATCAAGCATTCTCATCTATTCTCTCTCCTCTTAAAAAAATTTCCTTTCTAATAGAATACATTAAACTGAATCCGAACCAAAATATTTTACTTGATTTTGCTCCCATCCTTTTGTATGATACAGAAGGTAAATCGTAACCATTACGAATTAATATTTTTCCCGATGATTAGAAAAATAATAACAAATACACTCCAATTTATAAATCGTAATGAGTCCGTTTTGACTACAGGAGGCATATATGAAAAAAACTGCATTTATTTTATCTATATTTATGGTCATCGCTGCGTTTCTAAGTGGCTGTGCACAGGAACGTGCTGATCAAGAGAAGAACGAAGATTTGCTGCAAGTTTATACCACTGTTTATCCACTACAGTTTTTCGCCCAGCAAATTGGCGGTGAATATGTTAACGTTGAAACCATTTATCCACCAGGAGCGGATGAGCATACTTTCGAGCCATCCCAAAAAGATATGATGGCACTGGCAGACTCAGACTTATTTTTCTATATCGGCCTGGGTCTTGAAGGATTTGTTGATAAAGCCAGTAAAACTTTAAAAAACGAAGATGTGAAAATGGTGCCGGTTGGTGAATCTTTGCATCTGGGTGAGGCAGGAGAAGACGAAGCGCATAACCAGGATGGCACTGCTGAAGAGAGTCATGGAGAAGAAGGACATGAAGAGGAAGATCATGTTGATGAAGATGGGCATGCCGATGAAAATGACCAAGCTGATGGAAAACACGCTAATGACGATGGCCATGGGCACGGAGATTTCGACCCGCATGTGTGGCTTGATCCGATTTATGCAAACGAGCTGGCACTTGCAATCAAAGAACAATTAGCAGCTCAGATGCCTGAACATAAAAATACTTTCGAACAGAATTATACCGAGCTGACTGCTCAATTGAAGGACCTTGACAAGGAATTTTCTGAGGTCGTTGGCTCAGCCAAGCGAAAGGAAATCCTGGTATCACACTCTGCTTTCAGTTATTGGGAGGAGCGTTACGGGATTCAGCAAATCAGTATTTCTGGTCAGTCCACTACGAATGAGCCATCTCAAAAAGAGCTTCAAAAGTTGATTTCACATGCCAAAGATGAACAAATCAAGTATGTTTTAAACGAACAAAACTTTGATTCCAAGCTGGCGAAAATGGTCCAGAATGAAATCGGCGCAAAATCACTAACACTCCACAATCTTTCCGTATTGACAGACGAAGATATAAAAAATAATGAGACCTACTTCACGTTGATGGAAAAGAACATCGCTACCCTTGGAAAAGCATTAAATGAATAATAATTGGTTGCCTCCCTATAGTGGGAGGCTTTTTTCATTGCCTAGAAAATAAATCACATATTATCCATAAAAATGAAAACAATATTGAGAGTTATATTACGGAAAGGAAGTTAAATAATGGATGATATTTTGATTGCCCGCTCTCTATTTGGCACGACAATGGGTTTCCATATTATCAATGCCACCATCGGGGTTGGATTGCCATTGATGATTCTGGCCGCAGAACTTCTCTACCAGAAAACCAATGATACTGATTATGCCGTTATGGCTAAAAGATGGACAAAAGCATTTGCCGTGACATTAGGTGTCGGCATCCCAACCGGAACGATTGCAGGAGTCCAGCTCTCCCTTCTATGGCCTGGATTTATGGAGGTTGTCGGCAGAGTAATGGCTCTGCCATTCCAGATTGAGATTTATGCCTTTTTTATTGAGGCTCTATTCATGTCCATCTATGTTTACGCAGCCGACAGGATTTCACCTTGGATGAGGATCGCCAGCCTTACCCTTGTGGCAATCGGAGCTCTTGCTTCTGCCGTTTTAATCACCAATGTTCACGCATTCCAGGGTACACCTAGAGGGTTCCGCGTTGAAAACGGTGAACTGGTGGACATCGATCCATGGGCTGCCTTCTTTAACCCTAGCTTTGCTGTAACTGCAGGACATGTTGTTGTCACAGCCTATATGACCGGCGCATTCATCATCGCCACTGTGGCTGCCTATAAAATGTTGAAAAGTGATTTTGGCTCAAGAGTATATAAATTCCACCAGAAGGCCCTTATGGCGAGTTTGATCATCGGCGGCATTTTCTCCATCCTGACAGCAGTGAATGGCCATTCGGCCGCCCAATACCTCCATGAATACCAGCCTGAAAAATTGGCAGGTGCTGAGGGACTTTTTGAGACACAGAAATATGCCCCACTGGCTATTGGCGGTTTTACCGACCGGGAAACAGAATCAGTCAAATGGGGAATCGAGATTCCCTGGGCGTTAAGCTTCCTTGCGGGCAATTCATTTGATACCGAAGTAAAAGGACTGAACGATTTTCCCGAAGAACATTGGCCGCCGCTGTTTATCCATACATTATTCAATGCAATGGTCGGTGTCGGGATGTTGTTGATTACACTCTCCCTGATTGCCTTTGTCTGGAATAAAATTTTGAAGAAAGAAAAATTCCCGAAATTCCTGATGTGGCTTTTCGTAGCTACAGGACCGCTAGCCATGCTGGGAATAGAATTTGGCTGGGTTTTTGCCTGTACCGGCAGGCAGCCTTGGGTGATTTATCATGTCCTTTCAACGGAGGACGCAGCAACAACCGCCTCTAACCTGGGGATATTATTTATCCTGTTTGCTGGGGTTTACGTCTTACTTGGTGTTATGGAAATCATCGTTCTTCGTTACTTCTTCCGGAAAAATACGGTTTTAGATGATTTAAACAGGGCACAGCAAAAAGAAATCCCTTTGTATGGTTCCAATTCATAAAAAGATAGCTGTATGGTTCCAACTCATGAAAGGATGATCCATTTTGACTGACGCGCTAACGGCCATAACCGTACTCTGGGGCTTTGTCTTTATCTATGCTGTTATGGCAACGATGGACTTTGGAGCCGGGTTCTGGTCGATGGTCTATATCAATAAACAAAAACAAAAGCGACGAATATTGCCAACCGCTATCTGTCTCCGACATGGGAGGTCACGAATACATTTATCGTGGCACTGGTCGTCGCGGTTTATAGCATGTTCCCTAGAGCGGCTTACACTTTAGGAACTGTATTGCTGATTCCAGGCAGTATGATTTTGCTGCTCCTGTCATTGCGAAGTGCCTTCCTTGTTTTTTCAAATATTGCAGAGGATTATCGGAAGGTGCTTACCTATATCTCAGGGATTAGCGGAATCCTGATACCTGGATTATTGATCAGCGTACTGCCCATTACCCATGGCGGATTTATCGAGTTTACTGATGACTCCCAGAACCTGGATTTGGCCAGCTTGTTCACTAGTCCGAATGTCTACGCTTTTATTGGTTTCGCTGTCAGCAGCACTCTGTTCCTGTCTTCGCTGTTGCTTGCTGATTATTCAAAAGCATCGGATGAACTGAAAGCTTATGAGGTATACAGACGTGACGCTTTAATTCTTGGGCCGATTTCGCTCGTCATGGCTTTTGCGATCATGCTTACTTTAAGACAGGAAGCAGCGTGGATATATGACAAGATGATGGATAATCTGCCTATCCTGCTGATATCCGTCATGTTCTTCCTGATTGGCGGACTGGCGCTTCTTCTCCCGTCCATTGGGAATAAATCGATCAGAGGGATTCCAAGGCTTGCAGTCATCATGATTACACTTCAATATTTGGCGGCTAGCTATGTATACGGGAAGGCTCACCTGCCATACATCGTATATCCGGAGGTCACAATCCAGTCCGCTTTCACGGACCCCAATTCATTCCGGGCCGTATTCACCACTTATATTGTTGGATTCCTGATCCTCTTTCCCGGATTCATCTATTTTTGGAGCCTCTTCATGCAGGATAAACGATATTTGCGCCAGAAAAAAACAAAGGAACAAACTTGAAGCTTCCTGAATTTAGCGAGGATGACTTCCGTTATTTCGCTGCATCCTAAGCTTGTATCAACCAAAAAGGAGTGGTACAGCTATGGCAAAAGATGTATTATGCGAAGTCAATAACTGTCAGTACTGGAAAGATGGAAATCTCTGCAGCGCTGACAAGATCTATGTCGTCAGCCATGCCGGTGAGCAAGCTGACAATAGCCGCGAAACTGACTGCAAAACGTTTGAAGCGTTGAGTTAATTTGCATAGACCGGGCCAGTCCCGGTCTTATTTCTGATTACCTTATCAGAAACCAATACACAAAGATGATTCCCATATCACTCAATACATGACCTATTATTGTGCCTGTGATGGAACCCGTTTCCTCTCTCATATAGCCCCAAATTAAACCTGCAATGAAGACTGGTATAACAGCAACCATGCCGTAAAAGCCATTGAAAATTGGAATCACGGAGAGCAAATGGTAGAGTGTATAAAAAGCTGCTGTCATCAAAATCGCATACTTAGCTGTTCTTTCTATTCTCAGTTTTTCATAGATAAACCCTCTCCAATACACTTCTTCTAAAATTGGATTAATCACCAACAGGATCAGTACAAGCCCAATCTCACCTTGAGCAGAAAAACCCCACTCCCATAGCAAAACACGAAGCTGATCGATATCGATCATATAGATATGCAGCCAGTGCAACCCTCCATAAACGAACAGGAAAAAAAGCAGCCCACTCCCGAAACCCAGCAAAACAGTCCTGCTTGTTGCTTTGAACCTTTCCCAGTGAACTCCGCCAGCAAGCAAAGGCACTGCTAGAAGCCAGCTATAGAAAAGCAAAAACGCAATAATGACACTCTCCAGCACTTGCAGCCCGATGAAAATCATGAACGCTGGCCCAAGCAAAAGTAATAGTCTCTTCATATCCACCTACCCCAGTCCTGCTTGATTCTCTTTGTTATCATTGAGAGACTTTAAAAAAGCGTCGAAAATCGCATTGAATTCCTGATGTGACCTGGGTGGCAGCTGATGGGTGCCGTGCTTTATATACACCACTTGTGTTTGCGGAGCTTTTTTTTGAAAAGGAATGGAATAGCGGTGCATCGGCTTTTCCAGCGAACCGTAAATCAGAAGGATAGGCATTTCAAGCTTATGAAGCTTGCTGGTGGAATCATAATGAAGTCCTGATTTGATATATTCATACGTGCGTTGGGCATCCGATTGCCTGGCTAACCCAAATATCTCCTTTTCATCATCATGATCACATTTATGGAATTTCGCCTGCCATTTTGCAGCAAGAGACACTTGACCGAATTTAACCATCAGCTGTACTAACTTAATTACAAGCTTCGGGATAAGGGTATCAATCTTTGAAAATCCACCAGACAAGATCAAAGCTTCTGACTGTTCAGGATACTTCAACGCAAATTCCTGGGCAACCAATCCACCGTGAGAATAGCCGCAGAGCACTGCTTTGTGAATACCTATTTCGTCCAACAACTTTTTTAGATTATCCGCAAGTCCCTCTATGCTTAAAGTTTTGTTTCCCTTCGAACTTCGCCCATGCCCGGGAAGGTCGAAAAAGATGGTCTTATAACGATCGGACAGTGTTTCCTGATACTTAAAAACATTGTGCCCCATCACAAAAGGATGAATGAACACAACAGGCAGCCCGTCACCTTTTATTAGATAATAAAGCGAGAGAGAGTCATCGATTTTGGCATATGGCATAAAAAGCTTCACCCCTTTATGCTGTTTCTACCCGAATCACAGCCAGACAAAAAGGATTTTATCTTCGATGTGGAATTTTAAAAAACTCTCTGAGTAAATTATACCTTCTCCTGTTTCTTCAAATCTTCCAACTCTTTGTCAATCCTATCTGGGTCAATACGTTCGAATAATAGCTCTACATGAGTTAATATTTGAGGTTTTACTAATAACGGCTCCCAGCTTTGTGCCGTTATTTGCAGCATACCTTTAACCTTTTCGCTTGAAAAAGGAAGGAATGGCGTCAGGATATTGGCTACGTTCCCGATGATATATACGCAATCCGCCAGCGTCTGTTTGCACGCTTCAGGATTTTCGTGCACCTGCTTCCATGGTTGTTGTCAAAGTATTTGTTGGCATATCTCACTAGTTCAAACACTTTTTCCAGTGCTCTTTTAAAGCTGGTGTTTTCAATATTCCGTCCCGTTTCAACGTAAAGCAGATCCACTCTGTTCACTATTTCTTTGTTAATCTCTTTTTCAGGAAGAACGCCACCAAATGTCTTTTGAATGAATTTCAAGGTCCGGTTCACTAAGTTCCCATAAGCTCCCAGCAGTTCACTATTATGACTATAGATGAACTCCTTCCATGAAAAATCCGCATCCCGGCTTTCAGGTGCATTAATGGTCAGAAAATAACGGATTGAATCTGGATCATATTTTTCTATAATATCCGGTACCCAAACTGCCCAATTTCTGCTTGTGGACAATTTTTTCTTTTCCAGAGTGAGATATTCATTAGAAACGATATGGGTAGGCAATGCATCGATATCAAGTCCTTTTAGAATCCCTAGCCAAATGATGGAATGGAACGGGATATTATCTTTACCATGCACATAATAGGACTTAGCGCCAGAATTCCAAAACGCTGCGTCATCCTGTCCCGTTTCTTCTGCCCAAAGCTTGCTTGCTGTGTAATAACCTGATACCGCCTCAATCCAAACATAGATTTTCTTCTCTTCATAGCCTTTTACAGGCACGTTTACCCCATTGGGCAAATCCCTGGAAACCGCCCGATCCTGAAGGCCTTCATCCAAGTACCTCTTAGTTAATGAACTAGCATTGTCTCTCCAGAGTCCATTCTGTTCAGCAGCCTCGGTATATCTCTCCAATTCGCTTTGAAGTGAGCTTAACGCAAAATAAAAATGCTCCGTTGTTCTCGTCGTTGGAGGATTGCCACATATTTTGCATCTCCTTTCCAGTAAATCAAGAGGCTCCAGCACGCTTGAGCAATGATCACATTGATCGCCCCGAGCTTTCGCCCCACACTTCGGACAAATTCCCTCAACATACCGGTCAGGCAAAAACTGCTGGTCCAGTTTACAATACGTTTGTTCAATTTCCTTCTTGTAGATTAACCCTTTATCAAGCAGCTTCAGAAAGATATCCTGGACGACTTTATGGTGGTGTGCTGAATCGGTTCTTGTGTAGATATCATACGAGAAACCTAGCTTCGTAAAACTGTCAGTGAACTCACTGTGATATCTGTCTGCGATTTCTTTCGGTGACACGCCTTCCTGCTTTGCTCTTATGGCAATGGGAGTTCCGTTACAATCACTGCCTGAGACATATAAAACCTTTTCTCCTTTCAAACGGTAATACCTCGCTAAAATATCCCCCGGCAGCAGGCTCGAAATATGACCCAGATGCAGCGACCCATTAGCATACGCCCATGCTCCTCCGATAAAAATACTCATTTAAATGACCTCCTTATAAAATTGGAAAAAGAACCTAAAAAAAACAAAAAACCCCGCCCTTAACTGCAATAGTTAAGGACGAGGTTTGGTATACCACGTGTTACCACCTTATTTCGCAAATGGTTCACACCACTTGCCTCAGCAAGTACGGAGCATGTGAAGCCTGCTCTTATACTGTGACATTGATAACGAGTGCCAAATCTCGCCGCAACCTACTTATGCCAAAAGCATGTTCAGGACAGAGCTCAGAGACCATTTTTCAAGTGACTGTCTTTGCTTCTTTTCAGCTGCCGAAGCTCTCTGTAAAAAACAGGGGCACTCTACTTTTTCTCTTCATTGCTTTTAAAAAGTTATTAATCAGTATTTTATTCAGAATTTTCCAGGAAGTCAATGATCTTTTGACAATAAAGTAAAAAATCTCCCTCTGTAACCAGAATATTCCGTTTCGTGCCTACGTGTATATATGACACTGAAAATGGCGTGTAAAATGACATCAGTTTTGCCACGCCATTTGCTGTTCATTTTTTGACTGTATGCACGTTAAAACGGAATGGTTTCTAATAGACTAGCTGGCTTCTTACTGTTGGATGGCTGTCACGACTAATCGCTCTTCGTGATTTTTGGTGAGAGGGTTGAACCATCCTGTGCATGTGATTAATTGTAAACGTTTTTGTGAAGTAAACCCGAAAATCTCCTCGATTGGCCCGTTATCATAAGGGTAGGATTCGATTTTTACAATTTTATAGCGTAACGTGTTATCTTTGTCTGTTAAAACGACTTCGTCTTCAAGAGAGACATCTTCCAGATCGAAGAATACACCTTTTCCAAGATAATTATCGACATGCCCAGCTAAAACGACGTTGCCTTTCTCACCAGGCCTCGCGCCTTTAGTGTACCATCCAATTTTCATGACATCCTCCGGGACTTCCATTGCTCCATCCTCTTGCAGCCCAACTGGAATGATGTCAGCATCAAGCCCGATTGACGAGATGGTTAGATTTAAAGGGACCAATCCTGTTTCTTGTGTTACTTTTTTTGCGGAAGGCATAGAGTTCGAAACAGGTGAACTAACAACTGGTTCTCCCCCCGCTTTTTCAGGGTTCAAAACCGAATCTGAGTTCATAGGTTGACAGCCTGCAAGAATGACAATTAGTAAAAGATTAAGCTTGAAATGCATTCTTTCTTTTATAGAAAAAGTAACCGACTGTACCGATCACCAATACAAATGGAAGCATGCTCAACATCAAGCCGGTCACTCCACCCTTTCCGGTATCCGGCATTTCTTTAGGCATCACAGTTGCCGATGGATCCGCTAAGACAATGGCATCAAGTGCAGGCTCCCCGCTGGCAAGACCAACAGCAAGCACAGTATAAATCATGTCTGCTTTTAGCTCAGTTCCTGGTAAAGAGAGCACCACATCTTCTGTGCCAGCTGCCCTGACTTCTAAATCCAATGTTGATGGATCAGTTTCCAAGTAATCAGTTACACCCTTGAATGGCGCGTTCGGGAAAAGAACATCTCCGCCAGTCACTGCTGCATCTACAGCTGGAGCGTCCGGGGAAAAATGGCCAACTCGAACCTTTGTCTTTCCTTCCTCTGTCATCATGTCATCATTCATGACGGCTACTTCTAGTGCTTCTAATTTATTTACCGCCAGAACGGTGTAAGCATTATCTGCTTCAACGGATAATTGAGTAGTCAATACCGGTTTGCCCTCTGATACTGTACCTGCAGCAAAAATGCTTACTTCGTGCTCGCCCGATGGCACCATCAAATAATCAGTTACAGCCTTAAATTCTGCATTTTCTACTACTACTTTACCATCAACGGTGATATCGACTGCTGGTGCATCAGGGGAAGCATGCACAATACGTACCTTTGCCTGATCATGATTGTCAGCTAGCGCAGCCCCTCCAAACATGGTAAAAATCATCGTGAAAATCAGCAAAAACGAAAACTTCTTCATCTCCATCTCTCCTTCGTTTAATTCTTGTATAACTTATAAGCTGGTTATGTATAGTTTTAGCACAATAAGTTAAACAATACTTATACAAATTTTGTGTAAGTTTTGTCAATCGATAACGCTTTCGAATGTGCTGAGTTTATAAATGGATGAAAAAAAGCACCCTTCAATGATGAAGAGTGCCGATTTTTATTACGCCTCCAGACTTGCCATTGGTCCGAAGAATTCGAAGTGAATTCTGTCTTCTGTGACGCCAAGGTCTTTCAGTGCTGCGTTGATTGCTTTCATGAATGAAACTGGTCCGCAGAAATAGAAATCTGCTTGTTCAACATTCACGTTTTCTTTTAGCCATTCTTTTGTTACGTAACCCTCAACGTCAAAGCTGTTGTTCTCGCGGTCTTCTTCAGTTGGCTGATCGTAGAATACTACTGATTTGACCTTTGCCTTTGCCGCAGTTGCTGCGACTTCGTCTTTAAGAGCATGGACTTTGCCGTTCTGGGCTGCATGGATGAAGGTCACTTCTTTTTCAGGCTGCAGTTCTGCTACTGTGTTCAGCATGCTGACCATTGGAGTCAGGCCAACGCCGCCGCTTAGCAGGACAACTGGCGTATTTTTTTCTGTATCAAGGAAGAAGTCTCCTGCTGGAGCGCTGATTTGAAGAACTTCACCTTCCTCCACAGTATTGTGAAGGTAATTGGATACCTTTCCATCCGGGGTTTCCATGCCAGCTTCCTTTTTAACGCTGATACGATAATAGTCTTTTCCAGGAGCATCTGACAGGCTGTACTGGCGGATATGCGTGAATTCTTCGCCTTCGATTTCAAGCTTGATGCTGATATACTGACCTGGCTTGAATGAAGCAATTGCCTTTCCATCCACAGGCTTCAGGTAAAAAGAAGTGATGACTTCACTTTCCTCCACCTTTTTCTCCACAATAAATGGACGGAATCCATCCCAGCCGCCTCTTTGGTTAGCAGCTGCATCATACATTTCCGCTTCCACAGAGATGAAAGCGTCCGCAATCACGCCATATGCCTCTGCCCAAGCATTAATGATTTCGTCTGTTGCCGCATCTCCAAGCACTTCTTTGATCGCAATCAGCAGGTGCTTTCCAACGATTGGGTAGTGCTCAGGAAGGATGCCAAGACTGCGGTGCTTATGGGCGATTTGGTTTACAACCGGAAGGATTGCTTCAAGATTATCGATATATTTAGCAGCTGCATAGACAGTTCCAGCTAACGCTCTTTGCTGTCTGCCCTGCTTTTGGTTCGCATGGTTAAAAATGTTCAAAAGCTCTGGATGATTTTCAAACATCGTTTTATAGAATACTGTTGTGATTTGTTCTCCGTGAACTTCAAGAACCGGAACTGTGGATTTGATGATTTCAATCGTTTTTTGGTCTAACATAATATACACTCCCCTATGTCTATTTCTTCTCGTTGAGGTTTGTTTACCTCATTCCCATAGTGATTATAATAAATTATTTCAGCAGACTAAGTGATTCAAATCACACTATTGTAAAATAGTGCTTTCGAATTACAATTTGGAAGGATATTTGCTTCCTTCTAAAGGAATTTTTTACTAAAAATGCACCTGATAAGGAAATCTGACTATTTAGGTTCACTAGAACCTTACGAAAAAAGGTCTGGGAATTCTTTTTATAGCGAGATTTTCATTTTTATAGCGGAAAATCAATTTATATAGCGACTTTTTCATTTTTATAGCGAATTGGAAATTACAGCTGTTTTTTTCCAGGTTTAAAAAAATAAAAGCACCGCTAAGCAGTGCTTCTCCGCCTTTCTAAAACTCAAAACGGTCTTCAAAAACAGTCACTTCCTTCAACCGCTCCCTGTTGAGTTCAAAGCCGATGCCCGGGCTCTCGGGCACCTTGATCATTCCGTTATGCACTTTGATCTCCGGCTCGATGATATCCTGCTCCCAATAGCGGTCTGAACCGGAGATATCACCTGGAATCGTAAAGCCTGGGAGCGATGCAAGAGCGATATTGTGCGCTCTGGAAATTCCAAACTCAATCATCCCGCCTGCCCAGACTGGAATCCCCTTAGAAACACAATAGTCATGGATCCGCTTCGCTTCGCCAATTCCGCCTACCCGGCCGATTTTAATATTGATAACCTTGCAGCTGCCTAACTCGACTGCTTTCCTTGCGTCATCAAAGGTAACGATGCTTTCATCCAGGCAAATTGGTGTCTCGATTTGAGCCTGCAGCTTGGCATGGTCAACAATGTCATCAAAACCAAGCGGCTGCTCGATCATCAGCAATCCGTACTCATCCAGTGCTTTTAAGCGGTTAACATCCTTCAAGGAGTATGCCGAATTTGCATCCGCCATCAACGGTAAATCAGGAAATTGTTTACGAATTCCTGATATATATTGATAATCATCTTCCGGACTGATTTTTACCTTAACACGCTTGAATCCCTGCTCAAGATAGCCTTCAATTTGTTTCAATGCCTCAGGTAAATTCGGATTGCCTACAACGACACCGGCAGGAATGGCTTCCATCGTTCCGCCAATCAGCTTGGATAATGGGATGCCCTCTTTTTTTGCCTGCAAATCCCAAAGTGCTGTTTCAAGCGCAGCTTTTGCCATATGGTTTCTGCGCACGGAACTGAACAAGGCGATTGCTCCGTCAGGGTGGCTGATGCCCTTCTTTTTCAAAAGAGGAACAAGAAAATCCTTGAGCATATGGTATGAGGTCTGGACGGTTTCCTCGGTATACCATGGAGATGAAAAAGCCACACCTTCCCCATAACCGATAAAACCGTTGGAGTCTTCAACCTCAACGATGATTCCTTCTCTCTCCGTAACTGAACCCAAATGGGTAGTGAAAGGGTGCTTCAATGGCATTTTAATAATTGATAAGTTAACAGCTTTAATGTCCAACGCCATCATCCTTTGCTTCCAGCCACTCGCGGAGCTTTCGCCTTAATAATTTCTTCGCGGCATTCCTTGGCAGGCTCTCTACAAAGTGGATTTCTTTCGGAAGCTTGTATTTTGCGAGTTTCCGTTCACACAGTGCAAGCAAGTCTTCATCAGAGACTCCCGTTTCGCTTTTTACAATAAAAGCTACTGGGACCTGGCCCCATTGCTCATCTGGTGCTCCGATCACACCTGCATCGGCAACACCGGGATGGGAAAGCAGGATGCCTTCGATTTCAGCAGGATAGATATTTTCCCCCCCTGAAATGATTAAATCAGAACGACGGTCAAGCACAAAAAGAAAACCATCGCCGTCAATATAGCCAATATCACCGGTATGGAGCCATCTTTCGCGGATTTTATCAGCAGTTTCATCGGGACGGTTCAGGTACCCGATCGTCACGTTCGGACCTTTTACTACAATTTCTCCTTCAGCACCTGAAGGTACATCCTGGCCATCACCATCGACAATCCTGATCTGGTTGGGGAACAGCGCTTTACCAGCAGAACCAAGTCGTTCAATGCTGTATTCAGGAGATAAAGTCGCAAACTGCGATGAAGTTTCGGTCATGCCATAGGTCTGGAATACAGGTATTTCTTTTTCAATACAAGACTCCAGCAGCGGTAATGGAGCAGGGCCGCCACCTAACAGCATGCAGCGCAAGGCTGGCGGCAATCTTTCTGCTCCCAGTTCATCAAGGATTCTTCTCAGCATCGTGCTGACAACCGACATGATGGTTATATCGTATCGCTGGATATCCTCGATAACCTTTTTTTCGTCAAAAGAAGAATGCAAAACAATTGGCATTCCATAGATCTGGCTTCTCATTAAAATCGAGTAGCCACTGATATGGAAGATTGGGACTGTGCAAAGCCACTTATCCTGTTCATGCAGACCGAGATTGAGTGCAGATGCATTCGCGCTCCACCAATGATTTCCATAGGTTTGCATGACACCTTTCGGGTTGCCGGTCGTGCCTGATGTATACATGATTGTCGTGACAACGTTCAAGTCGTATTCATCAAGGATTAAGGGATCGCTATCCTTTAATTGTTTGAGTTTAGCAGTACTCACGAATTTAACTCCAGAGCTAATCCCAGCAACTTTTTCATCAAATCCGGATTCATATACAAGCACTTCAGCCTCACAATCCTCCAATTGCCATGAGAGCTCCTCCGATGTTAGACGATTGTTCAAAATCACAGCCTTGATTCCGGCCATCTGCAAAGCGTATAAAATGAACACAGAATCGGCCTGATTAGAAAACAGGACCGCTGCGGTTGAACCTTTCTGCAAACCTAGTATCCCAAGCTTTCCTGTGTAAGCTTTCGCTTCTTCAAAAACATCTAAAAACGTATATGTATGGTCCTCATGAATCAGAGCTTCACGATGGGGTGAAAGTTCTGATCGTTTTTTCAGCCAGTTAGGCATGGTTTCAATCATGGATGTCACCTCTTCTCTGCATAGTAAAACAGCTTGATGGAGGTCCATCAAGCTGTGTGTAAACTATAAAATCAAGGGAAACGTGGGAACTGGCCGAAGTCAGGCTTGCGCTTTTCCTTGAATGCGTCGCGGCCTTCTTTCGCTTCTTCTGTTGTGTAGTAAAGCAATGTTGCGTCCCCAGCCATCTGCTGAAGTCCAGCAAGTCCATCAGTATCAGCGTTCATCGCAGCTTTCAAGAAGCGAAGCGCAGTTGGGCTCTTCTCAAGAATTTCTTCACACCACTTGAGTGTTTCCTCTTCAACCTGGTCAAGAGGTACAACTGTGTTGACAAGACCCATGTCCAAAGCTTCCTGGGCATTGTACTGACGGCACAGGAACCAGATTTCGCGAGCCTTTTTATGGCCTACGATTCTTGCCAGGTAGCCTGAACCGTAACCAGCATCGAAGCTTCCTACTTTAGGGCCGGTCTGGCCGAAGATCGCATTATCAGCTGCGATTGTCAGGTCACATACGACATGAAGCACATGGCCGCCGCCGATTGCATAACCTTTAACCTGGGCGATTACTGGTTTAGGAATTACACGGATCAAACGCTGAAGGTCAAGGACATTCAAGCGAGGGATCTCATCCTCACCAACGTAACCGCCATGTCCGCGGACTCTCTGGTCTCCACCGGAGCAGAATGCATCGTCTCCAGCACCAGTAAGCACGATTACGCCAACGCTTGAATCATCACGAGCATAAGCAAATGCATCGATCATTTCCATAACCGTTTTCGGACGGAAAGCATTACGCACTTCCGGGCGGTTGATGGTAATTCTGGCAATGCCATTATATGTTTCATACAAAATATCTTCATACTTGCGTTCTGAAACCCATTCAACTGTCATTTAGACAACCTCCTATTATGTATTCGACAAAAACTCACTTACTATTGTACCAAATTTTTCACGTTCTTCCACATGAATTGCATGCCCGCAGCCATTTATCGTCAAATGTGTCGGATTTCGGAGTCTGGAAGCCATGTCTGTGGCTATTATACAGAATTTCTCATCAAGCTCGCCAGTAATAAGAAGTGTCTCAAAATCAAAATCCTCCAGCTTGTCCCACCAGGACGGCTGGGCTCCTGTTCCCATTCCCCTCAGGCTATTGGCCAATCCGACAGGGTCATTCCTCAGCCTTTGACTTCTTATTTGTTCCCTTACTTCTTCTGGAAGATTCAACTGTGACCGAAAAAGCGGGATCGATTCCCAAAAATCAATGAATTTCTCCAGGCCTTCATTCTCGATTCTATCAGCCAGCTTATGGTCCTGTTGGATTCTCGCTTCACGGTCCCCAGGATTGTCCAACCCTGGAGTCGTGCTTTCAAGAACCAGTTTCCTTACTCTCTCAGGATACAGACTCGCAAACGTGATCGCCGTCCTGCCACCCATTGAGTATCCTAGGAAATCCGCTTTTTCAATGCCCTGCTGGTCTAACAGCTCCTTCAAATCCATAGCGGCCATCTTAATATCATATCGCGCCATATCGCCTGGCGATTCGGTCTCTCCGTGCCCAATCAGGTCGGCCATCAAGAGCGTTGAATGTTTTCCCCAGATAGGACAAAACGGCTTCCAAGTAGAAGCCGCCCCTGTAAAACCATGAAGCAACAAAAGAGGAAAACCATTGCCGCATTGCTCGACATTATATCGTACGCCATTGATCAAGGCCTTCATTTTGTGTCACCTTTTAGCATTGTAGTTATTTCCCGGGAAACAGAATTCCACAAATCTCGATGTTCCTTTAGGTTAGAATCCCTCTTAGTCCTGATTTCCATCACTTTTAAGCCGCCAATCTCTTGGTTTTTGGCAAAAGCATCTGAAAAATGCTCCCAATCTTGAATTAAATCATATTTCCCGTTGTACATTTCGACAACATGGCTGAAGTCAAGGTCCAATGGTGTCCCGAAAAGCTTTTCAAAATGCTTCGGTTCCTTTGCCTGTGGCAGGAATGAAAAGATTCCGCCTCCGTTATTATTGATCAGCAATATATTGATATCGATATTATATAATTTGGAAGCCAATAAACCGTTCAAATCATGATAGAAAGTCAGATCGCCCAATACAAGGTAGCATGGCTGCGATACACTCGCTACCCCAAGTGCAGTAGAGACGATACCGTCTATTCCATTTGCCCCCCTGTTTGCCATCACTTTGATATTCTTTTTATTTAATAGGAAGAATGAATCAAGGTCCCTGATTGGCATGCTGTTACCGACAAATAAGGTTGAGCCTTCCGGAAGCAATTCAGTAAGCTGCTGGAATAGCTTTCCTTCGCTTAAATCCTCAACTTGAGAAATAGCAGCCATCTGTTCTTTGGCTAGTTCATTTACGGTGAGCCACTTATTCAGATAGCCAGAATTGCTAACTGGTGCAGCAGCTTCGCCAACTTTTTTACAGAACAAAGCTTCATCGCAGTATAGCATTTCAGAAGCTGACATCGTAGGCTCACGCCAGCCGGCACCGCTGTCGACCACGAATTGTCTGGCAGTTCGGTTTTCTTTTATAAAGATAGTCAGTGCTTTCGATATTGGCATTGCTCCAAAACGGATGATGACATCCGGCTTCAATGCTTCCTTCGCATCTTCATTCCTTAAAAAAGCATCATAGGCATCAATGATGTGCTGGCCATCGTGTTCTCCGCTGCGCAATTGTGACAGAGGGTCAGCGATGATCGGAAACTGCAATCTGTCTGCGAGGGCAATGACTTCATCTGTAAATTCGCTATTGTCGAGTTGTCCGCAAACAATGATGCCCTTTGTATATGAAGCGATATCCTCCCTGATTGCTGCAAACGATCGATCAGATAAACTAAGGTGGCCTGTTTCGATTTCTACATAACCCCCAGCGCGCTCAGGCAGTTCAAACATATTTTCATCCATGACTGGAATCAATGGTTCCCTGAATGGAAAATTCAAATGGACCGGACCTTGCGGATAGCTTGCAGCAGTAGCGGCTGCTCTTCCGCAAACAGTCCGGGCATAGCGGATCATATCCTCTGTTTTTTCAGGCGGTGCCATTTCGACAAACCATTTTACATTCTTGCCGTATAGATGGATCTGGTCAATCGCCTGCGGTGCACCGACATCACGCAATTCATGCGGGCGATCTGCTGTCAGGACAATCAGTGGAATCCTCGAAATACTTGCCTCAATCACAGCTGGATAATAGTTCGCCGCGGCAGTACCTGATGTACAAAGCAAAGCAACAGGCTTTTTAGTCGCCTTCGCAATTCCAAGCGCAAAAAATGATGCAGATCGCTCATCAACCTGGATATGGATTCGCAAGTCTGGGTGCTCAGCCATAACCAGTGCCATTGGCGTTGACCTTGAGCCAGGGCTGATGACTACATCCTTTACACCTGTTTTCGATAATTCCGCAACGAATGCTGCGATATATGCTGTTAAACCTTCCTGGTGGCTCATTTGATCTTTCCTCCAAGTGCTGTAAGCATCGGCCTGAACTTGATGCTAGTCTCTTTATATTCGCTTTCGGCATTCGAATCTGCCACAATGCCGCAGCCGGCAAATAGCGAAGCTTCATTTCCCTGAATCAGTCCGGAGCGAATCGCTACCGCAAACTCACCATTTCCCTGATAATCCATCCAGCCAACTGGTGCAGCATAAAGGCCTCTGTCCAGCAGTTCAATTTCCCTGATTTTCTCAATCGCCGCCTGCTTCGGGAGCCCGCCCAATGCAGGAGTCGGGTGAAGTCTGTCCACTAAATGAAGAAGTGATGTACCTTCCCGATTTTTACCGATTACAGGTGTATACAAATGTTGAATGTATTTCATTTTCATCAATACAGGCTGTTCAGGAAGAATCACCTGATCACAGGTTTCTTCCATCGCTCCCCTGATCATATCTACCACATATTGATGTTCAATCAGGTTTTTCTGATCTGTTAAAAGTTCCTTGCCGAGCATTTCATCTTCTTCAGGTGTGCTGCCCCTGGCGATTGATCCTGCCAGGCAGGCGGAAAACAGGCTTGCTCCATCCTTCTTGACCAGCCTTTCAGGAGAAGCTCCAATAAAACAGTCACCATTTGACTCGAAGGCAAATGTAAAGCTTTCCTGCTGGTTCTCCAAGAGATTCGCCAGAACACTTTCTGCCTGTACTTCATCTGTAAATTGAAGACGAAGCTCTCTCGCAAGAACGACTTTCTTCAGGTCGCTATTTTCAAAACCATTAACAACATCAGTTACTGTCTGCTTCCATGCCTCAGGATCTATTTCAATAATATCCTTAAGGTCAAGCGCGGCAAGTGACGGTTTTTGTTCAGCCTTAGAGAGGATCTCTTCCCTCTCCCTTGTGACTATATCGAATAATGACATATCATCATGCTGGGTGCAGACTACATTAGTTGTGAAGTAAGCTTCGCCTTTGATGATCGTCAGCATGTATTTCGGTATGTGGAAAAGAGCTTCCGAAAATTTCGACCATAGTCCTGTCTTCTTCTTCAAAGGGTCAAAAGTAAATCCGCCAAGCATCGATGGCCCGGTTCCATTTACGTTATATTTATTAAAAACCAGAGCAGTGTCCTTGAAGCGCTTCCACTCTTTTTCAACATGAAAAAAGCGGTCAGCTCCCTGATCCGACTGTATTTGTCCGCATATACCCAATCCGGTAAGGAAGTGCTCCCCTTCAGGGTCCTTCCAGAAAAAGCGTTCTCCAAAAAACTTTTCCCTGCCTGAAGCAAAAAAATAAAAAGGATCTATTCGTTCTATTTTATGGACCTCACTGACCAAAACTGACTGAGATTGTCCTTTGGCCCGCTCAATCGCATCAAGAATTCCCTGTCTAAGTTCCGTTTCCTGAATGGCAACCAAAATTATCCCCCCAATAACAGCCTCTCATCTGTTATTACACGTTTTAAAGCTTATTTTAAGATACACCTCAAACACCACGATGTCAACGATGGCGGGCTTTCCTAACCTGTTATCATCCTTATTATATATTACACGGATCAGATGAAGGAATCTGGAAAATCCAACCTCATTATACGTGAAAATACTAATTGACAGTGTTTATGTGAATATCTACACTTATAATTGTAAGGTAATTTAGCCTATATATGAAAGGTCTTTTTGACAATTTTGGCTCTTTTAGATAAAATATAAAGGTTTGATAGATTGATATAAAAGGGAGAGAATTGGTTATGCAACCACAGCTACAGCCTAGTTCTTCACCAGCAGTCAATGGCACAGACTGGAGAGTCTGGTGGCAGCTTACACGGCCGCACACTTTGACTGCCGCATTTGCTCCTGTCCTTCTGGGGACTGCTTTAGCGATTGAATACAGCGGTGGAATCCATTGGGGAATGTTCCTCGCGATGTTAATAGCAAGTCTGTTGATTCAGGCTGCAACGAATATGTTCAATGAGTATTATGATTTCAAACGCGGACTTGATAATGAAAATTCTGTTGGAATCGGCGGAGCAATCGTCCGTCATGGCATAAAGCCTAAAACGGTCTTGAATCTTGCCTTTGGCCTATATGGAATTTCAGTCCTGCTTGGCGTATATATTTGCATGAGCACCAGCTGGTGGGTCGCTGCTGTAGGCGTCATTTCCCTCGCTGCTGGCTATCTTTATACAGGCGGTCCATTGCCGATTGCCTATACTCCTTTTGGAGAGCTTGTCGCAGGATTTTTCATGGGTGTACTGATCATCCTTATTTCCTTCTACATCCAGACTGGCACTGTTACTCCAACCAGCGTACTCGTTTCATTTCCTAGCTTTCTGCTAGTCGGAGCGATCCTGCTTGCGAATAATATTCGCGACCTTGATGGAGACAAGGAATTTGGCCGGAAGACTCTGGCGATTTTGCTTGGCCGAACAGGCGCGATCAGGCTGCTTGCAGGAATGTTCATTGTATCCTACGCCTGGGTAATCGGCCTGATTATTGCTGGTGTCGTTTCACCTTGGCTGGCGATTGTCGCCCTCAGCATTCCTAAAGCTGTAAGAGCAACGAAAGGCTTCATCGGAAAATCAAATCCACTACAAATGATGCCGGCTATGGCTAACACAGCAAAGACCAATACGATTTTTGGCTTACTTTTATCAGTGGGCATTTTCATCAGTTTGATATAGTCATACTCGAGAAGCTTCTGCCTTAGGCGGAAGCTTTTTCTATGTTTCTTACCAACACGAGCGGGTATTTAGTACGTATGACACGAATCAAAACTAAGGATGTGTAATGATGCTGACAAATGAACAGCTTACCCAATTAAAGCAAATCCTAATAGATGAAAAAGAAACACTAAATTCGCAAATAGAAAACAATGAAGAGAATGGTTATCTGGACGGCAGCCAAAGGGAGGCAACCGGAGAGCTTTCTTCATACGATAATCATCCGGCTGATAGCGGCACAGAACTATTTGAACGCAGCAAAAATCTTGCGTTGGACGAGCATCACGATGACCAGATTGAAAAAGTGGATCATGCCCTGAAGGCAATTGAGGATGGTACCTACGGTAAATGCGCAGAGTGCGGCAAAGAGATTCCTTTTGAGCGACTCGAAATAGTTCCATATACTTTGTATTGTGTCGAGCACTCACAAGAACAGAATGTATCAAACGACCGTCCCGCGGAAGAGGATGTTCTGGAATATACTCACGACACCAACTTTGACCGCAGACAAAACGAGGAAATGGCCGACAACAGGAACAGCTTTGATGACGTCGCCGATTTCGGTACATCGGAAACTCCATCTGATCTTACCGGTGATCATGAAGATTATAATAAGCTCTATATTGATGAAGAAAAAGAACGCGGCTTCACTGAAGACTACGAGTCCTTCAGCGCCACAGATATCGAAGGCGACGAGAGGCAAGTATTCCAAAGTGATGCAGAAGAGGAATACGAGGAAATGCTGGATGAAGCCGGCACAGAATCCGAACTCGGTGATATCCCTTATAAAGAGGGAGATAGCTATATTGATGATGGCAAAAAGAAAAGTGAATAATCGAGTAGGAGGGGGTGACTAACCCCCGACCTCTCACACCACCGTACGTACCGTTCGGTATACGGCGGTTCAATTAAGTGTGACGTAGAAATTCATATCTTTGATATAGACTTTTGAGCCCTCGATGACTCCAATAAGAGTTATCGAGGGTTTTGTGTAAGATTGGACTTGAGGCAATTCTCCAAAATTTCTTTCTGGAATTTCCCCATTCGTATGCCTTTTGGTCTGGAACGCCAAGACTTTTGAGTTTTCTTACTCTTGTCTTCGGGTTCTTCCATTGTTTCCATTCAATCATACGGAGTCTTCTTCTAATCCACTCATCAAATTCTTTGAATTTACTTGGTGTATCAGCTAATGCAAAATATCCACACCATCCCGTTAGAAATTGATTCAATTTCTCAATTCTAACTTCCATGGGGATTGGTTTAGAACGGGATGTTAACTTTCGTATTTTAGCTTTTAGCCTTTTAACACTTTCGTTGGCTATTCGAACCTTCGGTTTCTTATTAACCGTAAAGCTAAAGCCAAGGAATTTTCGTTTCCACGGGCGGTCAACCGCTGATTTCCCTCTGTTTACTTTGAGCTTTAATTTCTGCTCAATGAAGCATGTAATGGAGTTCATTACTCGTTCTCCAGCTTTCTTCGATTTCATGTAAATATTACAATCATCGGCGTATCGGACAAACTTGTGACCTCTCCTTTCTAGTTCTTTATCAAGCTTATCCAAAAGTATATTCGAAAGAAGAGGGCTCAGGGGACCTCCTTGTGGTGTTCCTTCTTCTGCATCGTAGACTACACCATTTATCATGATTCCTGCTTGGAGATATTTTCGAATTAGCTTCAAGACCAATCGGTCTTGGATTCTGCTTGCCAATATCCCCATCAGCTTGTCATGATTCACTTTGTCAAAGAACTTCTCCAAGTCCATGTCAATCACCCATCTGTAACCTTCACTTATATATCCCCTTGCTTTACGTACAGCGTCATGGCCTCTTCGGCTTGGCCTAAACCCATAACTATGTTCCGAGAAGGTTGGGTCAAAAAGCGGAGTTAAAACTTGGGCGATTGCCTGTTGGATGAAACGATCTATCACGGTAGGTATTCCAAGTAACCTTACTCCACCGTTCGGTTTCGGGATTTCGACTCGACGTACTGGGTTAGGTTGATAGGTACCTTTCCTTAAAGAATCACAAAGGGTGTCCCAGTTCTCATAGAGATGTCTTCGTAGGGATTTTACGGACATTCCATCTATGCCGTGACTCCCTTTGTTCTTCTCCACACGTTTAAGTGCTTCTATTAAGTTTTCCCGTGATAGAATCAGATTCATTAACATGTGATATTTCCTTTCGACGTGAACGTAGAAATCTAATTATGTTATTCCTGCTCCACCCTCATGAAGTCCCCTGTGGATTCACCACTTCCTCCTTCAAGTAAGTCCTTTCGGATTGTCTGCTTCTACACAGGAATTGTATGCCTAGTTCTCGTTCTTCCTAATTGTTCAGTCCTTCCCTTACCGTCTCGAGCCGGTAAAGTACTATGACCTCTGCTGACTTCTGATTGTTCAGCTATCTATTGCTAGATAGGTTACCAAGTGTACTTGGCTTTCCAATCAGACCTCCCCGGGTAAGAGTACAGTCTTTCCCTCCATCTATCTGCTTCATTTACTCTGTACCACCTTCGGCAGTAAGGACTTTGTTTTGTTCTGCAAACTCATCCAATGGTACCTAGCCTTATATGAAGTTCGTGTTCCTCAGACCGGAGGTTTGCCGCTCGCTTCCTTCAGATTCCGCGTCACCGCGGACACCCTTGCGTTAAGCTAACCACTACTACTGCCTTCATGGCTCGGGACTTACACCCTATAGACTGCACCCATGCCGGGCGCACAGAAAACAGCCTCAGTCCCTTTTGGACTGAGGCTTCGTTGCATTAGAATAATTAAGCAATCTTTGGTGATTTGAAACTACAAATTAGTTCGCCATTATTGCCAATAAGAGAAAAACAGAGCACCAATAAGCTCGATTGGTGACCTAAATTTCAATTTCTTGAAAAACAGGGCACCAATAAGCTGGATTGGTTACCTAAATTGCAATTTTTTAGAAAAACAGGGCACCAATAAGCCAGATTGGTGACCTTAATTTCAAATTTCTTAAAAAACAGGACACCAATCAAGTCGAACAGAGACATGAGGGTGCACGTTGTAAAGTTATTCCTCTCCAATCACTTCCCGTTATTCACTACAACCCTGCTACTGATTGGTTTCCCTTTATAAGCCAATACTCCATGATTGTTAGAGTTGAGAGTCACCATGATCTCATTCTCGCCTTTTTCCAAAGTGTCTAAATTATAAAAAGGTCCATACAAGCGATTGATTTTTTCCCCGTTCACGTAGATGTGGGCGTGCCCCTCATTGTAACTCGGGGCAACACTCCCTACCTTTTTAGGCTCGAAGGTGAAATCAGTGGTATCAACAGTTAAAAGCCATGTCCCTGATAAGTCTTCCGTCACACTGATCTCAAGAGCAGGGATGTCATACCCATCCGGTATTTCCACTAAATCATGCTGCATATGATTGGCTGAAGACGGGTTGTGTTCATTATTACTTGTAAAATAGAAAAAGAATCCTAGGAATGGGATGAAAAAGACTAAAAAGCTCCTCACTCTTTTCAATTTCTTCACCTCTTCCTACGCATTCGGCTCCAGCCGCTTAATCATGAAACCAATTACGACCAATAATGCCCCGATTACCAAAAATGCCAGGTCATACATTAAAGGATTTTCTGCCAGTGGCTTGACGCGGTGCACTTGCAGGATATGATGGTCTACAATCCCTTCAACGAGATTGAATGTTCCGCCGCCGATGAAGATTCCCCCTAGGAATATTCTCCAACCGGAGCCAAGCTGATTTTTTCGCGCATCCTGAAAGATTTTGACGCCGCCCCATAGTAGCTTTGCCGAAAATAATGCAGTGAATAAGCCGTCTGTAAAAATCTCCAGCTGAATATTATCGCTAAGAACCATATGGTGCCACTGGAGAAGCTGATGGAACACAATGCCATCTATCGCGCCCAATAATCCTAAGCCCAGGATCAATCCGGCAATAAATAAATTTTTGTTTTCTTTTTTCAAAAGAACACCCTCTTAGAGAATTTCATACTATCTCGATTAGTGCCCAAAAATTGTCCATATTATACGGCAAAACAAAAAAAGATTGGAGAATTATCTCCAATCTCATTACCACTATTTACTCCGCTTCCATTGCATCTGCTTTTGTTTCGTGGACGGTTCCGAATGGATGCTCAGGCGGTGCATAAATGACATATACTTTTAGCTTTGTATCTCCGATATTCTTGACATTATGCCATTTCCCCTCAGGAATCATAATGGCAAAGTCATCAGATACTCTGGATTCAAAATCGAGATTTTCTTTGCTGTCGCCCATTTGTACAAGTGCTTCTCCTTCTTCTACCCGGATGAATTGATCCCCGGTTTCATGGACCTCCAGACCAATGTCATCGCCAACATCGATACTCATGACCGTCACCTGAAGGTTCTTCCCTGTCCAAATCGCTGTACGGAATGTTTCATTGTGCAGGGTCGCTTCTTCAATATCGATCGTAAATGGCTGTTTCCCATAATCCTCTAATCGAACGGGCCCTTCTTGCCTTAAACAGCCAAATCTTGTTGCATGCTCGATTTCATCTGCAAAGGCCCGAAAAAAGACATTCCCTACCGGAAGATACTGAGTCAGCAAGTAACTGTTTCGATATTCATGATAATCTTCTATTTCTGCTTCATATGCTTTTTGCAAGCCTTCCTGATAAGAGCGGAAATCTACTTGTTCAATCTGGTACTGCGGCGATTGCCCAGTAATTGTAATAAATAGGTCGGTAAATTGTTTTAAGTGGACTTGCTTATCCTCCAAAGCCTTCTGTATCGCTTTCTTATGCCTCTGATTTGGTGCATATTGAGCCAGGCGGCTGTAAAAATCAACTGCAGAAGCTTCCCCTTTTATTCCAGCAAGCAGCGCTTCAAGTACTTGCTGATGGCTATTCTGACTGGTTCTTGCCATCAAGTTTGGGCTATATGCTCTTGAATGGTCATATGGATAGGAATAGGATGGTCCATTATACAAAATGCTCAATCCCTTCACAGGTTTTATCAACCTATCCTATGCCCAGTACCCAGGAAACGTACATTGTTCGATTATCGGACAAGAATATTCCTGCTGCAGAATCCCAAACTAAGAGTAACTTATTAGAAATGGAGATATACGATGAGTATCATTTTAGCTTTACTGGCCGCTCTATTCGCTTCCTTTACTGCCATTCTTGCCAAAATCGGAATCGAGGATGTCGATTCGAACCTGGCAACGGCTGTCAGGACAATTGTGGTCGTCATCATGGCCTATATAATGGTCCTGATTACCGGGCAGACGGAAAACATAATGGCTGTATCAACGAGATCATTCATCTTTCTCGTACTCTCTGGTTTGACGACCGGTCTTTCCTGGCTTGCCTTTTTTAAAGCGATCCAGATCGGGGATGTTTCCAAAGTAGTCCCAATTGACAAGGCAAGTGTCGTGTTGACCATACTGTTATCATTCGTTGTTCTTAGGGAGCCGGCAACAATGCCAGTAGTTGCCGGGGGCATCATTATATCTATAGGTACCTTCGTTTTAATCGGAAAAGAAAAGAAGAAAAAGCGGAGGAAAAAGGTGTTCAACACCAAATCATATATCTTTCTCGCAATCATGTCGGCAGTCTTCGCTGCCCTTACCAATATCCTGGCGAAAATCGGAATTGAGGATGTAGACTCCAATGTGGCCACCTTTATCCGAACAGTCGTAATCATTATTTTTGCCTGGGGAATCGTGTTTTTTCAAGGAACTGTAAAGGAACTCAAGAAAATCTCAAAGAAATCCTATATCTTCCTCATCTTATCCGGTGCCGCAACTGGATTCTCATGGTTATGTTATTTTGCAGCCCTGGCAATCGGAAAGGTAAGCATCGTCAATCCAATTGATAAATTCAGCGTCGTCTTGACGATGATCCTGAGCTTCATCATTTTAAAAGAAAAGCCTACCAAATCCACCATTGCAGGTGCAGTATTGATCACGATTGGAACCGCTTTGTTGATTTTATAGAGAAGAGTCGGCAATATGCGGGCAAATAATTTTTTAATATACCTTTCCAAGACCTCATTTAGACTTATCGAATTCCATGCAATCTTCCTATACAATAGGAAAAGGCCAAATCGTCCCAGATTTGGCCTTTTGCATCTTAAACTTTCAAAGCTGATTGCACCTTCCAGATTTGGTCTGCATATTCCATAATGGTCCTGTCACTGGAGAAAAAACCTGACTTCGCGATATTGACAAGGCTTTTTTGCAGCCATGTGTTCCGGTCTAAATAACTCCTGCTGACCTCCTGATGGGCCTCTGCATATGACGCAAAATCCCGCAAAACAAAATACTGGTCATTATGGCCGAGCAGTGTGTCAAACACTTCGTTAAAATGATTTTCTGTATCAGGGAAGAATCCATTGACCAGCTGGTCGACCACTTCCCGGATCCGCTCGTCATGGTGATAGTATTCGAGCGAATGGTAGCCGCCATTATTCTGGTAATCTAGCACTTCTTCTGCGGTCAACCCGAACAGGAAGATATTTTCCCTGCCGACCAAATCGGTGATTTCGACATTGGCTCCATCAAGCGTCCCAAGTGTCAAAGCTCCGTTCATCATGAATTTCATATTCCCGGTGCCTGAGGCTTCTTTGCTCGCGGTTGAGATCTGCTCGCTGATATCAGCGGCTGGAAAAATCTCTTCGGCAAGTGACACTCGGTAGTTTTCAAGGAATACTACCTTCAGCTTTCCGTTTATCGACGGGTCATTGTTCACCTTGTCTGCCACGCAGTTAATCAGCTTGATGACCTTCTTGGCAAAATAATAGCCTGGCGAAGCCTTTGCCCCGAATATAAATGTGCGCGGGTACAGCAATGCTTCAGGATCCTTTTTCAAAGCATTATAGAGATGCATGATATGCAGCACATTCAGCAGCTGCCGCTTATAGGCATGCAGTCTTTTTACTTGGACATCGAAAATCGATTCCGTATCAACCTGAATCCCTGTCTTATCCAAAATCCGCTTTGCCAGCCGCTCCTTGTTGCCCTGCTTGATTCCATGCAGCTTTTCAAGGAATGCGGAGTCGTCCTTGAACCTCATCAAATTCTCCAATTGCTGTGGCGACGAAACCCAATCAGTTCCAATAGCATCCGTAATCAACCCTGACAAACCAGGGTTTGCTTTCAGCAGCCAGCGGCGATGGGTAATCCCATTTGTTTTATTGTTAAAACGATCAGGATAAAATTGATAAAACAGATTCATCTCCCGGTTTTTCAGAATCTCAGTATGAAGCTGGGCAACCCCATTGACACTGTGGCTGCCGACAATGGCTAGCGGCGCCATCCGCACCTCTTCATGGGCGATGATCGCCATGCTTTCAACCCTGCCCCAATCTCCAGGATATTGCTCCCAGACCTGCTTGCAGAAGCGCTCATTGATTTCCTCGACGATCATGAATATACGTGGAAGCAGCGGTTTGAATATCCGGATCGGCCATCTCTCCAGTGCCTCAGCCAGCGTCGTATGGTTCGTATAGGAAAGTGTCTGGACGGTGATATCCCATGCATCGTCCCAGCCAAGACCTTCCTCATCCATCAGGATCCTCATCAGCTCAGGAACAGCAATTGCCGGATGGGTGTCATTGATATGGATGCTCACATAGTCATGGAACTCTAGCAAGCTCTTATTCTTCTTTTTAAAAGATTTCACAATTGCTTTTAAGCTTGAAGATACAAGGAAATATTGCTGCTTCAGCCGGAGGATTTTTCCTTCATCATGCGTGTCATCCGGATATAAAAATTCGGAAACCGACTCGGTATCCTTCTTGTATTTAAAAATATCCGCGTTTGCCGGGAACCTTGATGGCTCGGCATTCCACAGTCTTAACGTGTTGACCGTCTGGGTCTCATAGCCGATGACAGGCAGATCGTAAGGTACAGCCATGATCGTCTCGGCATTCAGATGCCTGAAGACAAGCCGGCCATTTTCCATCCTGCTTTCGATTTCACCCCAGAATGGGACCTCGACCGCATCATCAGCCTTGCGAACTTCCCAAACATGTCCATGCCTCAGCCATTGCTCAGGAAGCTCCACTTGGTAGCCATCAACTATTTTCTGTTCAAATAGCCCGTGTTTATAGCGGATCCCGCAGCCATGCCCCGGCAGGTCAAGAGAAGCGAGGGAGTCTAAGAAGCAGGCAGCCAGGCGGCCAAGACCGCCATTGCCCAGCCCTGCATCCGCCTCGATTTCCTCAAGCTGATCAAGCTCGATTCCGAGCTCCCTGAGCCCTTCACAGACCACTTTTTCCACCCCTAAGTTAATGAGGTTATGCCTTAATAACCTGCCCAGCAGGAACTCGATCGACAAGTAATAGACCTGCTTCTTCGCGCCTGCACGGTATAATTCGTTTGTTTTAATCCAATCAGAACTCACATGCTCCCTGATCATATGCCCGAGAGTCTGGAACTGCTCCCGGCTTGTGCTTTCTTCAAAGCTGGTTCCAAACATCATCTCGAGTTTTTTCAAGAAAGCATTTTTGAACTTGGGAACACTAGAAAACATGCGATTCACTCCTTGAGATGAGATCGGTATACAACTCATTGTATTGTTTGGCAGACTGTGCCCAGCTATAGTCTGTCTCCATAGCATTTTTCGCCAGCTTAAGCCAATTTTCGCGCTTATGGTAAAAAGACAACGCCCGTTGGATTGTGAAGAGCATGTCATGGGCATTGAAATTGGCAAAGGAGAAACCATTTCCCTCACCGTTAAATTCATTATAAGGCTGTACAGTATCGTTCAGGCCGCCTGTCTCTCTCACAACAGGAATGGAGCCATAACGCATCGCAATCATCTGGCTCAGACCGCATGGCTCGAACTTGGAAGGCATCAGGAATAAATCAGAGCCGGCGTAGACTTGATGCGCTAAATTCTCATCAAATCCGATATAGACGCCACATTGCTCCGGGTATTGTGCAGACATGTCCCTGAAAAATTGTTCAAACTCAGGGTCTCCCGTTCCAAGCACGACAAGCTGCAATCCAGTCGCCATGATTTCATGGAAGACTCCCCTGACCAAATCGAGCCCCTTCTGCTTCGTCAGCCTCGTGATCATTGCAACTACAGGGATATCCTCGTTTTCCGGCAAACCGAATTCACGCTGAACTTGAAGCTTGTTTTCGACTCTTCTTTCCAGCGTGCTCACTCCAAAATTGGCTGCCAATCCAGCATATTTCTCCGGATCATATAAATCATGATCAATTCCGTTCAGGATTCCCGATAAATCCTCATGCCTTTTACGCAGAATGCCATCCAGCTTTTCACCATAAAAGTCGGTCTGGATTTCATCCTTGTAAGTAGGACTGACAGTAGTGATATGGTCAGCAGCAATTAGAGCTGCTTTCATGAAGTTGGTGTTCCCGAAGAACTCCAGCTGCTCTTCATTGAAATATTGGCTGTCAACCTGTAGAAGGTCTCCTAATACTACCGGAGGGAAAACCCCCTGGAACTGGAGATTATGGATGGTGAACACAGACCGGATCAATCCGTAACCTGGACGCTTATAGTACTCTGTCCTAAGTAAAAATGGAATCATCCCTGTATGCCAGTCGTGGCAGTGGATCACATCAGGGTAGAATTCAATTTCTGCGATAAACTCAAGGACGGCCCTGTTAAAAAATGCGAACCGTTCTCCATCATCATAATGTCCGTAAAGGCTGTCTCGCTTGAAATAATACTCATTATCAACAAAATAGAACGTAACACCGTCATACTCAAGAGTCTCAATGCCGCAATATTGTGAGCGCCAGCCTAGCTGCACATTATACTCTTTCACTTTCTTCATCTCAGAACGGAATTCCTCAGGAATCAACCCATATTTCGGTAAAATCACCCGGACATCCGTCCCCAGCTTTTTGAGTTCCTTCGGGAGCGAACCCGCTACATCAGCCAGTCCTCCTGACTTGATGAACGGGACACATTCCGATACCGCAAATAAAACCTTCACGATCCGCTCCCTACTCCCTGGACGGATCCCTTGCGGATAACAGCCGGTGAGTCTGCTGGCGCTGTAATCATTGTTCCTGCTTCGATTCTCGCATCCTTATCAACAATCACGGAATCCAACACGCAATTTTCCTTGATTTGTGTCTTTTGCATGATGATGCAATTACGTATGACGGTACCTTTGCCGATTTTTACCCCGCGGGCAATGATGCTGTTTTCCACCGTGCCTTCAATCATTCCCCCGTTTGCTACCATTGAATTTCTTACGGACGCGTCGATATCATAACGGGTAGGCGGTTCATCCTTCACCTTTGTCAGGATCGGCCTTTCCTTAGGGAATAACTCTTTCCAGACTTCGGGTTTCAGCAAATCCATGCTGGTCTTGAAATATTTTTCAATACTATCAACCATAGAAGCATAGCCTTCAAAATTGTAATAGCAGAGATGGAACTGGCTTTCATGATCGGTCGCGACATCCCTCATATTCGAGTATCCAGTTTCATTGCGTGTCGTGACCAAATCCATCAATAATGTCTTTTTTACAAGGTATATGCCTAATGATTTCCCTTCCTTCTGGACCTCTGTGATATCGCAGCCTGACTTTATATGCCAATCTAGCAGCGGCTGGAAATCCATATTGAATACCGTATATGAATTAGCAATCAATGCATACTCCTGTGTAGCCCGTTCAAAAAAATCAATGTTATCTGCAAAGTGGTCGAGCGTCCCGATTCCTGTATAATGTTTATCCAGATTAGGTGCAGGGAAGAAAAATAGTCCATCCCTTTTTCGATTAAGATCCCAGTTCCTCCCTGATCCCAAATGGTCCATCAGCGACCTGTATTGGAACTTAGGAAAGATAGCTACACTCTGGATACCGGAGTTGACCATATTGGAAAGGATAAAGTCAATCAGCCGATAGCGCCCGCCGAAAGGGATTGCTGCTACAGATCGATGAATGGACAGTTCATGGAGATCATCGTGAACAGTTGTCGCATCTATTACTCCTAATAATTGTTTGTTCATTTGTTTTTCCTCCCAAATCGGTTCAATTGGATTGCAATGCTCCGATTGTTTCTTCTGATACTAATGTAATTTCGTCATTACCGCTCTCGTCTGGCTTGATGATTGTTCCATCCGGGACATAGACTCCAGGAGAGACAATTGCCTTTTCGATCACACAGTTGTGTCCGATAACGGCATCCGGCATGATGACCGTTTCTTTAACTACCGCTCCCTTTTTCACGGTAACACCCTGGAACACTACTGTTCTGGAAACTTCCCCTTCGATCTTGCAGCCTTCATTGACCAGGGATTCAGATACTTCTCCTGCTGGGCAAATATATTGAGGCGGCTGGTTTGGATTGACGGAATAAATCCTCCAAGAATGATCAAACAGGTTCAGTTCACAATCTTTATCAAGTAAATCCATATTGGCTTCCCAAAGACTTTGTATGGTTCCTACATCCTTCCAGTAGCCTTTGAAAGGATAGGCAAATAACTTCCTATCTTCTTCAATCAGCAGCGGAATGATATCCTTGCCAAAATCATGGCTTGATTCAGGGTTCTGGTCATCCCTTATCAGATATTCCCTTAATACGCTCCATTTAAAAATATAAATCCCCATAGAAGCCAGATTATTTTTCGCTGCATCCGGTTTTTCCTCAAATTCGGTGATTCTAAGGTCTGAATCTGTATTCATGATGCCAAATCGGTTCGTCTCTTCCCATGGTACTTCAATGACCGAAATCGTCACATCGGCACCTTTCTCAATATGATGATCTAGCATCAGTTCATAATTCATTTTATATATATGGTCACCGGAGAGAATCAACACATATTCCGGGTCATACTGATCGAGGTAATTCAGGTTCTGAAAAATCGCACTTGCCGTGCCAGAATACCATTTCACTTCGGAACTTTCAGCGTAAGGCGGGAGTACTGTCACACCGCCCTCCTTCCTATCGAGGTCCCATGCGCTGCCAATGCCAATATAAGAATTGAGCAGGAGTGGCTGGTATTGAGTCAATACACCCACTGTATGGATTCCTGAGTTCGTGCAATTGCTTAATGGAAAATCAATGATCCGATATTTGCCGCCAAAAGGGACAGCAGGTTTAGCGAGATTCTTTGTCAGTGAGTGCAGACGGCTTCCTTTTCCTCCTGCCAACAGCATTGCCACGCATTTCTTCTTTTGCATGATTGTTTCTCCCCTTTCTTTTGATAACAGGACGTAAAACTGAGATTCCGAATGGAGAAATACTCATCTCTATAGAGTATGGCCTTCCATGGAAGGCTATTTCTTCCGCTTTCAAAACTTTTTTGTTAATGACGCCCGAACCGCCAAAGTCTGTAGCATCACTGTTTAAAATCTCCCGGTATTCACCATGCTTTGGGACACCGATTCGATAATCGCTATATACTTTGTCAGTAAAATTGCAAACGATGACCAGAAGTTCTTCAGGATTCTTTCCTTTTCTGATAAAAGAAAAAATCGACTGATCCCGGTTATCTGCATCGATCCACTCAAATCCTTCATAGCTTTGGTCGACCTCATACAGAGGCTTTGACCGTTTATACAATTTGATTAGTTCCTTATTATATTGGTTCATCTTTCCATGCATTTCATAATCGAAAAGATTCCAGTCAAGCTGCTCCTTGTCTTTCCATTCCGAAAACTGCCCGAATTCGGTCCCCATGAATGTCAGCTTCTTGCCGGGATGCGCAACCATGAAGCCAAGCAAAAGCCGGAGCTGAGCGAATTTTTGCCAGTAATCGCCCGGCATCTTGTCAAGAAGCGATCTCTTCCCGTGAACAACTTCATCATGTGAAAATGGCAGGACAAAATTCTCTGAAAAAGCATATAGCAACGAGAAGGTAACTTTATCATGTATATGCTTCCTGTTAAGGGATTCTTCCTCCATATACTTCAACGTGTCATTCATCCAACCCATATTCCACTTGTATGAAAAACCCAGACCGCCATACTCGACGGGACCCGTCACCTGAGGCCAGTCAGTCGAGTCCTCTGCAATCATCAGCGCTCCCGGTTCATACTCCTTGACTGCTTTGTTCAGCTTCTTTAAAAACTCTACTCCAAACTGGTTCGCTGCCTGGATTGAATTAGGCCAGTAAATGATATTTGCAACCGCATCCACCCTAAAGCCATCGATATGGTATTTTTCGAGCCAAAAAAGCGCACTCGAAATTAGGAAACTCTGGACCTCTGTTTTACCGAGGTCGAAATTGGCAGTTCCCCAAACATGGTTCTCACGATCATTCTCTCGCTGATATTCATACACATAGCTGCCATCGAATTGATACAGTCCGTGCGCATCCTTGCAAAAATGACCTGGAACCCAATCCAGGATAACCCCAATGCCGTTTTGATGGCACATATCCACGAAATACATGAAATCATGAGGTGCTCCATATCGGCTCGTAACCGAAAAATAACCAGTAGATTGATAGCCCCAGGAAATGTCGAGCGGATGTTCAGTTAAAGGCAATAATTCAATATGTGTGTATCCGTGTGAAAGAATATATGGAATCAACTCATCAACAAGCTCACGATATGTAAGGAACGACCCATCCTCATGCTTCTTCCAGGAACCCACATGCAATTCATAGATGAACATAGGCTCACCGAGTGTGCTCCTCTTTTCACGCTTTTGCAGCCATTTCTGATCATTCCATTTGTAGCCATCCAATGAGTAGACAATCGAGGCCGTATTCGGCCTTACTTCCGAGAAAAACGCATAAGGGTCAGATTTGAGCAACCGCTCACCCGACGCAGTCACAATCTCATATTTATAAATGGCACCGGTCAGATCCCCTTCGAGAGAGAGCTGCCAGACCCCCTCCTGGTTGACCTTATAAAACTCATAACCGTCTGCAACCCAATTATTAAAATCGCCTGCAAGCCTAACCTGCATCGCCTTCGGAGCCCACACACAAAATCGAGTATATGTTCCAGTTTCCGTTTTCATGACATGTGCCCCAAATAAATTGTAGCTCTGGAACAGATTCCCTTCATGAAACAGATGCAATTCAAACTCTGTAGGATTAATCACCATTGCCGTCCACCTGCCTTTGTAAAAACTAAAAAAACTGCCTATTTCAGTAGTATTCTAGTTACCAAAAGGAATTCCTTGTAAACAATTTTTTAATGTTTCGACAATAATACTCAAGAATTCGCCCGATTCGACAAATGCACTTAAATGACAGCGCTTTAATGTACTAAATCTTCCAATTACGCGAATTTTGGAGAACGAAAGTTAAAAATGAATAATGATTCATTAGAAAGATTTGTTGAATTTATTAGGTTTGATAGAGGAAATAGGTGAAAAAATGTTTTTGGTTGATAACGTTTTCATTATATCAATGAAATGATTGATAGTGATTTGAGGAGAGGATATTAGGCTGAATTTGCCATTGATGTGTATTTAACGGTACAGATTTTGGCATGGGTTAGCTAGGCAAGGATCATTTGATTGAATGTAAGTTACGCTCATTATATGGCTTGATTCTCGCTTCTTCGACCATTAGACGAATCACTTTCACTTCTTTATGTTACCGGTTTTGACCATGGACCTTATAACCGGGCACCTATCCCATCTTTATGTGCCCGGTTTTGATCGTGGGCCTCATAACCGGGCACATATCTCTTCTTTATGTTACCGGTTTTGAACGTCGACCTCATAACAGGGCACATATCCCTTCTTTTTGTTACCGGTTTTACCGGTTTTGACAGTCGACCTCGTAACCGGGCACATATTCCTTCTTTTAGTTACCCGTTTTGACCCTCGACCTCATAACCGGCATCCTACCTTCTTCTTAGTTAAGGATGCTTGAGGTATTGATAATATAGCAATTCAAAAGTACATTTGAATTAATACCTGGATTCTCTTTGGGGTCCAAAATTATATGGACATAAAAAAAAAGCCGTTAGCATAAATGCTAACAGCTTTTCTTATGACCCCTACGGGATTCGAACCCGTGTTACCGCCGTGAAAGGGCGGTGTCTTAACCGCTTGACCAAGGGGCCTTATGGCGGAGAAGGAGGGATTTGAACCCTCGCGCCGGTTACCCGACCTACACCCTTAGCAGGGGCGCCTCTTCAGCCTCTTGAGTACTTCCCCATATAAATGGCTCCGCAGGTAGGATTCGAACCTACGACCGCTCGGTTAACAGCCGAGTGCTCTACCACTGAGCTACTGCGGAATAATATAAAAAATGGGCCTAAGTGGACTCGAACCACCGACCTCACGCTTATCAGGCGTGCGCTCTAACCAGCTGAGCTATAGGCCCTTATGGAGCGGGTGATGGGAATCGAACCCACTACATCAGCTTGGAAGGCTGAGGTTTTACCAGTAAACTACACCCGCATATAAAAAAGGGGCGACTGATGGGAATCGAACCCACGAATGTCGGAACCACAATCCGATGCGTTAACCACTTCGCCACAATCGCCATATCTATAATTGCAAATTCATTCAAATTAAATAAGGTGGCTCAGGACGGAATCGAACCGCCGACACAAGGATTTTCAGTCCTTTGCTCTACCGACTGAGCTACTGAGCCACTATAATATTGCATCCTAAACTTTTACTTGTTTAGGCCCTTTGCTCAAATGACCTTCGGTCTTTCTCGCAGATTGCCACAGAAGCTTATTCAGGAAGTGAGCAATCTGCTCTACTCTACCGACTGAGCTACTGAGCCACAAAATAAAAATGGCGGTCCCGACCGGGATCGAACCGGCGATCTCCTGCGTGACAGGCAGGCATGTTAACCGCTACACCACGGGACCAGTATCTTTTCAAGTTCAGTACTTGAAAAGAACTTACTTTGATTGCGGGGGCAGGATTTGAACCTGCGACCTTCGGGTTATGAGCCCGACGAGCTACCGGACTGCTCCACCCCGCGACGATATTAATCATATAATATTGTTTATGCTCTAAGTGAGCATGGACTGTCCCGATCTCAGGCAGCTTATTCAAGAAGCAACTCGATCGGTACAACTCGCAGCATATTCAGTGAAGTAACGCTCGTTGCTCCACCCCGCGACGATATTATAGATAATAAAATTATGGAGGAGGTAGAGGGATTCGAACCCCCGCGCGGTGTTACCCGCCTGTCGGTTTTCAAGACCGATCCCTTCAGCCAGACTTGGGTATACCTCCGTATTAAATAAGCAATGGTGGACCTTGTAGGACTCGAACCTACGACCGGACGGTTATGAGCCGTCTGCTCTAACCAGCTGAGCTAAAGGTCCAGGAAATCCTAGATTGAATAGGTTCAACCAGATTAATTTTGGTAGCGGCGGAGGGGATCGAACCCCCGACCTTACGGGTATGAACCGTACGCTCTAGCCAGCTGAGCTACACCGCCAAAATATTATTGTAAGTTTTATGGTGGAGCCTAGCGGGATCGAACCGCTGACCTCCTGCGTGCAAGGCAGGCGCTCTCCCAGCTGAGCTAAGGCCCCATATAATATAAGTAGCATGGTCGGGAAGACAGGATTCGAACCTGCGACCCCTTGGTCCCAAACCAAGTGCTCTACCAAGCTGAGCTACTCCCCGATAAAGAGAAAATATAATGGCGCGCCCGAAAGGAGTCGAACCCATAACCTTCTGATCCGTAGTCAGACGCTCTATCCAATTGAGCTACGGGCGCATATTTAGTATATTAGCTAACTTGGTGGTGCCGAGGACCGGAATCGAACCGGTACGGTAGTCACCTACCGCAGGATTTTAAGTCCTGTGCGTCTGCCAGTTCCGCCACCCCGGCTAAGGAACTATGGAGCGGAAGACGGGATTCGAACCCGCGACCCCAACCTTGGCAAGGTTGTATTCTACCACTGAACTACTTCCGCGTCATATTGTTTTTGAAGAAATGGTGCGGGTGAAGGGAGTCGAACCCCCACGCCTTGCGGCGCCAGATCCTAAGTCTGGTGCGTCTGCCAATTCCGCCACACCCGCATATTATTTCAAAAAAAAGTGGTGAGCCATGAAGGACTCGAACCTTCGACCCTCTGATTAAAAGTCAGATGCTCTACCGACTGAGCTAATGGCTCGTACAAGTGGTGCCGGCAAGAGGACTTGAACCCCCAACCTACTGATTACAAGTCAGTTGCTCTACCAATTGAGCTACACCGGCAAGGTAATAAAGATGAGTTTCACTGTGTGAATTATATATGGTGGAGGATGACGGGATCGAACCGCCGACCCTCTGCTTGTAAGGCAGATGCTCTCCCAGCTGAGCTAATCCTCCATTTGAAACTGCCCGGCGACGTCCTACTCTCACAGGGGGAACCCCCCAACTACCATCGGCGCTGAGAAGCTTAACTTCCGTGTTCGGTATGGGAACGGGTGTGACCTTCTCGCCATCGTCACCAGACATTTTTTGAAGACAATATCTATTATACTGTCTTTTATGCAATTTGCAAGAGGAATTTTAAAAAGTTTTTCACTTAACGAAAAGCTTTTATTCCCTCAAAACTAGATAATGTGTAAGAAGAGTTCAAGAAGAACGAGTAATCTAATTTGGTTAAGTCCTCGAACGATTAGTATCAGTCAGCTCCACACGTCACCGCGCTTCCACCTCTGACCTATCAACCTGATCATCTTTCAGGGTTCTTACTAGCTTGCGCTATGGGAAATCTCATCTTGAGGGGGGCTTCATGCTTAGATGCTTTCAGCACTTATCCCGTCCGCACATAGCTACCCAGCGATGCCTTTGGCAAGACAACTGGTACACCAGCGGTGCGTCCATCCCGGTCCTCTCGTACTAAGGACAGCTCCTCTCAAATTTCCTGCGCCCACGACGGATAGGGACCGAACTGTCTCACGACGTTCTGAACCCAGCTCGCGTACCGCTTTAATGGGCGAACAGCCCAACCCTTGGGACCGACTACAGCCCCAGGATGCGATGAGCCGACATCGAGGTGCCAAACCTCCCCGTCGATGTGGACTCTTGGGGGAGATAAGCCTGTTATCCCCGGGGTAGCTTTTATCCGTTGAGCGATGGCCCTTCCATGCGGAACCACCGGATCACTAAGCCCGACTTTCGTCCCTGCTCGACTTGTAGGTCTCGCAGTCAAGCTCCCTTGTGCCTTTACACTCTGCGAATGATTTCCAACCATTCTGAGGGAACCTTTGGGCGCCTCCGTTACTCTTTAGGAGGCGACCGCCCCAGTCAAACTGCCCACCTGACACTGTCTCCCGCCCCGATCAGGGGCGCGGGTTAGAATTTCAATACAGCCAGGGTAGTATCCCACCGACGCCTCCACCGAAGCTGGCGCTCCGGTTTCTCAGGCTCCTACCTATCCTGTACAAGCTGTACCAAAATTCAATATCAGGCTACAGTAAAGCTCCACGGGGTCTTTCCGTCCTGTCGCGGGTAACCTGCATCTTCACAGGTACTATAATTTCACCGAGTCTCTCGTTGAGACAGTGCCCAGATCGTTACGCCTTTCGTGCGGGTCGGAACTTACCCGACAAGGAATTTCGCTACCTTAGGACCGTTATAGTTACGGCCGCCGTTTACTGGGGCTTCGATTCAGAGCTTCGCGTGAGCTAACCCCTCCTCTTAACCTTCCAGCACCGGGCAGGCGTCAGCCCCTATACTTCGCCTTGCGGCTTCGCAGAGACCTGTGTTTTTGCTAAACAGTCGCCTGGGCCTATTCACTGCGGCTCATCCGGGCTATTCACCCAAATGAGCACCCCTTCTCCCGAAGTTACGGGGTCATTTTGCCGAGTTCCTTAACGAGAGTTCTCTCGCTCACCTTAGGATTCTCTCCTCGCCTACCTGTGTCGGTTTGCGGTACGGGCACCATTTATCTCGCTAGAGGCTTTTCTTGGCAGTGTGGAATCAGGAACTTCGGTACTATATTTCCCTCGCTGTCACAGCTCAGCCTTCACGCAAGCGGGATTTGCCTCACTTGCAGCCTAACTGCTTAGACGCGCATATCCAACAGCGCGCTTACCCTATCCTCCTGCGTCCCCCCGTCGCTCAAACGATAAAGAGGTGGTACAGGAATATCAACCTGTTGTCCATCGCCTACGCCTTTCGGCCTCGGCTTAGGTCCCGACTAACCCTGAGAGGACGAGCCTTCCTCAGGAAACCTTAGGCATTCGGTGGATGGGATTCTCACCCATCTTTCGCTACTCATACCGGCATTCTCACTTCTAAGCGCTCCACCAGTCCTTACGGTCTGACTTCAACGCCCTTAGAACGCTCTCCTACCACTGACATCTAAGATGTCAATCCACAGCTTCGGTGATACGTTTAGCCCCGGTACATTTTCGGCGCAGAGTCACTCGACCAGTGAGCTATTACGCACTCTTTAAATGGTGGCTGCTTCTAAGCCAACATCCTGGTTGTCTAAGCAACTCCACATCCTTTTCCACTTAACGTATACTTTGGGACCTTAGCTGGTGGTCTGGGCTGTTTCCCTTTTGACTACGGATCTTATCACTCGCAGTCTGACTCCCACGGATAAGTCTTTGGCATTCGGAGTTTGTCTGAATTCGGTAACCCGATGAGGGCCCCTAGTCCAAACAGTGCTCTACCTCCAAGACTCTTACAACGTGAGGCTAGCCCTAAAGCTATTTCGGAGAGAACCAGCTATCTCCAAGTTCGATTGGAATTTCTCCGCTACCCACACCTCATCCCCGCACTTTTCAACGTGCGTGGGTTCGGGCCTCCAGTTGGTGTTACCCAACCTTCACCCTGGACATGGGTAGATCACCTGGTTTCGGGTCTACGACCACATACTCATTCGCCCTATTCAGACTCGCTTTCGCTGCGGCTCCGTCTTCTCAACTTAACCTTGCATGTAATCGTAACTCGCCGGTTCATTCTACAAAAGGCACGCCATCACCCATGAACGGGCTCTGACTACTTGTAGGCACACGGTTTCAGGATCTCTTTCACTCCCCTTCCGGGGTGCTTTTCACCTTTCCCTCACGGTACTGGTTCACTATCGGTCACTAGGGAGTATTTAGCCTTGGGAGATGGTCCTCCCAGCTTCCGACGGGATTTCACGTGTCCCGCCGTACTCAGGATCCACTCAGGAGGGAACGAAGTTTCAACTACAGGGTTTTTACCTTCTCTGACGGGCCTTTCCAGACCACTTCATCTACCCCGTTCCTTTGTAACTCCATGTAGAGTGTCCTACAACCCCAAGAGGCAAGCCTCTTGGTTTGGGCTATGTCCCGTTTCGCTCGCCGCTACTCAGGGAATCGCGTTTGCTTTCTCTTCCTCCGGGTACTTAGATGTTTCAGTTCCCCGGGTCTGCCTTCAATGCCCTATGTATTCAGGCAAAGATACTGTTCCATTACGAACAGTGGGTTTCCCCATTCGGAAATCTCCGGATCAAAGCTTACTTACAGCTCCCCGAAGCATATCGGTGTTAGTCCCGTCCTTCATCGGCTCCTAGTGCCAAGGCATCCACCGTGCGCCCTTTCTAACTTAACCTAAAAGGTCATTTCTCTATTGAATAGAGAGAAAACTAAAATGGCGATCACTCGGTTTTTCTTGGTTCTTCTTACTTACGATTATCTAGTTTTCAAGGAACAAAAAAAGCTTTGAGGCAATTACTCCCTCAAAACTAAACAAACAAGCTAGTCAACAGTACGAATCGTAAGATTCGCATTCCGATTGCCATTACGGCAATATCCTTAGAAAGGAGGTGATCCAGCCGCACCTTCCGATACGGCTACCTTGTTACGACTTCACCCCAATCATCTGTCCCACCTTAGGCGGCTGGCTCCAAAAGGTTACCCCACCGACTTCGGGTGTTACAAACTCTCGTGGTGTGACGGGCGGTGTGTACAAGGCCCGGGAACGTATTCACCGCGGCATGCTGATCCGCGATTACTAGCGATTCCGGCTTCATGCAGGCGAGTTGCAGCCTGCAATCCGAACTGAGAATGGATTTATGGGATTGGCTCGACCTCGCGGCTTCGCGACCCTTTGTTCCATCCATTGTAGCACGTGTGTAGCCCAGGTCATAAGGGGCATGATGATTTGACGTCATCCCCACCTTCCTCCGGTTTGTCACCGGCAGTCACCTTAGAGTGCCCAACTGAATGCTGGCAACTAAGATCAAGGGTTGCGCTCGTTGCGGGACTTAACCCAACATCTCACGACACGAGCTGACGACAACCATGCACCACCTGTCACTCTGTCCCCCGAAGGGGAACGCCCTATCTCTAGGGTTGTCAGAGGATGTCAAGACCTGGTAAGGTTCTTCGCGTTGCTTCGAATTAAACCACATGCTCCACCGCTTGTGCGGGCCCCCGTCAATTCCTTTGAGTTTCAGCCTTGCGGCCGTACTCCCCAGGCGGAGTGCTTAATGCGTTTGCTGCAGCACTAAAGGGCGGAAACCCTCTAACACTTAGCACTCATCGTTTACGGCGTGGACTACCAGGGTATCTAATCCTGTTCGCTCCCCACGCTTTCGCGCCTCAGCGTCAGTTACAGACCAGAGAGCCGCCTTCGCCACTGGTGTTCCTCCACATCTCTACGCATTTCACCGCTACACGTGGAATTCCGCTCTCCTCTTCTGCACTCAAGTTCCCCAGTTTCCAATGACCCTCCCCGGTTGAGCCGGGGGCTTTCACATCAGACTTAAGGAACCGCCTGCGCGCGCTTTACGCCCAATAATTCCGGACAACGCTTGCCACCTACGTATTACCGCGGCTGCTGGCACGTAGTTAGCCGTGGCTTTCTGGTCAGGTACCGTCAAGGTACCGGCAGTTACTCCGGTACTTGTTCTTCCCTGACAACAGAGCTTTACGACCCGAAGGCCTTCATCGCTCACGCGGCGTTGCTCCGTCAGACTTTCGTCCATTGCGGAAGATTCCCTACTGCTGCCTCCCGTAGGAGTCTGGGCCGTGTCTCAGTCCCAGTGTGGCCGATCACCCTCTCAGGTCGGCTACGCATCGTTGCCTTGGTGAGCCGTTACCTCACCAACTAGCTAATGCGCCGCGGGCCCATCTGTAAGTGACAGCCGAAACCGTCTTTCAGCTTTCCCTCATGTGAGGGAAAGGATTATCCGGTATTAGCTCCGGTTTCCCGAAGTTATCCCAGTCTTACAGGCAGGTTGCCCACGTGTTACTCACCCGTCCGCCGCTGATCTTCAAAAGCAAGCTAATGAAGATCCGCTCGACTTGCATGTATTAGGCACGCCGCCAGCGTTCGTCCTGAGCCAGGATCAAACTCTCCAAGAAAGAGTTATGAGTTAGCTCATAAAGTTAAAACGTTGGCTCATGATCTTCTATAATAGAAGACATGAAAATTTATTGTTTGTTGACGCTTGTTTGTTTAGTTTTCAAAGAGCAAGTTGTTCAGTTCGTCGCCCGGAAGCGACTTTATTAATATAACACGCTGTTTTGTTATTGTCAACATCATTTTTCATTTTTGTTTATCACTTGAAAAGATGTTGTTTTTATCAATTCAGCGTTGTTTTACTGAAGCGAGATTAAATATAACACGGATAAAAAATGTTTGCAATATAATTTTAAATGTTTTTTTCACAAAGTTTCATCTCACTACTGATATCCAACTTTCCTTCTATAATATCCTTTTATTAATATTTTCTCATTTGAGCTCATATAATCTTTTGGACAAACTAATTTACAGAGGTGATCCTATTTGCTGCAATCAATTGCACTTTATCTATCATTATTCATGGCAATCCTTTTATTTTGCATTGCCTACATTGAAGCCATTAAAATTGCCAACGCTGAAGGAAGGGTTCACGGAGGAACTTTAATCTTATCAACTGTTTGCGCATTACTGTTTTCCAGGTTCACATATCTATTTATATAAAATTTATTAGTTAAAATTTAAAATTGGCATTGCAAATAAAATATCTAAGAAAAGCCCAAAATCGCTTAACGTACTTGTTAAGCGATTTTTACCTATGTCATTCGGCTAAAGCCATACAAGTGAATTGGAACAAGAGGACATCCTAGCACAGCCTTTAATTTCAAACTTAACAGATGCATGTCTTCCGTTTAACACCAATTTTGTTACGACTTGCAATCTTTTCAATATAAGGAACGGCAAGAGGAACTTTACACGCAGTGTTACCCATATTGACATGAACGTTGCCGATTGTTTCAGCAACTTTCATCGCTTCATCATGTAAGTCAATCACATAGGCTCCTACACTGATCACAAATCCATTCATACAATACCGAACTCGGTTTTTTTCTTGATGAATAGTTGTTTCTGCTCTTTGAAGCAGCGTTCTGATTTCTTCTAAATCCAGTTTTTCATCAGGGGTAATGGATAAATAGTTGGCATATGTACTCCAGCCGGCAACTGCTGTCATTTCTTCTTCTGACTCCATCCATTCACGGGCAAGTTCCAAAGCATAATGACTTTCAGCCGCCACTCCTGCAACAGTATATTCCGCAAGCATGTACCAGTCTACGTTTCCCACCCATTTTTGGAGGGTTTCCTTTGTCACCAATTTCGGATTAATAGACAGCCCTGCTAAATACATAGCATCAAAGTTTCCTGTATCATACAAGGCTAGAGCCAACTCGTGGTCTTTTTTCACATGCTTGACAAGCTTTTTCAAATCCCCAATCTTTACTCCGTACAGGGTTCCATTTGCTCCATGATTAATGAAAGTTTTCTTCGTTTGCTCTGAACTCAGCTCTGCTAGCTTATTCATGATCTCCTGAACATTCATTTAAAACCTCCGTTTGATTTTTGTCTTATGCCATACAGAAAAATATTATTAAAAAATATTTAAAGTTTTACCTCTCTCTCTTAAAAAAATTCAACAAAGAAAGGTAAATTCCCTTTAAGTGTAAATGCTTCTATGAACAAAAGGGACCAAATCGCCATTATGGCAATTTGGTCCCTTTATCCATTAAGTCATATACTCAAGGCCTCACCTTTTGGAACTGGTTACCTTTTATCTTCCCTTAGAATAGCTGCAAGTGCTGCGTCAACAACTTCCTTTTTCAAAGAATCGCTTTCTGAGTATCCCTTCATATTGAAACCCATTTTTCTTCAGTACACTCCACGATTGATCGTTCTATCCCCTTAGTTTTTCAATGATAGTCTGTTGAAGGATATTTAGTTCCTTCCAAATATAAGCGAATTCAAGATACTCTTTGCCCGCAATTTTCACAACTTCTTCTCCAGCTTTTTTGGGTTTAAGGCTTTTATAAAATTTACGACTTTCATTATCAGCTAACACCCAAACGAGCATAGATTGATAATGAAGTTTCTGCATCTCTTCCAAACCAGCTTGGAGCAGTCTCAAGCCTAGCTTACCTCTTTGATACTCTTTAAGAATGTAGATCGCGTATAGTTCTCCATCGGCATCGAATTTTCCTGTCCTCTCTTTTCCAAAGGATGCGAATCCGATTATTTCCCCTTCTGGGTTAACAGCAACAAAAACCGGAGAAGTTTCAGCATTTAGTAACAAGCCTTTTTCCCATAAAGGTTTCCTGTCCTCCACCTTCAAGGAATCTAAATATTCCTGGCGTACCAATCCCTGATACGTTTCTTGCCAGCTTATAACGTGAACCTTTGCAATACCGCACGCATCATCTTTCGTAGCCTTCCTGATTTGCATATTCCTCTCCTACCCCGATATTGAATTGATCTCGGCTTGATTTTTAAGCTTCATCTTTCTTTCATCTACTAAAAACAATGTTATACCAGCAATAACAACTAATCCTCCAATAATCTGTGTCAAAATCACTTTTTCACCGAGGAGGTAGAAAGCCAGGACCGTTGCGCCCACAGGTTCAAATAGTATCGCCATAGAAATGACTGATGCGCTGATCCATTTAATCGACCAGTTGAATAGTGTATGGCCAAGCAGAGTCGGTATCAGCGCAAGGAGGACAAAGTAAACCCAATCGCTTGCAGGATATGGATAGAATGAATCACCTACCGCTATTACATAGAAGAATAAAGTAATCGAACTGATGCTATAAACAATGAAAGTGTAGGTTATTAAAGACATTCTCTTTCTGACTGTTTGGCCAAATAAAAGGTATACAGTGACTAATGCACAGGCTACAATCGCCAGAAAGTCTCCAAACAACGCACTTCCACTGATTTTGAAGTCCCCCCAGCTAATGATGACGCTGCCGCCAATTGCAATTACTCCGCTTAAAATCGCTTTAGCTGAAACACGCTCTTTAAAAAAGAGATAAGCCCCTACGAATGCAAAAAGTGGCTGAAGCGTGACCAGTACAGTAGAGCTTGCTACTGAGGTATAGTTTAGTGATTCGAACCAGAGGATAAAATGAAAGGCCAGAAATATCCCGGCGATTCCTGTGAATACCCAATCACGTTTCGTAATAAGACGCAGTTCTGAAACATACTTTATAAGAAACACCGGCAGCATTAGTAGTACTGAAAAGAATAACCGGTAAAATGCAATGACTCCGGACGGCGCGGATGAGACTTTGACCAAAATCGCAGAAGTCGAGACTGCAATGACTCCAATTGCTACCGCCATATAAGGGTTTACTTTAGGTGCTTCCATTTCCATTCTCCTTTAATAATTTCATTGTGAATTATATGTATTTTACAATGAAATCGAACTTTTATCTTGAAATAAAAATTAATTTTTATTGGAAAAGTTTAGTCCGTCTTTTTTAGGGAAATTAAATACATCTAATCAGGGGCAGGAGAAACGACATGTTATTTTCAATTGATATGGAAATTTTACTTAAGTTGGGGATATCCGCTTTCTTGGGCCTGGTCATCGGGCTTGAAAGGGAAATTAAAAGAAAACCTGTAGGCCTTAAGACTAGTCTTGTTATCTCGATTGTCAGCTGTCTTTTGACGATTGTGTCAAGTGAATCAGCCTATATGTTCCCAGGAGACGAGGACGTTAATATCACGATGGATCCTCTCCGCTTGGCGGCCCAGATTGTATCCGGTATCGGCTTCCTCGGTGCCGGGGTTATTTTACGAAGAGGGAATGATACGATTTCGGGTCTTACAACGGCAGCGATGATTTGGGGTGCCGCTGGTATTGGAATCACGGTAGGTGCCGGATTTTATTGGGAAGCCATTGCTGGTGTTGCTCTGCTTATTGTGAGTGTGGAATTCATCCCATTTTTGATGACTTTCATAGGACCAAGGCAATTAAGGGAAAAAGAGATCCGGCTGCAGTTCAATGTCAACAGCCGGGAAAGCATCGCTGATATTATTACCAGAATCAAGGGGGAAAAAATTGCATTGAAAAACGTCCGCATTAAGGATCTTGCAGAAGGAAACCAACTGGTACAATTGATTGTAACCGTGGACTTCCGCAGAAAGACGACGGATGTTTATGAAACCGTGTCGGAAATCGAAGGGATCAACAGAGTTGAAATAGAAGGTTTATAGGAGAAAAGCTGCTTAATGCAGCTTTTTTCTGTGAAAATAATTAATTCTGGCTTCTTCGAATAATCGTGATCATATTCGGTAATCCTTAAAATAACCTAAAAAAGCCAATAAGAAAGCAGGGCTACCGGTAGGAGGGTAACCGTGTATACTTCTATTTGGTTTTGGTTATACTAAATAACTTGTCTTTCTTTAAATGGCTCCTTGTTTATAAGCATGGAGTAGATGATTCGAAGCATTCGATGCGATGTCGCAACGAGTGCTTTTTTCTTTCCTCTTCTAGCGGCAGTGGACCAGTATTTCGTAGCTAACCACCTATTTCGGCATCTGGAAACGGCCCAGGCTGCTTCACACATGGCTGACTTAATGTGCGGATTACCTTTTGTTGTCCGAGTACTCTTACGTTTCCCTGCACTTTCATGATTGCCAGGAGATACACCTGCCCACGAAGATAAATGTTGAGAGGTTGGGAACTGATTCATATCCACTCCAATCTCGGCAATGATGATGGCTGCTGTATCTTTCTTTATCCCAGGAATGGTCAGAAGCAAATGAAGTTCTTCTTTATATTGCTCCAGAAGTTGGTCAATTCTTTTCTCCACCTCTAAAATATGTTCCTCTAGTTGTTGAATGTGAAGCCAAGACTGTTTGATTAGAAACCTTTGATGGTCATTAATCGTACCGAAGAGCGAGTCAGTAATTAATTGTTTTTTAGATGACATTTTTCCGTGTATTCTGCTTTCGACTTCATCGCCATCTACGTATCCCTGTTCCACCAGTCTCTCAAGCAACTTTCTCCCTGAAACCCCAAAGACATCGGAAATAACCGAACTCAGCTTAACGTTTGAACACTCCAGAACCTTCTGAATCCGGTTCTTTTCAGAAGTTAATTGGCCAATCCACTTTTTTCGGAGACGTGTGAGGTCCCGTAACTCCCGGATATCGGACGGAGGCACAAAACTCTTTTCGATGAGCCCATGTCGCAATAATTTGGCAATCCACTCGGCATCGGAAACATCTGTTTTTCTTCCTGGGACGTTCTTGATCCTTTGGGCATTCGCAAGAGTAATATCAAAAAAGTCTTCAAGGATATTAAACACAGGCTTCCAATAGACTCCGGTGCTTTCCATCGCAATATGGGTGACCCCATGGTCTTTCAGCCACTTTAATAAACGGAATAAATCCTTCGTCAAGGTTGGAAAGGTTTCAGTAATCTTGATCAAATCCTCGTCTTGCTTGCCGGTTAGAACGCAGGCAACGATTGTCTCTGAATGAACATCAAGACCTGCACAACGTTCAATAAATACATCCATAATACCAATCCTCCACGTATTAGATCACAAACAGCGAGCGGATTTGAAAAAAGGCATTTTTCTGTACGTGGTCATCCTTCCCAAAGGGAATGAGCCAACAAAGGGTTGATCACCAAATCCACTCAAACAGTTTTTGTTACAGGGTCTTAGCCACCATAAAAAGCCACGTCCTATAAACCGTTTGTGTCCTCTACATTATGGACATAGGAGATTTATTTTCATGCATGGGTTGGGAGTCAGAGGAATCATGATAGTTTTTGTATTCACGTTAAATTTTGTCTTGCATGTCCGATGAGATGGTTATATAATCTTTCTTGTACCTTATCTGTTTAGATACGGGGGATTAGCTCAGCTGGGAGAGCGCAACGCTGGCAGCGTTGAGGTCAGGGGTTCGAGCCCCCTATTCTCCACTTTCTAAAAAAGCTGCAAAACCTATTGGTTTTGCAGCTTTTTTTATGTCATTTTCCTTCTTCACAGAAATAGCTCCTTTCATTTATCAATGCAGAGGATCATATATTCCTTTCATAACCCCAAACTTCCCTGACTTTTAAAATTCTGTAAAATACCTGGTTTACTGGCATCTATATGGGTATTTTAAGTAGTGACGCCATTATTCTTTGCAGAACAATGAAAGGAGTTCTACAATGCAAAAAGGAAGCTTTCAACTCGTTCTTCAGACCTCTAGTCTGGTGATTGGTTTCATGGTGTGGGTGATTCTATCCTCTTTAATGCCCTACATATCGGCTGACATTGATTTGACTTCCAGTGAAATGGCTTTAGTTACCGCTATTCCGGTAATCCTCGGCTCAATTTTGAGGATCCCCCTTGGGTATTGGACAAATAAGTATGGTGCTCGCCTGATTTTCACCATTAGTTTTATCACCCTCTTACTCCCCGTCTTTATCATAAGTTCTGCCGACTCAATCACAATATTGATCACAGGCGGACTCTTGCTTGGTATTGGCGGTGCTGTTTTTTCTGTCGGCGTAACATCGTTACCTAAATATTATCCTAAGGAGAAACACGGTTTTGTAAATGGGATTTATGGTGCGGGAAATATCGGTACTGCCTTTACTGCATTTTTAGCTCCAGTGATTGCAAATGAATTTGGTTGGCGTGCAACAGTTAACATGTACCTGATTCTGTTGATCATCATTACAGTCCTAAACTTCCTGCTCGGGGACAGGCAAGAGAAGAAGGTCAAGGTTTCGCTGGGTGAGCAGATAAAAGGTGTTTATCGTAATCCTAAACTTTGGCTGCTTAGCTTATTTTATTTCATCACCTTCGGGTCGTTTGTCGCGTTCACCATCTATTTGCCAAATTTCCTGGTGAACCATTTTGACCTCAGTAAAGTGGATGCTGGTCTTAGAACAGCAGGCTTCATCACGATCGCCACCTTCCTTCGACCTGTTGGCGGATGGCTTGGCGACAAATTCAATTCTTTCATCATCCTGATGTTTGTCTTCACAGGGCTGACATTTAGCGGATTTCTCCTTTCCTTTACTCCCTCCTTACCGATTTACACAGTCGGTGTAATGGGAGTGGCGATATCAGCCGGGATTGGGAATGGAACTATCTTTAAGCTTGTTCCGATGTATTTTTCAAAGCAGGCAGGGATTGTGAATGGAATCGTTGCTGCGATGGGCGGGCTGGGAGGCTTTTTCCCTCCATTGATCCTCACCACCTTGTTCAATTGGACCGGGCATTACGCAATTGGATTCATGGCGCTCTCTGAATTTGCGCTTGCCAGCCTGATTCTTGTTGTTTGGCTTTATTATCAAGACAAGCTCAAGCTCGCTTCCAATGTTCTGGAGAGTACCGAATCGGGTATGATGGTAACGGATATGAACGGAGTCATCCAGAAGGTAAATCCCGCTTTTACAAAAGTAACTGGATATAAGGCAGAAGAAGCGATCGGAAAAACACCATCCATCCTGCAATCAGGTAAGCATGAGAAAGATTTTTACAGATCGATGTGGGAAAAAATCAATAGTGACGGATATTGGCAAGGTGAAATTTGGAATAGGAAGAAAAACGGAGAAATCTATCCTGAATGGCTGACAATCAGTACCATTAGAGATGATGCCGGCCAGCCCAAAATGTTGGTAGCGATGTTCAGTGATTTATCGAACCATTAGAAAAAGCAGAGAGTCCATTTAGGGGATTCTCTGCTTCCTATTTTCCTGTCTATATGGCGACTATTGTCCGGAGGCTGGTTTTTCATTTTGTTCGCGGATTTGTTCAAGGTGAGAATGATCTTGCCTGAAAAGGATTCGTTCTTCCTCATGATTATGGATATCCACCAGGTGAAGAATGGTTTTAAACCGATCTATGACTTCTTCTGTTACTCCTTCTTTCGGCAGCCTGGCCTTGACATCGGCCACAATCATTCTAATTAAATCGTGGTCTCTAATGAGTTTGATAACTTCCTCCCTCATTTCTGGCTGGTTTTCTATGACTTCCTTATAAAAGCCTTCTTCCTCAGAATCCGCATGAGCGATTGTCCTCGTTTCCCAATGTTCCACAAGGGCGTCTGCTGCAACGGCACAATCCTCATCACGTTCCTCTCTGAATAGTTTTACGAGTAATTCTGTCAAATCTCGTCCTTCTGTATAATAACCATCATGAATGGATTGATGTGAAAAGTGATTCTTCAACGCAGGTCCTGACATATTCGACTCCTCCTTTACTAAAATGGCAAAGAAAGGCTGAGATTCAGCCTTTCTTTTATGGTTCAATTTCTCTTGGTAACATTTTTGGCTGGGGCCATCCTTCGATAAACCAGGTATTTTCTCTTAAGATATTCCAAAGGCAAGCTCCAGACATGAACCAGCCTTGTGAATGGCCAAACCGCAAATAAGACGAAAGCCAAAAGGATATGAGCCTGAAAACCGATCGGCGCACCAATCATATAAGCTGGTTCTGGATTGAAGGTCAGGATCCCCCTGAACCAGGGACCGATCGTTGTACGGTAATCAAAATCTCCTCCTGATGCCGTGTATCCAACTGTGTTGGTGAATCCGACAATGACTACAATACCCAGCAGCACTAGTGATAACCAATCCTTGAATTTGCTGTTCACTCTGATTCGTTTGACTGATGCTCTTCTCATGAAAAGCAAAGCTCCTCCGATTACGCAGATGACTCCTGCCGCTCCGCCGAACCATACAGCGCCAAAATGGTACATGTGGTCTGTTATACCGATATTGTCATAGATGATCTTAGGAATAAGCACACCGGCAACGTGGCCGAAGAACACGAAGATGATTCCCCAATGGAAAAGAATGCTTCCCCATTTAAGCTTCTTCTTCTCGAGAAATTGACTGGATTTTGCCGACCAGCCAAACTGATCAGTATTATAGCGGTATATATGCCCTAACACAAAGACCGTCAGACAAATAGAAGGGAAAATCACCCATAAAAAGAGATCGAGGCTGCTCATATGATTCTCCTTTCACCTTTTCTACTGATCTGTTCATTCGTTCTAAGCTGTTTGATACACAACACACATGCTCCCAGCAAATAATGATATGGACTGTTCATCGATTCCAGCTCCAGACTTAACCGCTCAATCGCCCGGAAATGCAGTTTGAGAATCTTTGCCGATTTTTCTGTTTCCGTGATGGAAGCGAACTCCAGGATTAGGGGAAGGTAATCCGGCAGTTCATCACTCTCCAGATCGGCTCCTGCCTCAAGGAACTCATTCCTAAGCTTTACAAGTGCAGGACCTCTCTCCCGGTTATCCTTGAATACAGAATAAGTTAGGTAGAGCGTACTTCTATCATTGAAATCAAACGTCAGCACATAGTTCTGGCACAATTTTTCCATACTGGTCCTGTCCAAGTAGTCCAGGAAATTTCCGATCATTCCACGTAATTTTGCATCATTAATTATACTCGCTTCTTTATGAAGTTCTGAAAGGTATTCTTTCCACTCTTTTTCCGGGTAGTGCAGCAAAATGGAAGACAACTTATAAACCACTTGGCTTTGGTTCATCCAAATCCCTCCAGTATTCTTCTCCATAATAATAGAGGGGATCACGTTCAGATCCGACGCTGCATGATTCACAGTCCTGAGCAAGGTCCTCAAAGCCTGCGTTTCCTTGCATAAAATGCATATCCCCTGTTCTTTCCTTGTGGGAAGGTGGAATGACATAGCGTTCTGAATACTTGGCAATCGCCGAGAGCTCATACATATCCCTTGCCACTTGCTCGTTCATTCCTGCTGCTTCTAGAACCTCGAGGTTCGGCTCTTTGCCTAAATTCACCTGGCGCATGTACATACGCATTGCCACCAGCTTCCGAAGTACCGATTTAATCACATCAGTATCACCAGCCGTAAAGAGATTTGCCAGATATTCAATTGGGATACGGAACTGGTTAATCGTCGGAAATATGATATTCGGATCCAGGTCATCGATTTGGCCGCCGAAAACGTTCACGAACGGGCTCAATGGCGGAACATACCAAACCATTGGAAGCGTCCGGTATTCAGGGTGAAGCGGAAGCGCAATCCTTTGTTCAACAGCCATCTTGTAGACCGGTGATCTCTGGGCTGCTTCAATCCAGTCATCAGGGATTCCTTCTTTTTTCGCTTCCTTGATCACTTCCGGATCATGCGGGTCAAGGAACATACCCAATTGAGCCTCATACAGGTCCTTGTCGTCCTGAACGGATGCAGCCTCCTTGATTTTATCCGCATCATATAGGATGATTCCGATATATCTCAGCCTGCCCACACAAGTTTCAGAACAAACGGTAGGCAATCCTGCTTCAATTCGCGGGTAACAGAAAGTGCATTTTTCAGCCTTCTGTGTTTTCCAGTTAAAATAAACCTTTTTATAAGGACAGCCTGTCATGCAAAATCTCCAGCTCCGGCAGGCATCCTGGTCGACAAGGACAATTCCGTCTTCTTCCCTCTTATACATCGCACCAGATGGGCAGGAAGAAACACAGGAAGGATTCATGCAATGCTCGCAAATTCTTGGCAGGTACATCATGAATGCCTGTTCAAATTCAAATTTGATCTGTTCATCAAGACCTGCCATGTTCGGGTCCCTCTTCCCCGTTACATGCACCCCGGCGAGATCATCCTCCCAGTTTGGTCCCCATTTGATGTCCATGTACTCACCCGTTACCTGGGATTTGGGCCTTGCCACGGGTTGATGCTTCTTCTCAGGGCTTTGAATCAGATTCTCATAGTCATATGTCCAAGGCTCATAATAATCATCCATATCTGCCAAGTCAGGGTTATAGAATATATTCAGCAATTTATTGACTCTTCCACCGGCTTTTAGCTCCAGCTTCCCGTTCTTGAGGGCCCAGCCTCCCTTTCGCAGCTCCTGGTTCTCCCATTCTTTTGGGTAGCCAATTCCCGGTTTCGTTTCAACATTGTTCCACCATTGATATTCCACTCCAGGGCGGTTCGTCCAGGTATTCTTGCAAGTAACACTGCAAGTATGGCAGCCAATGCACTTATCGAGATTCATGACCATTCCGAACTGTGCCTTAATCTTCAAGCCAATCCACCTCATCCCTATTCATTTTCCGAATCACTACCTTCTCATCCCTTTGGTTTCCGGTCGGTCCATAATAGTTGAATCCATAGCTTAATTGCGCATACCCGCCAATCATCTGGGTCGGCTTAATATGGATACGGGTCGGACTGTTGAACGTACCACCTCGCTGTTTCGTGATTGGAGAACCTGGCACGTTGATGTAACGCTCCTGTACGTGATACATGAAGACAATTCCTTTTGGCATTCTATGGCTGACAACTGCCCTCGCAACAACCACTCCGTTACGGTTATACATCTCAATCCAATCATTATCCTCTATGCCGACAGAAGCAGCATCATCATTATTCAGCCATACATGCGGACCCCCGCGGAATAAAGTCAACATGGGCAGGGTATCTCCATACGTACTGTGATAGGACCATTTAAAATGAGGCGTTAGGTAGCTAAGGGTTATCTCATTCCCTTTTGCAGCAGGTTCATGATCGCCCTGGTAAAAAGCGAGCTTATGAAGCGGTGCCTTGAAGTTAGGAAGTTCCTCTCCGAATTCAATCATGAGGTCATGATCCATATAGAAATGCTGCCGCCCTGTCAATGTTCGCCATGGCACTAGCCGTTCTACATTCGTTGTAAAAGGGTTATAGCGCCGGTTCCCGGTTTCTGACCCGCTGAAGACTGGCGATGAAATCACCTTCCGTGGCTGAGCGGTGATTTCCGCAAATGACATATGCTCTTCAGCACGTTCTTCTGCAAGATCTTTCAATTCAAGGCCCGTTTTCTTTTCCAGAGCATCCCATGCCTTCATTGCCAGGGAACCATTAGTGGTACTAGATAACGTAAGAATCGTCTCCGCAGCATTCCTGTCTGTAAACAAGCTCGGCAAGTCCTTGTATTCCTTTGTTTGTGAAGCAGTACCATTGATTGCTTTCAGCTTTTCGTATTCCTTGGCCGCTTCCCAGCCAATCCCCTTTGATCCTATTGATTCCTTTACATTCGAACCAAGAGCGATGAACTTGTCATATACCTTCGTCAAATCACGCTCGACCAAGTGGAGGCGAGGAAGATTCACGCCCGGCTGTGGCTCGACATCGCCATTTTTCCAGTCAGGTATTTTTCCATACGCCTGAGAGATTTCATCTCTCGAATCATGCAACAGAGGAGTAGCTACCAGGTCTGTCACAGGTTCACTAAAATATCTTTCTGCCATTTCAGAGAACGTCTTGGCGAGATTTTTGAACGCATCCCAATCGGATTTCGCCTCCCATGGCGGCGTGATGGCAGGGTTGAACGGATGGATGAACGGGTGCATATCAGTGCTCGATACATCGTACTTTTCATACCAGGTCGCCGATGGAAGGATGATATCAGAGTACAATCCTGTTCCACACATCCTGAAATCATAATCTATCATTAAATCAAGCTTGCCTTCCGGAACATCCTGCACCCAGCTAATCTCTTTTGTTAGATCCTCTTCATTCTGTTCACTTAAATTGCCATGGTGTGTGCCAAGCAGGTGCTTAAGAAAATATTCATGTCCCTTAGCTGAGCTGCCAATCAGATTTGCGCGCCATACAAATAGAACCTTTGGAAAGTTCTTTGGATCTTCGGGATTTTCTATGGCAAATTTCAGCTTGCCCTCTTTCAGCTGCTTAACGACATCTTTGATAATTGCCTCTTTATCACTTTGACCAGTCTTCTCGGCAATTTTAATCGAATTGTCATTGAACTGAGGGTAGGAAGGCAGCCATCCTAGTCTTGCCGACAACACATTATAATCACCTGGATGTTGGTAAGTAGGCTTATCAACCAATGGTGAAATGAGTTCATCCGATGTTTGGTTATCGTACCTCCACTGCTCGGAAGCAAAATAGAAAAACGATGTTCCGTTTTGCAGCCTTGGAGGTCCGCCCCAGTCTCTTGCCATGGCGACTGTCTGCCATCCTTCAAGAGGGCGCACCTTTTCCTGCCCGACATAGTGAGCCCAGCCACCGCCGTTCACTCCCTGGCAGCCTGTCAACAATACAAGATTCAGAATTGCGCGGTAAATCATGTCAGAATGATACCAGTGGTTGATACCTGAGCCCATGATAATCATCGATCTTCCTTTTGAATCGATGGCATTTTGTGCGAACTCCCTCGCTATTTGAGCACAGTCCTGCCTGCTGACTCCTGAAATGGATTCCTGCCAGGCTGGAGTATATGGTTGTAAATCGTCATAATCGGCAGGATAGTCCCCTGCTAATCCACGATTCACACCGCAATTCGCAAGAAGCATATCGAAGACGGTCGTCACATACATCTCTTCACCGTCTTTGGTTATTTTCTTAACCGGGATTCCTCTTTTTAGTATTTCCTTCTTTTCTGGACCGAAAAATGGGAAGCCTGCCATCACAACTTCATCTTCCCTCCCTTTGAGGGTCAAGACAGGATCAATCCCATCGAGCTGGTTATCCGTATCTTTCATATGGAGATTCCAGCTCTGGTTATCTTCCCAGCGATGACCAATGCTCCCATTAGGAACAGAAAAGTCATTTGATGACTGATCAAGGACGACGGTCTTCCATTCGCCATTTTCCGTCTGTCTGCCTATATCAGAAGCCCTCAGGAACTTATCCCCTTGATAAAAATCACCATTCTTTTTCAGAAGTAGCAGATACGGTAAATCCGTGTATTTTTTTACATAGTCATTAAAATAATCAACTTGCTGATCAACATAGAATTCTTTTAGAATGACATGAGTCATCGCCATTGCGATAGCCCCGTCCATACCAGCCTGGACAGGCAGCCATTTATCAGCAAACTTCACGAATTCTGCATAATCCGGACTTACTGCGACAACCTTTGCCCCTCTGTACCGTGCCTCTACGTAAAAATGGGAATCAGGTGTCCTAGTCTGCGGGAGATTTGAACCCCAGACGATCAAATAAGAGGAGTTGTACCAATCAGAGCTTTCAGGAACATCTGTCTGCTCTCCCCAGATTTGCGGTGATGCTGGCGGTAAATCTGCATACCAGTCGTAGAAGCTTAATAAAGGGGCACCAATTAAATTCAAGAATCTGGCACCCCCAGCATAGCTAACCATTGACATGGCCGGAATTGGGGAGAAACCAAAAATCCGATCTGGACCATACTCTTGAATCGTATGAATCAAAGAAGCAGAGATCAATGTGTTAAGTTCATCCCAGCTGGAGCGGACAAATCCGCCTTTACCGCGGGCAGACTTGTACCTTTCTGCTTTTTCAGGATCATTGACAATACTTTTCCAAGCATTGACCGGATCCTTATGTTCCTTGAATGCTTCTCTCCATAATTCGATTAATGCACTTCTAACATACGGATACCTGATCCTGACTGGGCTGTATGTATACCATGAAAAGGTAGCACCTCTGGGACAGCCTCGCGGTTCATACTCTGGCATATCAGGTCCTGTCGTTGGGTAATCTGTCTGCTGGGTTTCCCAGGTGATGATTCCATCCTTTACATGGACCTTCCAGCTGCAGGAACCCGTACAGTTCACACCATGAGTCGTCCTGACTACCTTATCGTGCTGCCAGCGCCGTCGATACACTTTTTCAGTAGCTCGGTCATCAGGTGCGATTGTCGCATGGTCGGTCATGTCTTCTGATTTTCCGAAGTAGCTCAGTTTCCTTAAGAATGGCGGTAGCTTTTTACTCAATTTACTCATCCCTTCCTTTATACTGTCACTATCTTTCTCTAAATCATGTAAAAATATCCTTTTTCAGGTATTTTTGGAAGACCCCTCTTTTGCCGAATACCCCAGTTATTAGAAATTAAACATTATTGCGAAAATACAACCAATACTCTCAGAATAAGTCAGATTTATAATCTTTATTCAAAAATTGATTTTTGATTACGGCTTAGATTGAGACAAAATAAAAATCTTAGAGATTTATAAGTCTCTAAGCTTAATGTGGCGATGATTTAGTATCGTTCTAACCTACATTTCCTGCAGTTCATTTACCGTTATAAATTTATACCCTTCCCGGGATAATGCTTTCACAATTCCTTCTATTGTCTCAAGTTCTTCCCCAGTTTGATCGTACATCGGATGCATTAAGATAATGGAACCAGGTTTTACATGATCTTTTATGTAATTTAATTTATCAGCAGATGAACTATAGTAGGAATCAGGCTCGAGATTCCAGGTGATTGTATCGATATTTTGCTGATCCAGGTAATAAGGGAGTGCGAGCAGTTTTTTCCCATTGGGCGGCCGGAAGTCTATTTCACCGGTAAAGCCGGCGTTTACTATCAGCGTATTGGTTTTCTCGATTTCCTCTTTGATAAAGGAAGGGGATTTCAACACCATCCTGTTGTGGGAGTATGTGTGATTCCCAATTTGATGACCTGCCTGGGCGATCATCTGGGCTGCTTCTGGATTTTTTTCGATTTCATTGCCAATCAGGAAGAATGTTGCCTTAGCATCGTACTTCTCTAGGATTGGCAAAATGTCTTCCACTTGTTGTGTGGGGCCATCATCAAAGGTTAAAGCGACTACTTTTTCGTCGGTATTTACTTGGGCTGTCAGTCCGCCAAACAATTGAAAAGTCCTGGAATTCATTAATCTATAGGTCCCAAGCAAAAGAAGGATTATGATTATAGTTATAATTCCCAAATAGATGATTCTTTTTTTCATAAGTTACCTCTTAAATAAACTAATTTTATTCAGTTGTGTATTTCACTGCTTTATCAAAGCTTCTCCTTAAACAAACCGATCCGCTTTATTTCTTCAAGATGAATCTCGGACAGGCCCTCGAGGATATCCATTCCTTTATGAGTTACATCGACAAAGACACTTCGGCCGTCTTCTGGGTTTTTCCTGCGCGAGACCAATCCTGACTTTTCGCTGCGGTCAATAAGGCCAACGCATGAATGATGAGTGATTTGCAATCGTTCTGCTAGCTCGCTCGGTGTAGCATAATCCCTTTCCGGGTACCCTTTTATGGCCAGCATCAATTGGTGCTGCTGGGCGGTAATGCCCATATTTTCAGCTGCTGTTTCACTGAACTTCTGGAACTTCCTCAATTGGTACCGAAACTCAGCAAGGTACTCATATACGTCTTTACTAAGCAAAAATTCCACCTTACTTTCTTATTGATAAATATATCTTAACACGATATAATTAAAATACAAAATATCGTAATACGATATTTCCACCTAAAAATAAGGGGTGCTTTTTATGGATTTTTTACATTACCTTTCTCCAAACTCTATTTCAGGTGTCATTATTTTTCTAGCCGGCAGTTTATTGATCATTTATTTGAATATTAAAGTTTATAAGCTTTAATTCGGGATTAAATCTATAAACAGGAATCGATCTTTTTGAGTAAAATAATCCTTTGTCACTTTTTCCTCACCTAACCTAAAGTTGATGGGGAATGCAAAGTTAGGACCATCGAATACAAATGAATGGAATTCTCCATTTTCTCCGCAAATATCATGGTCTTTCGGATACTCACTGATAAACTTCCTGTCATATACTTTGCCTGCATAGGATGGAGCCAGCCTTTCTAAATCAACACATGTTAAAACCGTTTTGAATCCAGAATCAACAAAATCACAGCTTACTTCCTCTACCGGTATACCCCAGAGTGGAAAAACAGGGGTCAATCCCGATGCCGAGAATAATTTCTCCCGATATTCCCGAACATCCTGAAGATGTATATCGCCAAAAGCGATATGGGTCACTTCGTCTTCTCTCATTTCAGCAATAGCTTTTCCCATTATTTCTTGATACTTTTCATTCGGACAATCCTGCGGAAGCCACACCTCTCTTAATGGAATGCCCAACGACTCAGATTGGAGCTTCAACAGCTCGTAGCGAACCCCATGGATTGATACCCGATCGAATCCTGATGTCAGCGTCACGAGCAATGAATCAACCTCGAAATCAGGGTTGTTTTGAATTTTGTATAATGCTAGCGTAGAGTCCTTCCCGCCACTGAATGAGATTGCTATTTTCATTTTGGTCCTCCTATGCCCTGAATCGCCTTTTCCCGCTGATTGAATATGCAATAATTGCCGCATCTAATAAAATTCCTTCAACTTATTATACCTGATTAAGCACCTTACTGTGACATGTTGGCAAAATGGACACAATGGTTGAATTCCTACTCATATAACGAGGGATCTACAACAGCCGTATAGATTAAGTAAATGACCAAACAGATGGCCATTGTGATGAATCCCCATCCAAGGATCATCTGGTCAACTACTAAGTAATTGTTGCAAAGCTGATCGTTTGCTTGAATATATAACCAGCCCATGCCCAAGAACATGACTGTAAAAAATGCAATCGTATAATTCTTCCGATTCTTGCTGAGTTTTTTCCAGGAATCTCTTAGAGGCACTCCTGCGAGGAATGGCAAACTGGTAAACTTGAATAATTCCACACTATTTACAGTCAAGGCTTCATCCATTGTACGCGGCAGCATCCAATAACCCATTATGATGATAAACAGAAGGATTCCTGGGATGCCCTCTTGATTGTACTTTGAAAAGAAATGAGGAAAGCGCTGCTGGAATAACTGTCCCATGAAAAAGCCGGAAATCACCAGCATTGGCATCTGCATATGCATGTGAATGATCATGACGGATTCCATCAAGTTTGCAACAGGAGGAAGCATTAAACCGATTAAAAGAACAAGCCCGATCAGAAACTGATTCATCGTTATTTCCCCCTGTCTGCTTCTAGAGTCTGTTCCAACCTATCTGCCGCCTCATTTACCTTTGTAAAATCCATTACATCCACTAATGCGCCTTGCCGATCCACTAAATAAAAAGCTGAATTATGAGCGAAGTTCCCATTTCCATCTGGAATCACAATGACTCCAAACTTCTCCAGCAAGGTATCCAACTGTTTCTGGTCCGGTATCCTTGCCATTCTCCATGTCTCCCCATCACTTCCGAATAAATCCTTATACTTGTTTAGCGTAGCAGGATCATCTTTGCCCGGGTCAAAGCTTATGCTTAAAAAGACAATATCCTTGCCTATATATTCACTCGGAAGCAGATCGTACACTTGCGACATATTCTCTTCTAATTTAATGCATATCGTAGTGCAGCCTGTATAAATAAAAGTGATAAATACATACTTACCTTCAAATTCAGATATAGTATAAGTCCGACCCTCACTATCTTCAAAGGTTACTTGTGGAAACTGAGGCTGTTCCTCAACCAGCTTTGTCACTCTTGCCTTCTCTGCTGTATAAGCAGTGAATCCGTCTGTTCCTGTATAAAATAAAAGCAGTCCAAACACCAATACAACTAGACATGAAATCATCGTTTGCCGATTTTTGATCAAATTGATCACATCCCATTTTTCCAGTGATGAAAATCTCAGTTTTCACATATCGTGCTGATTTGAAAGAGATAGCCCTGATTTCAGAAGCTATCTCTTTTTTTACACTAAAAGAAAGTAAAAAGGTTTTTGCATTGAAATTAGTGTCCAGCTCCAGCGCCTAGCCAGTTTTCATCGCTGAAAGAGCTTCCTCGACTATCTTGCGATAAGCGTTAGCTTTGAGCAGCTCGAGTCGTTTCGGTCCTGACAGTGAAGTCAAAGAACGACTTCAATGTCAGGACCTCCAACGCTTGTCGGGGCTGACCAAGGCGCTTGCGCTTTCTTTTTTTACCAAGTCTTAAATGGCGGCGACCCAGGAGGTGCATTCATAATCATGTCTGCGATTGGCAAGACGTAAGCCATTGAAACGACCAACAGCATGAGCACAACCCAGATTCCCCAGCGCTCTGTCCAGTATGGAGTTTTTGCTGCTCCTGCTTCCTCTTCGGCAATTGGGAATTCTGTTACTCCCTTTGGTGCGAAGAACATGAGGTTGAACACCGCATAAACTTGAAGGATGACAGCAATCAGCAATAAGCTTGCTCCTATGCCAACAGCTGCCATATACGGATTCCATCCAAGTGTTTCAGCAAAATCCCCGTAGGTTGTAAATGAAGTTCTTCGTGGAGAACCGAAGAGACCTACAGCATGCATAGAGATCGACATGATCACCATACCTATAGTCCATATGACGGTTTGAATCACTCCCAATCTATTCATGGCAGGAGACAGCACCCGTTTTGATAGATATGGAACGAGCCAGTAACTGATGCCGAAGAAGGTCATGATGACAGACATACCAAGCGTTAAGTGGAAGTGGCCTACCACCCACATCGTATTGTGTACAACCTGGTCCAATTGGTTCGTGCTTTGAGCAATTCCGCCGGCTCCAGCCGGAATGAATGCTACCATGGCGATAAACGGCGACAGGAATCGTACATCGCCCCATGGCATCTTTTTATACCAGCCAACTAAACCTTTTCCGCCTTTCGCTCTTGCTGTACGTTCAAATACCCTGAACATTGCGTATGCGGTCATTAATGAAGGGAACCCAATAGCAAGGCTCATGAATACGTGCATATATTTGATGGACTCCGAAATACCAGGATCAATGATCTGATGGTGGAATCCGCCGGTAATGTTCATGATTACTAACGGAATGACAACCATACGTGTTAAAAGGTCATTCCAACGGTGTCCGCCGATTATTTTTGGTACGATTACATACCATGCTGAGACAGCGGTCAAATACCAGATGTTAACGGCAGTATGGCCAAATGCCCAGAAAAGTGTACGCGCAAGCAATACGTTTATGCCGTCTGTCCAGCCAAGTGTCCATGGGATGATCATGAAAAGGACTTCTACTGCAACAAAAGCAGTTGCGCCGACTAACAGGACGAAAACACCGGTTGCAAAGAAGGCGAGGATCGGGAGATGTTGCCCCTTGTGATTCCTTCTCCAGTTCGCAACTTGAGTAAACGCTCCCAATGCAAGCATCCAGATTCCCAATACGATGAATACCAAGCCAAAGTAAAACATTGGTGATGCAGCCATTGGCGGGTAGAAGGTGTACATGACAGAGGCTTCATTCTTTAAAATCGGTATGACGACTAACACAAAGCCGAAAATCTTCATCCAAAAACCGATCCATGCCATTTTCCTCACCTTAGGCAGCAATCCTCCAAGTGTGTGAGAAAGTCCGGCATAAAAATACCCAATCGTGAAGAATGCGGATAATACCACGACTAACAGGATGCCATGGGCCGTGAGTACCTGGTAATAGTTAAGCCACGGCGGCAATTGCAGGACACCGGCACGATTGAGACCTTGCAGCAAGCCCAGGAAACCGCCAAGCAGCAAAGCGATAAATGCGATAGATAAGTATGATTTCGAAATCCTTGCATCCTCTTGATTGATCCCTAATATTTTGTTTGTTTTTTGATTAAATGAAGTTGATTTTAATGCAGATTGCACATTCTTTCCCCCCTTTTTATTTAACGATGATTTTTGTGCTCATGGCCTGATGCCCGGCACCGCAATATTCATTGCATAACACCAAATATTCACCTGGTTCATCAAACTTCTGTGATATTTTTTGGATATGTCCCGGCATAACCATTGCGTTCAAATTCGTATTAGCCACCTGGAAACCATGAACAACATCTTTTGACGTTAACGTGAAGTGGACAGTTGATCCAGCAGGGACTTCGATTTCCATCGGTGTAAAACTAAATACCTGAAGCGTCATGACAACTTCATACTCATTTTCGCCAATTTGTTTGATTCCCGGCTCGTCAAATGGGGCTGTTTCATCGACCTTTTGCGGATCGATCGTTTCTTTATGGCTTGGGGGCCCCATTCCCAATGCCACTGCCTGGTACCCAGTAAAAATCATGAACCCCATGATCATTCCAAAACTTAAAAACAGCCAGATCTTTTCATCCAAGTGCATTTCTTCTCTCCCCCTTCTAAACTCTTGCCATGTAGAGTCCAAATAGAATAAAGTACGTCGCAAGAATCACTGCTCCCACTACTCCGACCGATATCCAGGTTCCTATCTTTGTTTTGTAGTGACTGGTATCCTTGACGGTTTCACCCTGAACTGCTCCCTGGGCCTTTCTGTCTGTTGCTTTCAACCAAATCCCCTCCTTTGATTTCTTACCTTCATCTTAATTGCGAATGATTATCAATGTAGTGAGTCAAATCACATATAAAACCCCTGGGAGTACTAGAATTTCATCTTTTTTTAAAAAATGTTTAAAAACTCTGGCAAAACAACAAAAACCCTCGCTTCTTGCCGCGAGGGTTTTAAAATTAATTTGTATTTTATGTATAAAACCTAGCCTTATTACTCCTCTTAATACGCAATGGAGTTTTCAAACCCCATATGTAGTTCAAAATGAGTTTATCAGTTTTCAAAAGTGGGTAAAAAATCATCTATCAAGAAAGCAAACTTCGATTTTTTTCATCATGGGATTTTCATTTCCCAACAGCTAAGTAATACAACAGGAGGATTTCATATGTTTAAGGATATTTTAACTTCAGAAGAACATAATTTAGTGAAAGAATTAAAAATGAAGGTTATAGATGTAGATAATAAAAATGAAAGAGAATCCATCCATGGCGAAATCAATGCCATTTTTGAACAGGCGAAAACTCGCTTTCTATCGAGTATAAATAACTAATCCGCAATAATTCTTACTGACAAAGAGGCAGAAAAACCAATTGGTTTTTCTGCCTCTTGTCTTTTTTCGATACTTTTCCTAACTGATGTTCCTAAATTTATTTTATTTCAATAATCCAGCTTCTCTTAAAAACTCCCGTGCGGTCTTCTCAGCCGACTTCCCTTCGACATTCACCTGGTAATTCATTTTCCTCATTTCATCATCGGTGATTTTACCGGCTAACTTGTTGAGGGCGTCGACGATTTCAGGATATTCCTCTGATGTTTCAGCTCTCATAAGAGGAGCTCCCTGATATGGAGGAAACAGGTTTTTATCATCTTCAAGCACGACAAGCTTATATCGCTGGAGCTCACTGTCGGTTGAGTAGGCATCAACAAGGTTAATTTCTTTGTTTTTGATTGCTCGGTACCTGAGTTTTGGCTCCATAGTGATCAGGCTGGGCAGGTTGAGTCCATAGAGTTTTTTGATTCCTTTATATCCATCTTCGCGATCTGAGAATTCAAGGGTGAACCCAGCTTTCAGCGAGGATTCAATCGATTTTAGATCTGAGATGGTCTTTAAGTTGTTTTCTTCAGCAAAATCTTTAGGAACAGCTAAAGCATACGTATTGTTATAGTCCATCGGCTGAAGCATGTCCATGTTGAACTCTTTTTTCATTCCTTCTTTTGCCTGCTGGTATACTTCTTCCCTGTTTGTGCTGCGGGCTGTTTCTTTTAAAAATTCCGAAATGGCCGTGCCTGTGAATTCAGGATAAATGTCAATATCTCCGTTTTCCAATGCTGTAAAAACAAATGAAGTCTTTCCCAATCCAGGTTTCAGCCGGACGGAATGATCTGTTTCTTCTTCGATCAGGAGCTTGTACATATTGATTAGGATCTCAGGCTCGGAGCCCAGCTTCCCTGCAATGACAATCTCATCGTCATTTTTCCCGCCAAGGAAAGGAATGGCCATCATGACAAGCACAGCTAAAGAAATAGTGCCTATCGTAATGAGCGATTTTTTAAAGGAAACCGTTTCGAACCTTCTAAGCAGAAGGTCGAACAGAATGGCAAGCAAGGCCGCAGGAATTGCGCCAAGGACGATTAATGCCGTATTATTTCTGTCGATGCCGAGAAGAATCAGGTCACCTAAACCTCCTGCTCCAATTAGTGCGGCAATTGTCGCAGTTCCGACGATCAAGACCATCGCTGTACGGATTCCAGCCATGATGACGGGCATCGCCAAAGGGAGTTCAACCTTCATTAAACGGCGATTGCTGTTCATTCCCATGGCACGAGCGGCTTCAATTAACGATGGATTCACTTCATTTATTCCTGTATATGTATTCCTTAAGATCGGCAGCAGTGCATACGCCACTAGGGCAATGATTGCAGGGACTTTGCCAATTCCGAATAGCGGAATCAACAAACCAAGCAATGCAAGTGAAGGGATTGTCTGCAGAACAGCTGTAATCCCAATAATCCCTTCTGATATCCGCTTCCTTCTTGTCAGGAAAATCCCAAGCGGAATGGCGATTAACACTGCGAAGAATAGCGCAATAAAAGAAATCTGGATATGTTCGAGCAGGGCACTTAAAAGCGCATCTTTTCTTTCTACAAAAGTGGAAGTCCAGCCGTTCATTTCAGCGCCTCCATTCGACCGGATAAAATCCGGATAATCCCCTGTCGGTCAATGGTACCGATTTTTTCATCACGATCAACAACTGCTAGTTGTTCTTGCTCACTCAATAACGCAAGGATTTCATTGATCGACACCTGGGAGGAAATGACAGGAAGGTGCTCCATCTCCCCCGGATTTGCAGGTTCAACAACTTCACGGATATCCATGATCTTTTCCTGAGATTGGTCAATCCCAACAAATTCACGGACAAAATCATTCGCAGGCTGCTGGATCAGCTCTTCAGGGGTTCCTGTCTGGACTATTCCCCCATTTCTCATCAGGCATATCCGGTCTCCAAGCTTCAATGCTTCGCTCATATCATGAGTGACAAATACAATGGTTTTCTTGATGTTTTTCTGCAATTCGATGAGATCATCCTGGAGCTTTTCCCTGCTTAGTGGATCCAAGGCGCTGAATGGCTCATCCATCAAAATGATCGGCGGATTGGCAGCAAGCGCCCGGGCCACACCAATTCTTTGCTGCTGGCCACCGGATAGTTCATTGGGCAGCCTTTTACGGTACGTTTCTGGTTCAAGCCCTACCATATGCAGCAATTCATCGATGCGTTGATTGATTTCTGTCTGATCCCATTTCTTCATTTCCGGAACAACCGCAATGTTTTCTTCAATCGTCATATGCGGAAACAAGGCAATTTGCTGAAGAACGTATCCAATATCCCAGCGCAACTCGTGAATATCATAGTCACTGATCATCTTATCCTTGATTTTGATGTAGCCATCAGTAAGAGGAATCAAGCGATTGATCATTTTTAAAGTTGTCGTTTTGCCGGAGCCGCTTGGACCTATGAGGACAAGCAATTCCCCTTCCTTGATATGTAAACTAAAATTATTGACCGCGTATGTTCCATCATCATATTTCTTCGATACATTTTCAAAGCTGATCACTTTTTCACCCCTATAAATTCCTAAGCCCTAAATAATTGGCTTTAGGATATTCAATCATACTGATATTGTTAGCTTACTGCTTCTTTTTATTTCAACATGCTAGTAGACAACCTAGGTAAATCTACTATAAATAATCACTAAAGTAATCCATATAAACACAAACGATTTTGCTAAATATATCTTATAAAGAAAAATATACCAATTCACTTTACCCCGTGTACATTAACTTACTCCTATTAATACGGTATATTGTAGGGAGAAAAACAATTCTCCTTAGAACAGTGTAGTTCTACGATATATTAATCCATTGTAGAATTCCAAGTTAAAGCTTGCTTCCTATCATTCATTAAAGCCTTATGTGTGGATTTCCATACCAAAAAGGGATACTCTAATAAAATCAAGTGGAATCTTAAATTTATGCCATCGGAAAGGAATATATTATGATTGCAAAAACAGAAGAAGACTTCAACGGATTAAAAGAAATCGGCAGGATTGTCGGCTTGATTCGCGAGGAATTGGTCCAAAAGACTGTGCCTGGAATCACCACGAAGGAGCTCGATGAAATCGCGGGCAGGATGTTTGAACAGCATGGGGCGATTTCCGCTCCGAAGGGTGAGTACAATTTTCCGGGGTATACATGCATCAGTGTGAATGAAGAGGTCGCCCATGGAATTCCAGGGAGCCGTGTCATCAAAGAAGGCGATATTGTGAATATCGACGTTTCCGGCTCTAAGAATGGATACTTCGCTGATACTGGCATCTCATTTGTCGTTGGCGAAGGCGACCCGATTTTAACCAAAATCTGCGAAACGGCTGTCGAGGCCTTTGAAGCAGGATTGAAAAAAGCGAAACCTGGCTCGAAGAAAAGCGGACTCGGCAAGGCCGTTATCGCGACTGCGAGAAAGAACGGCCTGACAGTCATCAAAAACCTGACCGGACACGGAATAGGCCGGACAATTCATGAAGCACCCGACCATATTTACAATTACAATGAACCATGGGATGACGAGCTTCTAAAAGAAGGAATGGTCATCGCTTTTGAACCATTCATCTCAACTCGCGAGGAAGAAGTTTTCCAAAATGAGAACGATGAATGGACATATGTAACAGAAAACAGCTTTGTCGCTCAATGCGAGCATACCATCATCCTTACAAAGAATGGGCCGATTGTCATTACCAGATAAAGCTTACTTTTCTCGCTTGAAACCCTTGCTGCTGCAAGGGTTTCTATTCTTTTTGCCTGATACTTGCTATTTAATACTATATTCCTATTTTTCGTATTACTAAAAAAAATCCAACAAAATGATTGACACTTTTTCTATGGCGCAGTAAAGTAATAAACAAGATTTACAACTCAATATTCGTTACTTCTTATCAAGAGAGGTTGAGGGACTGGCCCTATGACACCTCGGCAGCGGACTCCTTTGGAGGACTGTGCCAAATCCAGCAAGCATGAGCTTGACAGATAAGAAGAGGCCGACTTTTTATTTAATGTCCTCTTCTTTCTGAAGGGGACTTTTTTGTTTTTACAACGATCCCCATCTACAATTCCATATCGATACTTTCTTATCAAGAGAGGCGGAGGGACTGGCCCTATGAAGCCTCGGCAGCGGACTCACATTGAGGACTGTGCCAAATCCAGCAAGCATGAGCTTGGGAGATAAGAAGAGATATTGTCCAGCAATCGTTGCGGCATGCCCTCTTCCTGTTTCCGGGAAGAGGTTTTTTTTCTTTTTTAAGAAACTATTAACTTTTGTATTAAATTAGTGTCTAGCTACAGCGCCTAGCCTCTCGAGTCGCTTCGGTCCGCCCAATGAAGTCAAAGAACGACTTCACCGGGCGCCCTCCAGCGCTTGTCGGGGCTGACCAAGGCGCTTGCGCTTTTCAATCTACAAAGGAGGAAATCAGTTGATTACGTTTGAGAAAGTGGAAAAAGTTTATGAAAGCCGCGGAAATAAGGTAGCGGCGCTTAATGGAATCGACCTGGAAATCAAGGAAGGAGAGATATTTGGAGTCATTGGTTTTAGCGGTGCAGGAAAAAGCTCGCTGATCCGCTGTGTGAATTTACTGGAACGGCCCACATCAGGCAGGGTGATTGTGGATGGCTGCGACATGACTTCCCTTTCAGTAAAAGAAGTCAGGGAGGTAAAAAAGAATATTGGCATGGTATTCCAGCATTTCAATCTTTTAAACTCGAAAACCGTTTTCGATAATGTCGCGATGCCGCTCATACTCGCAAAACTTCCCAAAGCCAAAATAAAAGAGCGTGTCCTTCAGCTGCTCGACTTTGTCGGCCTGGCTGATAAAGCAGACAATTATCCAGACCAGCTTTCGGGCGGCCAGAAGCAGCGTATCGGGATTGCCCGGGCACTGGCAACCCAGCCGAAAATCCTGCTCTGTGACGAAGCGACTTCTGCGCTTGACCCGCAGACAACCAGTTCGATCCTGCAGCTTTTGAAAAAAATCAACAAGGAGTACAACATTACGATTTTAATCATTACGCATGAAATGTCCGTCATCAGGGAGATTTGCGACAGAGTCGCTGTCATCGAGGATGGAAGAATCATCGAGGAAGACACTGTCTTCAATGTTTTTTCAGCTCCTAAAACAGAAACAGCCAGGAATTTCGTCAGCACCATCATGAATGACAGTATTCCTGATTCTGTTTACAGGATTATCGAAGGACATTCAGGACTGCATAAGGTATTCCGGATTAACTTTGTCGGTGAGACAGCCGGTCAGCCGCTTCTTTCACAGCTTTCAAAGAAATTCGATATCAACCTCAATGTTCTTTTCGGCAATATCACAGAGCTTCAGGGTATACCATTCGGAAACCTGATTGTCGAGTTCCAGGGCAGTGATAAAGAAATTTTGAGAGCTCTTAATTTTATTGATCAACAAAAAGTAAGCATAAAGGAAGTGACAGCACATGCTAGTTAACTCAGAGCAAATTATTCAGGCTTTAATTGAAACACTGCAAATGGTTGCGTTCTCACTTTTGTTTTCGGCAGTCCTCGGAGTTCCGCTGGGAATCGCGCTTGTGGTCACCAGGAAAGGCCATTTGCTTGAAAACGCACCTGTCTTCAATGTACTCAACAGTGTCATCAACGTCTTCCGCTCTGTGCCATTCATCATCCTGCTGGTCGCAATCATACCGCTGACCCGGCTGATTGTTGGCACGTCAATTGGTACAGCCGCAGCTGTCGTTCCACTAGTCTTCTATGCAGGTCCGTATATTGCAAGATTGGTAGAGAACTCCCTGCTGGAAGTTGATCCCGGAGTGATCGAGGCAGCCGAATCAATGGGTGCCACGCCATGGCAGATTGTTTTCAAGTTCATCCTTCCTGAAGCGATGAGCTCGCTGATCCTTGCTTTTACGATTGCGACCGTGGGATTGATCGGTGCATCAGCAATGGCGGGGGCAATCGGCGGCGGCGGCCTGGGCGACCTGGCAATTACATACGGCTACCAGCGTTTTGATACCCAGACAATGTTCATCACAGTTGGCATCTTGATTGTAATGGTTCAGGGACTTCAATCCCTTGGAAACATCTCAGCTAAAAAAATCAGAAGAAGATAACCAGGAGGAAATCAAAATGAAAAAACTTTTATTAGCATTATTCGTTCTTAGTCTCACAGTATTCAGCACGGCATGCTCCAGCTCTTCATCATCCGCGAAAGGCGGAGAAACAGTCAAAGTGAAACTTGGAGTTAGCGGAACCGATCACAGAGTATGGGATTTTGTCGCCAAAAAGGCAGAAAAAGAAGGAATTGAAGTCGAAATCGTCACTTTCTCTGATTATGTCCAGCCGAACCTGGCCCTTGCAGAAGGTGAATTGGATGCAAACTCATTCCAGACCGTTTCCTATTTTGACGCTTTTATCAAGGAACATAATCTTGACCTTGTACCAATCGCAACCACTCAAATTGCACCAATGGGTATTTATTCAGACAAATACAAAGACGTGAAAGACATCCCTGAGGGCGGGAAGATTGCCCTTGCAAATGAAGCTACGAATATGGGCCGAGGACTTCTTTTACTCCAGGAAGCCGGGTTGATCAAGCTTGAGGATGGCTTCGATGGCATTGGTTCCCTCGATAAAATCGTGGAGAACCCGAAGAATCTTGAACTTGTTACGCTTGTTGCCGGCCAGACTCCAAGGGTAATGCCCGATGTAGCAGCATCCATCATCAACAACGGAATCGCAGTCGATGCAGGACTTACGCCAAAGAAAGATGCGATCTTCCTTGAGAGCGCAACTGCCACTCCATATATCAACATCATCGCTGTCCGCGAAGAAGATAAAGACAATGAAACTTTGAAAAGATTAGCTGAACTTTACCAGGAAGATGACACAAAGGAGTTCATCGAGAAGGAATACAAAGGAAATACGCTTCCTACCTTTGTGCCCCTTAGTGAGATTGGCTGGTAGGTTACTAGGTTGATGGCAATTTATAAAGCGGAAGGGATATCAGAAACGCTCTGTACCCTTCCTCTCACTTAAAAAAATTTGAGGAGGATTCATAATGTCAACACCAGTTAAAGCACTTAAGGAGTTAAAGGAAATTATTACAGGAAACGTCGAGCTTAATAAGGAGCTTTACTTATCGACCAGCCATGAAATCCATGAAAGACCGGAAATCGGCAATGAAGAATTTTTCGCATCTACCCGGCTTATCAAGATTTTAGAGGATGAAGGCTTTGAAGTTGAAAGAGCGGTAGCGGGACATGAAACCTCCTTTGTTGCACGGAAAAAGTCTGAAAAAGATGGACCATCGATCGCCTTTTTGGCAGAATATGATGCCCTTCCGGGTTTAGGCCATGCTTGCGGCCATAACATCATTGGCACGACAAGTGTTGCCGCTGCGATAGCGCTAAGCAAAGTACTGGATGAAACTGGCGGGGAAGCAGTCGTTTTTGGTACTCCTGCAGAAGAGGGCGGCCCAAACGGAAGCGCTAAAGGAAGCTTTGTAAAGCATGGCCTTGTTGAGGGAATTCATGCGGCATTGATGCTGCACCCTTCCGGACAAACAAGATTGACAACGTCTTCTCTTGCTGTTGATCCGCTCGACTTTGAATTTATCGGCAAACCAGCCCATGCAGCCGCATCGCCTCATGAAGGAATTAATGCATTGGATGCAGTCATCCAGCTTTTCAATGGTATCAATGCATTAAGACAGCAGTTGACAGATGACGTAAGAATCCATGGAATCATTACCCATGGAGGTGATGCGCCGAACATCATTCCTGAATACGCAAAAGCAAGGTTCTTCATTCGTGCCGCAACACGGAGCGGATTAAATGAGGTAACACGTCGCGTAAAAGCTGTCGCAGAAGGAGCGGCCCTTGCAACTGGTGCAAAGCTGAATGTAATCGCCTTCCAAAACGAAGTCGACAATCTTCTATTAAATGATCGATATAATGAAGTATTCAAAAATGTTATCGAAGACCTTGGAGAAACCGTTGCTACTGATGAAAGAGACGGAATTGGCTCAACCGATGCCGGAAATATCAGCCAGGTCGTGCCAACCATTCACCCTTATATTAAAATCGGTCCAGATAATCTGGTTGCCCACACTGTCCCTTTCCGGGAAGCAGCGGCTTCTCCACAGGGAGATGAAGCCTTGCTAAAAGGAGCAAAAGCACTTGCCTTGACAGCTTTTGAATTGATCACAGACCAAGATTTACTAACAGATATCAAAGCTGAATTCGAGCTAAGGAAATCAGCGGAAAAATAAATGCCCACTAATGAAAGAAGACCCTTGCCAATCGCAAGGGTCTTATTATGTTCAAAGTTTACCAGGCTGAACGATAACTTTCTCATCCAATCAAAGGACAGAAGCAAACTACTTCTGCTCTTCTGTTCTGGCCACGCTGATTAAGAAATCAATCGCTTCCTTTTCTTCTCTTGTCAAATATCGTCCTAAATCCGGATTTTTCAAAATTGCTTCTGCTTGTTCAATCGTCATCAGATTCTCTCCTGAACTCAATATCATTCCTTATTTTCTATCGGATCAAAGCAGCTTTTTTTTAACAGCAATAGAATACTTCCTGTAAACAAAACTCCCTAAGAAGTACTACAAGGCGAACCGCACCTTTATTCTAAAAATACTAAAAATTCCATTGACTTGTGAAGTGTAAATATATATAGTAGTTTGTATTATTCTTCTTTAGGTTCAATGAAAAGATAGGTTTTCACTCTATTGTGATGGATTGAACAAGGAATGTATGTCTATCAATTTCCTTCCCTTCTTAAAGAAATACCTCCTTACCAACTGAAGAAAGCGTAAATCAGCATTCACTACATCATCAAGAAAAGGAGACAATTTACATGCAGCAAAAAATTCCGTTTTCCACCTATGCCCTGATTGGAACCATGCTTTTTGGAATGTACTTTGGTGCGGGGAATTTGATTTTTCCTATCCAATTAGGCCAGCTGGCAGGCACGAACTTCTGGCCAGCGTTAATTGGCTTCCTGGTAACAGCCATCGGCCTTCCTTTTCTAGGCATACTGGCAATAGGGCTTTCCGGAAGCACTGGTCTGCGTGATTTAGCCAGCAGAGTTCATCCTGTTTTTGGCATCGCCTTCGCGACAGTTCTTTATTTAACGATTGGACCCTTTTTCGCAATTCCGCGAACTGCTACTGTTCCATTCGTTGTTGGCTTTGAGCCCTACATCACTCCAGGACAAACCGGTTTATGGCTGGGGATTTTCAGTTTTGTTTTCTTCGCCATCGTTTACTTTTTCTCACTGCATCCTGCGAAGGTGATAGATTACATTGGAAAATACTTGACACCTGCATTTCTCGTTTTTTTATTTATATTGATTGGGATTTCTGTAATTAAGCCAATGGGAAGCTTCGGGGAACCGAACGGTGCTTATGCAAATTTGGCTTTTATCACTGGGTTTAAAGAGGGGTATAATACAATGGATGCCCTTGCTTCGCTGGCCTTCGGGATCGTTATCATCAATGCCATTAAAGGTAAGGGAATTACCAGCACTAAGGATATTGCCAGAGCTACATGGAAATCAGGTATTTTCGCAATGACCTTGATGATGCTAATTTACGGACTCATAACATATATGGGAGCATCAAGCATATTGGCCATCGGAACATTCGAGAATGGCGGACAGATTTTCTCAGCAGTAGCACAACACTACTTTGGATCCTTCGGTGCAATCTTGCTCGCAATAATCATTGTTCTGGCATGTTTAAAAACAAGCATTGGGTTGATCACAGCATGCAGCGAGTTTTTCCATGATTTATTACCGAGGGTTTCTTATCAAAAGTTTGTGCTTCTTCTTTGCATCGTGTCTTTCATAATCGCAAACTTTGGTTTGAACAATATCATCCAATTTGCTGTACCTGTTTTAATGTTCCTTTACCCATTAGCTATCATCCTTATCTTATTAACACTGGTATCACCACTTTTCGGATATAAGCAAAGCGTATTTGCAGCTTCTATAGCGATGACATTATTTGTGAGTGTTTTTGATGGCTATAGCGCGTTGGCCGCTAATCTGCCGAATATAGATATTTCTTTATTCAACTCTGTAACGTCTATATACAAGGATTATCTGCCTCTATACAATATTGGCCTTGGCTGGATCCTGCCTGCTTTCATCGGTGCAGTCATCGGTTATATGTTGCCTAAAGCTCATTTCCCCGTAAAAAAATACCAAAAAGAACTGTAGATTTCTCTGCAGTTCTTTTCTTTGTGGTTTTCCATTAGGATTATCAAGTTGCTGATTCATCTTTAAAATTCAGAAGCGCATCATTTATTTAGTTTCCTTTGAGCTTTCAACGCTACCTTCTCAAATCCATTCCCTCTCTCTTCCGCAAACTCCACATCCGCTTTCGGAAGGGCTTTATCATGCTTAGGTTTCTTTTTAGCCATATGATCACCTCCTTTGTATTTTCAGGCTAATTTCTATTTTGCGGGTTCTCACCATTTGGTCTTAGTGTGTTGTAAAGACTGCTCAATACAGACACCGCTCTTTCAGTTGGTTGCCTATTTACGTGCCTCCATCGAGCCTATGGATAGCGCTTTTGCCCTATGAACGTTGCTTTGCGCGTCTCCATCGAAAAAAACTTTGGTTTTAGTTTTTGTTCTTTTTAGGCAGCTATGCTTTTATTTTTCACTAAAAATCTTGTTGCGTTTATCTGGATTATGACAGGGTATGTTTTAGATAATACTAAGTCTGCTTGCAGCAAGCAGTTTGATGAAAGGAGCCTTATCATGAAAAGGAAACTCTTTTATGGAATCCCCTTGGCGCTTGCTATTTTCATTGGTGGCTGTTCTGCGGAGACGGACCAGGAAAATGAACCGCCGGTCGAGGATACTGAAAATGATGTGGAAGATGAGGATTTCAAACTGGATGATGATAAATCAGACAGTGATGGGGAGTAAACCCCATGATGTCCGAAAAAATGCTGTTCCTTCAAACCGGAAGGAACAGCATTTCTTTAAACTTTTTCGCTCCTTTAATTTAAAGTGGACATTTAATGAAAAAACCTTAGGACCGAGACGGTTCTAAGGTTTTCATCATGCATTATTCTTCAACCGATTCTTCGATTGTTTCTTGTTCATCTTCAGTTAACTCTTCATCATTTTCAGTTGTGCCTTCTTCAGGTTCATCAGGCAATTCGTGGGTTCCATCTGGTGCCGGAGGAGCTTGTTCATCCTGTTCCATCACCGGATCTTCTTCAGGCGGCGGCTCTTCTGTGGCTCCGCAGCCGGCAAGCAATAGGCCAGTCCCAAAAGTGACCGAAAGCAGTATGTTTTTTGTCTTCATGTTGCTACTCCTTCCTATTCTTGTCTTTCCTTACTTATAGCCCATCTGAGTGTAGATAAAATTATTCAAAGAGAATATAAAAGGTAATATATGGGCTGTTGTAGACTTTGGCGCTGTGCTAAAACTGGTGATTCTCTTGGGTGGCTATCCTTGCTGGGTGTTTGTTTGTCTGCACATGATAAGGGAATACTTTAAAAAACTCTGTATCCATTAGAAGATTCTATCGGACAAACCAACCGTCTTTTTTGAAACTTTTGTCCGTTAACAAGGACTTTTTAGATGGTCGCTATTAAAACTGACGGCCAATTCTTTTCACAATTTGTTGCCATAGCAGATGAAGCAACGATTTAGCGGGGTGTTAAAATGAAATTGAGTGTACTTGACCAATCTGTCATCAGCAAGGGGGATTCTGCTGGCCAGGCGTTAAGGAATACAGTTAAGTTGGCACAAATCACGGAAAACCTGGGATATACCAGGTTCTGGGTGGCTGAACATCATAATACCAATGGCATCGCTGGTTCTTCACCAGAAGTACTGATTTCCCATATTGCTTCCATGACGAGAAAAATCAGGGTGGGTTCGGGTGGTGTTCTTCTTCCACAATACAGCCCTTATAAGGTCGCGGAAAATTTCAAGATGCTGGAGACCTTGTTTCCAAACCGGATTGATGCAGGGCTCGGACGATCTCCGGGCGGGTCAGCGACAACAAGGCTTGCATTGACTGATGGGATGAGGAAAAGCTTAAACGAATTTCCGAGACAGGTTAAAGATTTGCAGGCATTTTTAAGAAATGAGTTAATCCCAGACCATCCATATCATCAGGTTAAAGCATACCCAGAAGTAACTGGTTATCCTGAACTGTGGCTATTAGGGATTACGCACAGAGGTGCACGACTCGCAGCAGAACTTGGAACAGCCTTTACATATGGCCATTTTATTACGCCCGTTAATGGCAAAAGGGCCCTGGAACAATACTATCGGGAATTCCAGCCTTCAGCATTACTTCATGAGCCCAAAGCAAATGTTTGTGTTTTCGTCGTTTGCGCAGAAACAGAGGAAAAGGCTGACGAATTGGCCTTAAGCCAGGATCTATGGCTTTTGCGAGTTGAAAAAGGAATGGACACGAGAATTCCCTCGGTGGAAGAGGCAAAGAATGCTCCGCTTACTTCTAGCGACCGCTCCAGAATCCAGGAAAATCGTAAACGGATGATCATTGGAACGCCGGAAAAAGTAAGGGATGAACTTTTGAGGCTGAGCGAAGTTTATAAAACAGATGAATTCATGGTTATCAATAATCTATATAGCTTCGAGGAGAAGGTGAAGACATACACTTTGTTGGCTGATTCTTTTCTTTAATGACCTTTCTGAAAGGGGGAGTAGCCCCCTTTCCATTATTCCTTTAAATCTTTTTTAGTCATCTCGCTTCGAATATTCACATCTTTGGAGATGTTCCGCTCTTTATTGTTAGGGTATTTGTTTTTACGTTCGCGGTTATCGTTACGATTTGTCATGGCTATCCCACTTCCTTATTTTTTTCGGTTTTTCCCAGAATTGATGTCCTGGTCATTTCCTAACTCACCGTTTGTGCGGCCTTTTTCTTTGGCGATCTTACCGCCGAGCCTCACATTTGGCTGGCTGATTTCTTTTTCATTCATGTTTTTCACCCCCAGTTTTAAGATGCTCAAGTTTTTAAATAAAAATTTATTTTCATTGCGCCTTACATCTGTTATGTAATATAATAATTTTAATTAATCTGTTATATAAAAATATTTCAAAAAGAGAGGGAGAAAGCAATGACCAAAACGGATGCAATTGCACGGAGAATTTTAGGATGGAAGCTGAACAGATGGGACCGCTGGTTCGATTATGAAAAGGGTGTTTTCATCTATGACTCTGAATTCCAGCCGGAACAGAACCTTGTTCATGCGATGCTGATTGTCGAGAGATTGGAGAAACTGGGCTACAGCTTTTCATCCAATGGTGTTTCCGAGGCATCTTTCAACCAATTCAAAGGGGCTGGTGAAAATCTTCCTGAAGCCATTACGAATGCCGCCTATGCGATCATTGAAAATGACTCAGTAGTATCCAGTACTTCCTTGTGGCGCAAGCTTTCGTAAACCCCACAAAAAAAAGAGCTGTCATCCTGACAACAAAGGATGACAGCTCTTTTAAATTCATTCCACTTTTTCGTCCTTCCCTGCCAGCCAGAATGACGCGGCAATCGATGCAATAATGACAATGAAAGGTGCGTAAAACATTGTGAATTCAGCCATTTTCCAACCTCCTATGCATGGTCGTTCCTTTTCCCCTGGACATAGTCTTTATTGAATAAAAACAACCTTAACAGCAGGTACAGTGATGGAAGCAGCAGCCCGAGCCCAGCAATGAAGGCAATGATTAGTGCAATGGCCATCGCTTCATTTGTAAAGCTGTCGTATATGCTGAGAAACGGATAGAGCAGATACGGATAATGCGAAATGCCATAGGCAAAAAAGGCGATAAAGAATTGGCCGGTCAATAGTCCAAACGCCACGCCGTATGCCTTGCGTTTTCCGATCAGGTACACGGTTCCTAAAAACAGGATGAAGGAAATGGCAAACATCCACCATAAATCAACCAGGCTGCTGTAATGCTCAGGATTATGGCCCTGAAGTTCCACGATGATGCCTGTTGCCGTCACGATCGCCGGCACAGACCAGATTAAAGCATATCTTCTCAGCAATTCTGTTGCCGGTTCGTCCTGTGCCTTGTTCGCATACCAGGTCAAAAAAACGGCGGATATATAAAGAACGGCGGCAAGACTCAGGACAACTATGCTCCATGTCAAAGGACTGGTGAAAAGAGCCCAGTAGTCCAATTCAATTCCTGATGGGGTCTCTTCCACAAATCCTCCTTCTGAAATCGTGAGCACGATTGATAGTGAGGCAGGGATGAACAGGCCAGTGAGTCCGTATAAGTACGTGTACCTCTTGTGCTTTAGTCCACCGTAAGTGGTGAAAGCATAATAAGCTCCGCGGATTGCGAGCAAAACCACTCCGATGCTGGCCGGAACGAGCAGGATGGTGCCGTAGTAATAAGCTGTTTTAGGAAAGAAGCCGACAATTCCCACGAAGAAAAATACAAGGAATACATTTGTGACTTCCCAGACAGGTGATAAGTATCGCTGAATGATTCCTGTCAGGATATGCTGCTTTCCCCTGAACAAGCTGTATGCATTGAAAAAACCTGCTCCGAAATCGATGGAGGCGACGATGACATATCCGAAGAGAAAGATCCAAAGAACCGATATCCCGATTATTTCAAGTGTCATCGAAACTCACCCTCCTTCTCCAGTTCCCTGTCTGCCAGTTCCTGTTCAACTGTATTTTTTCTGAACATCCTTGTTAATACAACGGTGCTGCCAATGGCAAGTATCAAATATAAACCTGCAAACAGGAGAAGCATCAAATCGACCTGTCCGCTGGTCGTTGCCGCATCCTCTACCTTCATGATTCCCCGCAGTATCCATGGCTGCCTTCCGACTTCAGCAAACCACCAGCCCAGTTCGATCGCCACCATGGATAACGGACCGCCGAAAACGATCAGCCAGCGATACCATCTGGTCCGGATAAAACTCCATTTCATCCACACACCTACAACATAGGCAAGCGACAGGGCCATCATCCACATCCCGATCGTCACCATTCCATCAAATAAATAATGGATATACAATGGCGGGATTTCATCTTCAGGGAATTCATTAAGGCCAATGACCTCAGCATTCGGATTGCTGTGTGCCAAAATACTAAGTGCATAAGGAATCTCAAGCGCATATTTTACTTCGCCGTCATCAAGAACACCATACAACATCAACGGCGCCCCCTCATGTGTCTCGAAGTGCCATTCCGCTGCCGCCAGCTTTTCCGGCTGATATTCTGCAAGATATTTACCTGAGAAATCTCCAATGACCGCAGCTGCAATCGAAAAGATCAGGCCGATTTTCATCGTTAAAAATAACGCTTTTTTATGGTAGATATGATTGGATCCTTTTAAAAGCCTGAATGCGCCAATCGAAGCGAGTACAAAAGCCGAAGTCATATAAGCTGTCGCCAGCACATGGGCAACCTTTGTCGGCATCGCCGGATTGAACATCGCCAGAATCGGATTGATATTGACCAGCTGTCCATCCACAAGGTCAAATCCTTGCGGCGCATTCATGAATGCATTGACAATCGTGATGAACACAGCTGAAAATGATGCCCCAATCGCAACCGGGATCAATAGCAGCAAATGTTTCTTCTGATTTTCAAACCGGTCCCAAGTATAGAGATAAATTCCCAGGAAAATCGCTTCAAAGAAAAACGCGAATGTTTCCATGAACAACGGAAGCGCGATAACATTGCCTGCCAATTCCATAAAATTAGGCCACAACAATGACAGCTGCAGGCCGATGGCCGTCCCGGTCACAACTCCTACGGCAACAGTGATGACAAAACCGCGCGTCCATCTCCTTGCCAGCAGGATATAATGCTCATCCTGTTTCTTGATTCCGAGCCACTGAGCAATCATGATCATCAGCGGTATTCCCACTCCAATAGTGGCATAAATAATATGGAAGGATAATGTAAGCTCCGTCAAGACACGGCTGAAAAAAACTGATTCTTCATTCCCCATTTTTCAATACCCCTTTTCTATCCCGCAAAAATTCTTCCGATAAAAGACAGACCCATTATGGCAGCCACTATAAATGCAAGCCACATAAGCATTTTTTCTTGTTTTTTATACATAAAGTCACCTCGAGAGTTTGTTCACTAAATCACATTTTTCCATAAGCCTCTGACTAAATCTTTTATACAGTATAAATGTGAGAGAAATATGTTATGTATTCCATTTCGGTGTCTTTGATTTCATTCCCTTTATCGGGCCTGTTAAAACGGTAAAACAGTATATTATCAGTGTCCCCTTTTCGGTATATCCAGCCTTTCTTTATATCTTTGGAAAAACCAGATCACTGCTGCGACCCACAGACCGCTGGCTAGAAATCCGCCGATGATATCACTCGGGTAATGTACACCTAAATAAACCCTGCTTATTCCAATCGCAAAAATCATCAAACCGCTGAACATGATGACGATGATTCTCCCCGTGCGGGTTGCGACATGGCGCCAGAGCAGGAAAGCAAGGATACTGTAAAAAGAAAAAGCATTCATCGCATGGCCGCTCGGAAAGCTGTATCCTCCTATTTCAATCAGCCGGTGAAAATCTGGCCGGGCGCGATGAAAATACAATTTCAGCAACCTGTTCAGAATCGGCGTCATATAAACTACAGACAGGAAAACAAGGATTTCCAGCCTGTGTCTTAGCAAATAAAAAAGGAATAGGAAAATGGGAATGGTCAGGATGACGATGAACTTTAAGGAGCCAATATAGGTAAAGAATTTCATCGCCGCAGTCAGCCCCTCTGCTTCCAGTCCCTGTACCAGATCAATGACAAACCGGTCGAACACAACAAGATGTTCAGCCTGTACCAGATAAGACAAAACGATAAAACCAAATAACGAACCAAAAAAGGCGATGAAAAGCTGCAGATTGAACTTCATGAATCAGGTTCCCTCCCGTGCGTTCTAAATCACCCTTACTATTCCCAGATCCGCTATTTTAAAAAGAGTTTTCATGATTACATCATTAGCAAGTTAGTAATATACACAAACCAAACTAAAAAAGGAATGAACTTAATCATTCCCTTTTAAAATAACCGCCGGCCTTCCGACTGGATAATATTCAATTGTCTTGCATGCCTTGAGGGCAGCTTCATCTAAACAGTTCCTGCCGTCAAAGATGATTGGCTGCTTCATGACATCCAATAGGGCTGCAACATCATGCTGTTTGAACTCTTCCCATTCTGTGACGACAAACAATGCATCAGCATCTTTCGCAGCTTCAACTGCCGAGTCCACGTAAGTGATGATGTCACCGATGACCTTCCTTGCATTGCTGGCTGCAACTGGGTCAAAGGCTGCAACTTCAGCCCCTGAGGCAGTCAAAGAGCGTGCAATTTTGATCGACGGCGCTTCCCTCATATCATCCGTATTCGGTTTGAAGGAAAGGCCGAGCATGGCGATTTTCTTTCCATTTAATGTACCGAATCGTTTTAAAGCCTTATCAACAAGCAACTCTTGCTGATGTTCGTTGATGGAGATCGTCTCTTCTAATAATGAAAAAGGAACCCCAAGCTCCCTGGATGTGTGCAGCAGTGCTTTCACATCCTTCGGGAAACAGGATCCGCCATATCCTATTCCGGCATTCAAAAAGGCCGATCCAACCCGCTTATCAAAGCCCATTCCCTTCGCTACATCCTCGACGTCAGCTCCGGCAGCTTCGCATAGATTGGCAATTGCATTGATAAAACTGATTTTCGTCGCCAAAAATGCATTGGAGGCGTATTTGATTATTTCCGCGCTTCTCACATCGGTCAGCAAAAACGGAACGTTCAGCGGTCGATACATCTCCTGAATTTTTTCAGAGGCACTCACATCGTCAGAGCCAATGATAATCCTGTCAGCTTTCAATGTATCTTCGATGGCTGATCCCTGGCGCAGGAACTCCGGATTGGAGACCATCTTGATCTCAACATTACTTTTCAGCTGCCCTAACAACAGTTGTTTCACATATTCATTCGTGCCAACTGGCACAGTGCTTTTAACCACGACCACACAATCCCGGACGATATGTTCAGCAAGATCCTTTGCAGCTTGCTCAAGATAGCTCAAATCCGCCCGCCCATCATCACTCTGGGGTGTCCCGACAGCAATGATGATGATGTCCGCTTCCCTTAATCCTTGCTGATGAAAAGTAGTGAAGGCCAGTCTTCCTTCGGTGGAGTTTTTAATAAGGAGTTCTTCAAGCCGTGGTTCATAAATCGGGGACTTCCCTTCTTTCAGGAGGTCTATTTTCCTTTCATCAACGTCAATGCAAACGACTTCGTGGCCGATTTCAGCGAGGCACACTCCGGTGGATAATCCTACATAACCAGTTCCAAGTACAGCGACCTTCATTGTCAGTCACACTCTCTCTTCAGGTCCGTCATCCCCAGGACATCTCTCAAATACTCGATGACATCTTCCCGGGTATCCTCCCTTTGCAGTGCGAAATCCACCGTTGCCTTGATGAAACCGATTTTATCCCCGATATCATATCGCTTTCCCTCGAAGTTGTATGCCAATACGGCCTGCCGTCTGTTAAGCTCATTAATCGCATCGGTCAGCTGTATTTCCCCACCATGTCCCGAGGGAAGCTGTGCCAAGACATCAAAAATTTCCGGCCTCAATACATAGCGTCCCATAATCGCATAATTGGAAGGTGCTTCATTTTTTTTCGGCTTTTCCACCAATGAATCGATATAGAAAAGGTTCGGCTCCAGGTTCGCTCCCTTTGGCTTTACGACTCCATACTTGCTGACATCGGTATCAGGTACGCTTTGAACAGCTATGACAGAGCTATTGCAGTATTCAAACTCGTTGATGATTTGCTTTAAGCATGGAATTTCTGACTTTACAATGTCATCCCCGAGCAAAACAGCGAATGGTTCATTGCCGATGAAGCTTCTGGCGCAAAGGATGGCGTGCCCAAGTCCGAGCGCCTCCTTTTGCCGGACATAATAAATCTTTGCCAGGCTGGATATCTTTTGGACCTCTTCTAAAATAGCAAGCTTATTCTTTCTTAGCAGCGCATCTTCCAGCTCATATGATTTATCGAAATGATCTTCTATCGATCTCTTTCCCCTGCCGATGATGATAATGATTTCCTCTATCCCCGAGGCGACTGCTTCCTCTACGATATATTGGATTGTCGGCTTATCAACGATTGGGAGCATTTCCTTTGGCTGCGCTTTAGTTGCCGGTAAAAATCGTGTCCCAAGCCCGGCTGCCGGGATAATAGCTTTTCGGATTTTCATATGCTGCCTCCCTTTCGAATTCCATAGTCTTGTATATTCAAAAGGCCGTGCTCCTGGCACGTTAAAGGCCTACCAATTCAAAAATAGACTATAATTAGCTAGATTCCTGTCTATTCGTGAAGAGGCCGGTAAACTTTTTTTATATATCGGGGCAGCAGCTTCGGAAGGACCTTCTTGCGCCGCCTCAACAATTCGGTCACTATCGCCTTTTTTTCTTCCTTCGTAACCATCCAATCGTCAGGGATCGTTGAAACAATTTCCTCTATTAAAAAAATCGGGATCGTCTGGATGAGCTCGAGCTGTTCATTGAATGCTTCTTCTTTTTCAACAAAGGCTGCCATTAATCGTTGAGCTGAGCTTTTCCTCAATCCTGTCGGCAAATTTCCAATGCTTTCAATCTCCCAATTATATGACCCAAAAATTTCGGCATGGTCGATGATCCATAAATGATAGATATCCATGGATGCTTCCTGTAAAAGAATATTTTTACGAGTGCGGTCCCTGTTGCCCAGCCAATAATCAAGGAGGATGATTCCTGCCAGCGTCTCTGCATTCACAATACCGGAAACATCTGTCACCTGGTGGCCGTCAAGGCAGTTCGGCACATACAGAGAGGCAAATTGAAATTGTGTAGCAGTGAATTGATCGCAATCAGGAATCATTGCGGCAAAATCCTCTGGGATTTCAACCAGCCTGGAAAATGGAACTGGCAGTCCAAGGTACCTAGCGAGGCAATAGGCCACCCATTCATTCGGCAAAGTTTTTTCAAAACCAGCCTGGAAAAATTTCACGACATATTCTCTGCCATCATCGAATGCGATGAGATGGGCATTCGATTTCCCTTCTAGTTTCCTCCGGTACGCAACAGGTTTAATCATGGCTGATCCCCTCCTCTCTGCTGCCATAAATGATTTCGTACAATAAATCGATATACTGGTCTGCTACGACTTCGATGGCAAAATGCTGCTGGGCATGCTGGATCGCTGTCTTGGACATCTGCTGCTGCCTATCAGGGGAGTCTATGATGGAGTACAGCTTATTGACGGCATCCTCGACATTTTGTCCATAGTAGAGCATGCCAGTCTTCTCCTGGAGGACCAATTCAGTGACCGGCTTCATGTTCGATGCCACAACAGGGACACCGCATGCCATCGATTCAATAAAGGTATTCCCGAAGGATTCAGACTTGGTCGTTGCCAGGGTGCAGCCTCCGGACTTGCGGATTTTCGCATAGACATGCGGCATTTGCTGATAAGGAATGACGGGATGCCATTTTACGATATCTGTCAGGTCTTCCTCCTGCCATTTCGCTGCGAACTGTTCCCGCTGGACACTTTGCGCACCGCCAATCAACCATATTTCGATATCATTGCGTTCAGTTTTGATTCTTTTGGCAATTTCCAGGAGCATCGGCCAGTTTTTCCGTTTATCCACTCGGCCGATCCAACCGATGATTTTCTTGTCTTCCGGCAGCACCGGGGCTTGATGATGATCAATTTCCCTTTCCCTCAAAGGGCGGAAGAAAGATGTATCCACGCCGTTATAAATGACCTGGACTGGTTCAATTTCAGTTAATATGGAAACGACTCGCTTTTGATAATCGGAAGGGACAATGATGGTTTCAGGTTCAATTCCCCTGAAGTTTTTTAAGTGAGGCTGAAGCTTGATAATTTCCGGGGTACGGGCCTCTATGATCACAGGGCCGGTATAATTCGCTTTTCGGATCCATTTATAGGCATCCTTTGTATCGACAACGATAATCGCATCATAATTATTCGCTTGGATAATCCCTACTATTTTGTTTTCGTCCTTCGTCAGGTAGACTGGAGCAATATCCTCCATGATATGAAGGCCGCCATGGTCAGTCGTATACAAAAATTCAGTATCGATTCCATGCTTTTTAAAATAGATGGAACGATTCCTCCACCCAGCGTTCACTCCGCCAACAGTCAGCAGACGCCAGATTACTAGTACTTTCATTTTGGAATCTCCTCTCTATAGATTGGGCATCCTCCTCGACTTACTTACTTTTTCCGTTTCTTTTTCTTCTTATCAAGGCTCTTCAAGATTTTATCCCACGATGAGTCTGCAGCAAGACTGTTCGTTTTTTCAGCATTTTTATTAAAAAATGATGATAAATCGATTTGTCCCTGCTTCTTGTTCTTGCCTTTAAGCTTTCTGGCCTTTGTAGGTTCCAATCCCATTTCTTTTCCCTCCCAGTATTCATCGATTTTATCCATGACCGCTTCAGGGTCTTCTCCACGTGCAAGCATTGTTTTCACCCATTCCTCCTTGAAAACCTTGTGCATCATGTTTTCAAGCTGACGAAAATGGACCTTTTTATCAGAAGTCGTTAACAGACGGTCACTTAATTCGCGTAACTTTTCCTTATCCGGTTCCTCATCAAGCAAGAGGTGATAGATTTCGCGGGAGATGTCCTCCATCTCGATATAATACTTCCATTCCTCGTAAAGCTCAGGTTTCAGGGATTGAACATGCTCTAAAAAGATTTTCTTGTTCTTTTTACCGAGCGAAGTCATCAGCTTCCTTGGATAAGGATATACCCTATCACGCCAAACAGCCCTGGCAACGTCAATCACCTTCAGACTGCCATCAGGCTGAAGATATATCTGCCTTTTATGATGATCAATCCGATCATAGCCAATCTCCTTGAAGGTGATCAGCATATGGATCAATTTCAGAGACAGTTCCTCACTCAATGGCTGGGACTGCAAATACTCCCTCACATCAACCCCTTTGATGATCTCCATCGCGATGTACAAATCTCCCTTCGCATACAAGCGCGGAAAAAAATCCGATTGCTGGCCGAGAGAAAGAGCATAATATTCCCGCTCACAGTCCTCTTCATTGCCAAACACCTTCACACAAATATCATCCGTCAATTTAAAAACCGCCCCCTGCCGGCCCTTTCCAATCATCTCCAGCGGGGAACCATTCACGACCTCAACATCCTCATTCTCCAGATTCGTCACCTTGATTTGCTTCATGCATTTCTTCAAAAACTTCGTATCCACACTACTCCTCCTTGCTCTCCACTAGTTCCACTTCTTAATTAATAAATTCAAGGTTGGCCAAAAACGTACGGGCATGAATCTAGTAAAAGCAAAATGTGTGTGCAAGTAGAGATGAATGCGGAGGTCGGCGAGGGTAATTGTTCTTCCTTTAATGGATGATGGACAGGAATTGCTGAGTTTCCTTCTTTTCTGTCCGTCATAGCCAGAATGACGGATATATCCGGGGCGGCTCTGCTTCAATGTCTTCCGTTCACAAATGGCTGGCGCTTTTTTTCTTTGGTCTGTAAAGGTAAAATAGACTTGAAAGGAAGTGGTCAGATGGCAAACTCGGCTGCAGACTCTAGACAGTCACATTTAACTCAATATATCCCGCCTAAGGGGATGTACGAAGAATTCGAGGATGATGCTCATTATCTCGCGAAGGTGAAAGGATGGGGTTTGAGCACGAAGAAAGAGTTTTGGTATAAAGACAGATACCAGCATTGCCTGGTTACGATAAAAGGATATGAAATCTTCGGTGAAACAGCTGAATTCAATACTCTTGTGATTGAATTTCCGGATGGCAATCTAACTTGTATCCACCCGGCGTACCTGAAGGAAATGCAATCTTCCGGCTTCGGGAAGGAAATTATTGCTCAAGCTTCCGGTGATGAAAGTGCAGCTGTGGAGGTAAAGAAAGAGAAGAAACCTGAACCAGCAGCTCCTGCGGCAATGGAAGCTAAAGCTAAAACTCCTGCAAAAAAGGAAAAAGTAAAAAAAGCTCCTAAATTAGTACTGCCAGAGGAAAAGGTCCATTTTACAGCGACTGTGAAGCAGTTTGCGCTAAGCTGGAACCATTTCAATGAGGATAATGACGAAGTAGTCGTGTTCGAGAATGTCAGGATCGAGCAAGAAGAACCAATCGAGGTTGGCCTTGCTTGGGGCTCACACAGCAAAACACTGAAAAAGCATGAACTCGAGCCTGGACAGCAGCTTGAATTCGACGGCAAAATCGTCAAGAAAAGCCTGCCAAAAGGCAAGGACGTTGAAGATGAGGCTCTGCTCCTCGATGTTTCAGTTGCTTATAAAATCAATAACCCGTCAAAAATCACTAAAAAATAAAGATGGACTGGCCGCATTTAAGCCAGTCCGTTTTTTTAGGGCAAAACCCTATTGCTTCTTCAACATATTTCAGCAAAAAAACGAGGAATGAACTCAAATGGGGCGTTGCCATAAACGTGCGTTTTTTACGGGAATGCCTGGAAATTCATAATAAGTTTGCATTTCTTTAAAAAAACCGTCATGCTAAAGAATGAAGAACAACAATGTAATAGAGCGAGCAGGTGAAAAAATGATTCAAGTTAAAACTTCTGAAATTAGCGATGGAGAATTCAATAGAGGGGTATTCGCTACTCGTGATATTGCAAAAGGCGAATTGATCCATGAGGCTCCCGTGCTATCCTATCCGAACGATCAGCATGTTCATATCGAGAAAACGGCGCTAGCGGATTATGCCTTCGAATATGGCATTAATCACTCTGCTATCCTCCTGGGATACGGAATGTTATTCAACCACTCATACGAGCCTAACGCAACGTATGAAATCAATTTCGACAATCACACATTTGATTTCTATGCCTATCGTGATATCAGTGCTGGGGAAGAAATCTTCATTAATTATAATGGGGAAGAAGATAATAACGATCCATTATGGTTCAACAAAGAAGAGGAATAAGAACAAAAAGCGCAAGCGCCTCGTTCAGCCCCGACATGCGCTGGAGGGCCTGACAGTGAAGTCGTCCTTTGACTTCATTGGCAGGACCGAAGCGTCTCGAGGGGCTAGGCGCTGGAGCTGGATTAAGATACCCATATAGAGTTATCCACACAAAAATACTTTTATAATTTCCTATACAACTAGAAAGCGGCTTCCATTTCAGGAAGCCGCTTTTTCATTTGCCTATGTCTCCAGGCAATCCAGTTCCACGACGACTGTCGTCCCTTGCCCCTCTTCACTAATGATCCTCATCGTACCGTTATGCTCCTGGATGATTTTATTGCTGACAGTCAATCCAAGTCCGATTCCTTTATCTTTTGTTGTATAAAAAGGCGTTCCGAGATATCTTAGGCGGTCTGATTCGATGCCTGTTCCCTCATCCGAAATGCTCACAAGCACCTTCCCCTGTCCATTCAGCTGAAGGTCAATAATGATTTTTCCACCTTCTGGCATGGATTCAATCGCATTTTTCAGGAAGTTTAAAAATACTTGTTTCAGCTGATGCCCATTGCACGACAGCGTAACAAGCTGTTCCGGATAATTTATGATGATCTGGACATTATGCAGCAAGGCCTGCGGATGGATGATACTTATCGTGCTGTCCAGGATTGACTTCAGGTCTTCTTTTACAAACTTAACCGCCTGAGGCTTCGCCAGTGACATGAACTCATTGACAATCGTATCGATCCTGTCGAGTTCATTCATGATGATGGCCAGGTAATCTGCTTGCTTCTCTTTATCAAGACATGACTGCAATAGTTTCGAAAAGCCCTTCAATGAAGTCAACGGGTTGCGAATTTCATGTGCCACTCCTGCTGCGAGCTGACCGGTGACCGAAAGCCTGTCCAGATTCCGGATGGTGGCGTCCTGTTTGACCCTGTCCGTAATGTTCCGGCCGACACTGACAAAGGACTCTATCTCTTTTTTCTCATTGTAGATCGGTGAAAAATTATACTCTGTGTACACCGTATTCTGGTCACAAGTCGTGAATTTCTTCCGTAAAATCTGCGGCTCCCCTGTTTCGAGGATTTCCTTCAATTTTTTATCCAGAATAGACTCTTCCTCAGGTGACAAAAATTCACTCAGGTTTTTACCGACGATTTGCTCGGGCTTCAGATTGATTACTTTTTCATGTGAAGGCGATGCATACACGATCACTTTATTCTTATCAATCACCTTGATCAGGTCCGTCGTATTCTCGGTGATCAGTTCATACAATTCCCTTGTTCTATTTAATTCGCGCTCCATGCTCACTATTTTAGTGATGTCACGATAAATGGCAATGATGGCGATGATTTTCCCGCTCTTATTCCTGAAAGGAGAGTAAGAGACCGCTATATCGAGCATTGACCCGTCTTTGTGGTAACGTTGCGTTATCATATTGGTAAAAGCTTTACCATTCTTGACTTCTGCGATGATTCCCGGTACAAAGTCAGGATTTGAAAACTCATAGAAAGTTCTCCCAATCAAGTCTTCTTCTGTATAGCCAAAAATTTCAGTGTACTTATGGTTGATCCTTAAAAATCGATTCTCCATATCGACAATAGCAAATCCATCAGCTGTGCAATCCAAAAATAAACTCAGCAGTTCATTAGGATCATAGATTGTTCCATCATCTGTACCGATTATCGGGAAACTATTACGCATAGAGATCTCTCCAAACTTTTTTATCCTTATATCCCTATTTTACAGAAGGTTTAGACTTTTCTAAAGAAATATTTAGCTATCTTTCTATTAAAAGTAAAAAACCGCCATCTTTTAATAGATAGCGGCCGAAATTTTATGAAAGATGGCTGATGACTTTTTCCACTGCAGCCTCTGCCTGGTCGATACAGCCAGGGATACCGACTCCTTCAAAAGAACCGCCGGCAAGGTAGACTCCCGGGAGCTCATGACCCAGCTGTTTTTTCACCCGGGCAATCCTTTCAAGATGCCCGACCGTGTATTGTGGCATTGCTTTTCTCCATCTGGTGATTACATGGAAAATCGGTTTTGCCGTGATGTTCATCGTCTTATTTAAATCTCTTAGAACGATTTCGACGATTTCCTCATCCGACAAATCCACCGCTTCCTGATCATCCGGCTTTCCGACATAGCAACGGAGCAGCGCCATATCTTCCGGTGATGTACCCGGCCACTTCTTGTGCGTCCAAGTACATGCTGTGATCCTGAAATCGCTGTTCCTTGAAACGAGGAAGCCTGTTCCGTCGATATCCTTCTCAATCGCCGATTTCGGGAATGCCAACGCAACATTTGCCACAGAATTGGACGGCATCTTTTTGAAGTCTTCCATAAATGCGTATTGTGAAAGCATCTGCTGTGCATGGAAATGATCAGTCGTGATGACAACACTGTCCGCAGCTTCAACATCTCCAGTTTCAAGCTGTACTTGGTAGGTATTGCCCGTTTTCAATACCCTTTTTACAGCAGTCTCCTTCATGACCGTTCCCTCTTCCAGGCGGGCCTCAAGCCGGTGAATCAACTCCTCAAGGCCTGTTGACAATGAGATGAACATACCTTTTTTGGATCCCGGTTTTTTTGCTGTTTTCGGCGGCTTTGGCATTGATTTATTCAGTCCTATTACGAGGCTGCGATGCTTCTGTTCGATATCGTAGAAGTTCGGGAACAAGGCCATCAGGCTCAGTTCATCAATGTCGCCCGCATATATTCCTGACAATAACGGATCAATCAGATTGTCGACCACCTCATCACCCAGTCGATGACGGAAAAAGGCCCCAAGTGACTGGTCTGCTTTCGGAGTTCCTTTTGGTAAAATAAAGTCCCCCGCTGCCCGCAATTTTCCCAGCGGTGAAAATAATCCTGATAATGCAAATGGGGTTACCTTCGTGGGAATGCCCATGAAAGATCCTTCAGGCATTGTATGAAGCTTGCCTCTAGCGTAAATATAGGATTTGCCGGCTGTGTTGGAAATGATTTTATCCTTAAGGCCCACTTCTTCTATCAATCTAGTAGCACTTTTCTTTCTCGCTATGATCGAGTCCGGCCCTCTCTCAATAACGAATCCGTCACGCTTCTCAGTACTGATGACACCTCCGAGACGGTCACTTGCCTCAATCAATTTCACTTTAATCGGCAATTGCTTATCCCTGGCTTCCTTTTGCAGGTAAAATGCTGTCGCCAGGCCCGTGATTCCGCCGCCAACAACAATAACCTTCTTTTCTTCCATTCCGCTCACCTATTCTTGTAGTAATGTAATGTATTTTGATTATCCTATTTTTGAATTAAGTAGGTATGTGAAGTTTTTAACATATTTTAAGTATAACACCCAAAATGTATAGGAAACTGGCTGTTTTTTTACTAAAATGTGAACGAAGAAGTTAGAGAAAGTATCGGATGATTTACAGTTGGCAAAAGGAGGTGCGATTTCAGGTCAATTAAGGATAGTTCCTTTGCTGGAATACACGAAATGTACCTTTATCGCAGACGTTTCCCCCGCATAAGGGTATGTTTTGCTCTTAAATGTACCCTTATAGCTAACGGAACCCTCGCATAAGGGTATGTTTAACTCCTAAATGTGCCCTTATAGCAGACGATCACCTCGCAAAAGGGTACGTTTCGCTCTTAAATGTACCCTTATCGAAGCAAGATGCCTCACATAAGGGTACATTTAACCCTAGAATCACAAATTCATATCTCTTTTACGATAAAAGACATAGGTCACGATTGTGAGCCCGGCCAGCAGTAAGAATGACAACACAAGATACAGTGGATCGAATCCGCCTTCTTCTAAAATCAGCTTCGCATCATAATACTTGAATGGAGTCAGAAACTTCAACCCTTCCAGCTTATCATTCAGATCGACTGCGACTGATAGGATGAAAAGGAGGAGCAGGATGCCTGTGGCCAGGGATGTCGCTTTTTTGGCGTTCGTCAAAACAGCGGCGATCGCTGTTCCGATGACGAGGAAAATCAACTGAATGATGAACATCCCGACCATCAGCAGCATGATGTCCCCCATGACGTCCTCACCTTCTGCATATTTCTGGACCATGCCGACGGAGGAAGCGAAGGTGACGAGATTAAAAATCAGGATATTCACCAGGGCGGCCATTAATTTAGATGTAATCATCTTTGTTCTTGAAAGCGGTTTGACTAGCAGGAACTCTACCGTTTTGTCTCTCTCTTCCTTGGCGAGGATGTTCGAACCTAGCATCGCCGCATGAATGGCTGCCATGACTGCCAGGTACAAAAACAGGACTCCGAAATAACCGATTGGTGTCGACAAATCGAGCGAACCGGTGCCCATGATGGCCTGAAGTGATTTCGGCATATCGGCCATCAGCGCATTCATCGATTGACCGGTTCCCTCGAGGCTTGAGAACTTTGCCATCCCCGAAGCGACCATGAAGACCACCCCAATGCACCAGATGATCAGCGATTTTCTGTTTGCTTTGATTTCTCTTTTAAAAAGGTTCACGATTTTCCCTCCTCCCTAAACAGAATGGACATCCTTTTTTGCGTACAAATAGTAACTGGCAACCACCGCTGCCATGATAACCAGTGCCCCAGTCACAAGGAAAGAAGCTTCGTAGCTTGCATGCTCCGTGATGTATGACGAGTCAAAGTAATTGAATGGCGTCAAATAACGCAATGCTTGATCTTCCGTTGACGAACTGATCATGCCGAGCATGAAAAATCCGAACACAGTACCGAGTGATACCGATATCACCGATTTAATCCTAGGAAAAATCACGGAGGTCACGATTCCAAGCGCCATGAATATAAGCTGAAGGAAGAACAGGGAAGCTCCAATCAGGAATAAGGCTTCTTTGTTAAAATCGTCCTCAGCCACGATGGAGGCCATCATAAATGTCGCTGTGATAAAAACGATATTGGTGATCACCAGGGAAACCAGCGCAGCCATCAGCTTCGAAGTAACAACTTGCGCTCTCGTCACCGGCTTAGTCAGCAGGAAGTCGGCGGTCTTCTCTCGTGTTTCTTTGGATAAAATCGAGGTGCCAAGGTTCATCGCCTGGATTGCGCCCGCAAGCTTCAGGTACAGGAATGCATAAGAGAAGAACCCAATCAATGTCGCTATACTGTCCACCGAAAGCCCAATCGCCTTACGCAACTCTACCGGGAAGCCTTCAAGCAGTTTTTTGAACTCTTCGGCATCCTTTGAAAAGGAAGGAAACATCGATAAAAACAACACTACCAGCGCCACCAATGACAAGGTCCATATCATCGTCGATTTCCGGTACGCCTTCAGTTCATGAAGGAACATATTCATGATCTATTCCTCCTTTTCATAATAATGCATGAAGATCTCTTCAAGGTCAGGCTCCTCCACCCAGAGGTTCGAAACGTCAATTCCCGCGATTTTTTTCATGATCAAGTTGAGATTCCCTCTGAATAAAAAGCTGATTGTGTTGCCATCCTGCTCTATTTGGTTGACGCCTTCGATATTAAAAAGGCTCTTATCGATTTTTGAATTGGATTCGATCTTGAATTTCTTGTACGTATTCTCTTTCAGCGTGCTGATTTTCTCGACGGTGACAATCCGGCCGTCCTTGATGATCGCCACCCTGTCACACAGCCTTTGCACCTCGCTGAGAATATGGGAAGAAAACAGGATTGTCGCGCCTTTCTTGTTTTCTTTTTCCAGAAGATCGAAAAACTTCTGCTGCATAAGCGGATCCAGACCGCTTGTCGGTTCATCGAGGATGATCAGTTTCGGTTCATGCAGAAGTCCCTGGACAATGCCAACTTTCTTTTTGTTTCCAAGCGAAAGGTCATCGATTTTCTTCGTCAGGTCCAGCTCCATGATGTCTGCAAGCTCTTTGATCCGCTTTGTGCAGTCCTTTTTGTAAAAGCTTGCCGAATACTTGAGCAGATCCATGACATTCATGTTGTCATAGTAAAACACTTCCGAAGGCAGATAGCCGATATCCTTTTTGATTTCAGGCGCGGCGGTGATGATGTCTTTGCCGAAAATCGTCGCACTGCCGCTCGTCGGATAAATCAGCGACAGCAGCGTCCTGATTGTCGTCGATTTCCCCGCCCCATTCGGCCCTATGAAGCCGAAAATCTCTCCTCCTTCTACATTGAAGCTGACATTCTCAATTCCCCTGGCCTTGCCGTACATTTTCGTCAGATTTTTAATCTCAATCACGTTCATGCCAGACCCTCCCAGATACTTTTCTTTTAACTCTTCTCTTTTATAAACTCTTGTAAAAAGCCTTCTTCATCATATCGATATACACTTCCGCTTCCTTGAATGCTTCATCGAAATCGTGATGCCCTGTGTTCAGTTTTTTGGCCTTTTCCAGCTCCTGGTTGCTGAAGCCCTGGAGCGTCCACATGATGATGTTGATTGTTCTTTGGATGTCGATTCCGTCCCTGAACATGGTCATATCAATATTTTCGAATAATCGGCTGTAGCTTGCCTGAATCAGTTCCGTATTTGTGTTATTCAATATTCCCTTTACTTCTTCCGCAGTTTCCATTGAGGCCGCCACCATGAAATCAAATACCTCCGGATGCTTCGCCATCAGCTTGTTTTTCAGGATCATCAGCGTTTTCATCCGTTCGAAAATGTCGCGTTCGCTCAAGTCCAATTCATTGAAGAACTCTTTTACCATGACATCCGCAAAGTGGTTATAAAGGAATAGATAGAGTTCTTTCTTGTTTTTAAAATAATGAAAAAGCAGTCCTTTTGAAATTCCTGCTGATTTAACGATTTCATTCGTAGAGGCATTTTCATAGCCTTTTAGGGCAAACTCCTTGAGAGCAGCATTCAGGATTCTTTCCTGCTTTTCAGGATTGATACTTGAAAATTTTGAAGTCATCGTGCCCTCCTTAAAGTTTATTGACCAACCTGGTCAATATCATTATATTCCTCATTGACCAACCTGGTCAACAACAATCATGGAAAAATTTTCGACAAAACAAAGAGGCTGCCAAACGGAAGCCTCTTTCGTGTTATATTATTTGATTTTCCGGATCACGGCTCTGACAGGACTTCCGTCAGCCTGTTCCAGCGGCAGCGGCAGGGCAGCAAGCTCGTATTCTCCCGGTTCGATTTTATGAAGTACCAGTCCTTCAAGAATATGAATGCCCTGGTTGTTCAATTCATGATGCGCTGGCAGTTCCTTGCTGTCAAGAGGATCGACCGATGGCAAATCCAGTCCGAGCAATTGAACTCCCTGTTCGGCAAGATAAGCAGCAAATTCCGGTTCGATGTGCGGAATGTTTTCCGGAAAGACGGTTTTATCCGTCCATGAGTCAGTACGGATCAGCAGCCGCTTAACTCCCTGCAATTCAATCCCTTCCAGATCCCTAACTCCAATACTCGCTGGCTTTGGGACATGAATGACCAGTGCAGGCCCTATGTAAAGATTGAAGTCGAGGTCAATGACCTTTTTGCCATCGTTTTCGAAATGAAAAGGCGCATCAATATGTGTGCCAGTATGGGTGCTCATCGTCACCTGCCCGACATTCACCGAACCGCTTTCTTCCATGCCCCAGCTCACTTTATATTCAAACGGCGTGTCGCCAGGCCATACAGGAATTTTATCATTCAAAACCTGTGAAATATCCATCCAGTTTCCCATATAATTTCCTTCTTTCTTGTTATAGCTTCGTCCTCAAGCTCCAAAGCTCAGGGAAGAATCGGTGGTCGACGACCTTTTTCAAATAGGATACTCCCGCAGAACCGCCTGTTCCCATTTTATGCCCAATGATCCGTTCAACGGTGCTCATATGGTTGAAGCGCCAGAGCTGCTGCTTGCTGCCGATATCGACCAGCTTCTCTGCAAGCTCATAAAGGTCCCAGTACTGGTCGACATTGCGGTACACAGTCAGCCACGCTTCCTCGACGCTGGTATTTGGTTCGTACGGCTCCGCCCAGTCACGGTTTAGTGCGGCATCATCGATTGGAAGCCCGCGCATGGACAGTGCCTGAATGGCAGCATCATAAATCGAGCGCTCGCGCAGGGCGTCTTCCATCGTTTTAAAGAGATCGGCATCGTGTTTATATACGGATAGCACATGTCCCTGCTTTTGGCCTAAAGCGAATTCAATCAGTCGATTCTGATACGATTGGAATCCTGATGAATGGCCAAGCTTGTTACGGAACTCCATATATTCCGCCGGCGTCAGCGTCGACAGCACGCTCCATGACTGGATCAGCTGCTCCTGGATTCTTGACACCCTCGACAGCATCTTAAAAGACGGCTCGAGGTCATTTTTACGGATGCAGTCAATCGCCGCATTCACTTCATGTAAAATCAGTTTCATCCACAGCTCGCTGGCCTGGTGGATGATGATGAACAGCATTTCATCATGGTGATCAGACAAGCGGTGCTGGCTGGACAGGATTTTATCCAATTGCAGGTAGCTGCCATAGGACAATTCTTTTGAAAAATCGGTATGGATCTCGTGTGCCGCTTTCTGTTCTTCTCTCATTGCCATGCTCCCCCTTATGCTACAACTCCGCGTTCATTGCTGAACTTCTCGTATGATTTGTTGGCCATGATTTCTTTTAATACCTGGACCGCCTCCCACACATCTGTGTATGAAGTGTAAAGCGCCACAGGTGCAAGGCGGACAATGTTCGGAGCCCGGAAATCCGGAATGATCCCTTTTTCCTTCAAGGCCTTGCAGATCCTCGCTGCTTCTTTATGTTCCAGGCTCACATGGCCGCCGCGTTTGAAATCCTCTGTTGGACTTCCCAGTATAAAGCCGGCATCGCCAAGCTCATGCTGAACCAGGTCCATTAGATATTGATTGATCCTCAATGATTTTTCTCGGATATTTTGAATTCCCGCCTCGGCGAACATTTCCAGTGAACCGAGTAAAGGTGCAAGGCTCAGTACGTGCGGCGTCCCAATCTGGTAGGCGCCCGCATTTTCAGCAGGTGTCAGGATATGCTCCATGTCAAACTGTTTGTCTTTTCTGGAACCGAACCAGCCGGCAAGTCCAGGCTTCGCACCGAAATGCTTCGAATTGACGTAAAGTCCTGCGACTGCTCCTGGCCCGCCGTTCAAATGCTTATAATTGCACCAGTAAGCAAAGTCCACTCCCCAATCTGAAAAAGAATGCGGAATGGCGCCAATCGAATGGCAGCCATCGAACCCGATCAGGATCCCACGTTCGTGAGCAGCTCTTGTCAACCGCTCCATATCAAGGATCTGGCCGCTGCGGTATAAAACGGTCGGCAGTACGACGAGCGCAACTTCATCTGTCATTGCCTCGATGATATCATCCTCATCCAGGAATCTGCCATCCCTGCTTTTCACCCTGATCAGATGTGTGTCAGGGTCATAGCCGTGGATCTGCAGCTGGCTTTGCAGTGCGTAGATGTCAGAAGGAAAATTCAACTCATCTGCGAGGATTTTTGTCCTATTCCCCTCCGGCTTGTAAAAAGTAGCCACAAGCTGATGCAAATTGACCGTTGTGGATCCGCTTACAATTACTTCTTCAGGTGAAGCACCAACGAGTGGGGCCGTCAATTCTCCCAGTTTTTCAGATAAATAGAACCACGGATGATTGCCATCCATCCAGCCATCGATGCCCAGCTCACGCCAGTCAGCCAATGATTCTAGCAAAGTTTGCTCAGCCCGTTTCGACAGAAGACCAAGCGAATTCCCATCAAGATAGATCGAATCCGGCTTCAGGTAAAACTCATCCCGAAACCGCGCGAGAATATCACCACTGTCAAGCTGTGCAGCAAAAGCCGCACCAGGTTCAAAAGAATAAGACTTCATCATCATCTCTCCCATCCCATTTGCAACTAGAGAAATCGTAACAAAGAACAGAAGCAAGCGTCAACAAATGGTCTGATAATTCTAAGAAAAGAAAAACAGCCTCCAATCAGAAGACTGTTTCTTGGGCTTATGCAAATCGATAATAAATCAGCACGAAGGTCGATAGGACAAAAATGAAGTTCAAGAAAATGAAGACAAATTGATCCACTTTTGTTTTGTGCAGCTTGATTGGCGGATTATAGAAGGATACGCCTTCGATGATGAAGATGATCAGGACAATATGGATCATGAAATGGCCGATGATTTCTTTGTATCCGAATAACATGGTCGTCAAGATAAAGATGACCGTGACAACTGCCCCTAATACACGATTCAAAATTCCGACTACCAGCAAGTAGCCGACAACGAATTCAACAAAAGCGGCCATTACGATGAAGGCACCTGGTTCAAACCCAAAAGTAGGTACCTGATGGTTAGCGACGATATCAAGCGACATCGTTGGGTAGACCCATTTTTCCACGGCGACCCAGCATAGTGATAGTCCGGTGCCTAGATACAAAAACGGGAAGCCGACATTTTCAAGCTTGGTGGCACCAACCAGGAGAACACCTATAATGGCCACATAGAACCCGTAATCAAGCATGTAAAATACACCGTGTTTAACAGTGACCATGAAGAATAGAATAAGTAAAAGCGATGCCCCTAACTTTGTTGCGATATGATGTGGCACGAGGAGCAAACCAATTGTCACCCACGCTAAAACCATCATCAAAGTACTGTCCACCTGAAATTCCGGTGCAAATAAGGTTCCATTTGTGACCTGGATGATCAATGCTGCAGCGGTTCCGTATTTCAATAGATACCTTGAATATCTCCTGAAACCAGAAAGGAAATCGTCCCATTTTTTGATCAGCGGCCAATGGGCCATCCTTGGTATGAACAAAGTCAATGAAGCGAGCACAATGGCCGCCAGCAAGGCCAGTCCCATGAAAAGTGGCGACAAGATATTTTCAATACTCTCCTTCTTGGGTGCCACTTCGGTAAACCATTTTACATGAGCATATGTATAAAAAGGTGTCAGAATGATCCCTAACATTATGATGCTTCGCCACAGTTTTTTCACAGAATAACCTCCGAACAATATTAGATAAATATAAATGATACAAAAATGCGCTTACAAGACCCAAGCTTGGATAGTTTGCCCTGTCACCAGGCTGATATGCTTTTTTAATGCTGAATTAATGGGTATATTGGTGATATGGAAGGAAGGATGGTGAAATCCTTGGGACGTTTATTTTCGCTCTTGATTTTAGGAGCTATGCTTTATTTTGCCTGGCCATTTTTTACGAGTGAGAAAGATATAAATACTGAAATTAATAAGTTAAGGGAGAATCCCGAGCTTAGCAAAGCGCTGGAAGACGTAAACAGCGGGATTAACCAACTGATTTGGCAGCTTAATGAGAAGAAGGAAGAATTGACGAATGATGAACAGAACCTGCTGCCAGAAGTCGATAAACCTGAGCTCGAAACACCTGCTGAAAAAACATTCACACTCCACAATATTGCCATTGGCGATCAGAAGGGTGAAGTGGAAAAACAGCTTGGGGCCGCGAAACGTGTGTCCGTGAATGAATACGGAACAGAGTGGCATGCCTATCATGAGAATTTCCAGAACTTTATCATGATTTCATATGGTAATGATGGTGCAGTGAATGCGATGTATTCAAACCAGGATTTGATTGCCGCCAAAAACGGCATTAAATATGGGGTGCCAAAAGAGACTGTCCGCCAGAACCTTGGGGAACCACTTGGCGAGATCAGGAAAGGGCTTGTCTATTACCAGTTCCAAAAGGACCAGGACTATGACGTCTACAATTTAGACGAGAGTTATGTGACGGTTTTTTACGATAAACACAGAAATAATATTGTCACCGCAATCCAGATAGTCAGCGAAAAGTTGGAACAGAGCAAAGCAGGTTTCTATACCGAAGCGAGTGAGGCTTTAAAGGAAGGCTTTGAATATCAGCTGTTCGATTTGACTAACGCTTCGAGGGTAGTTCACGGGTTGGGCATCCTCACCTGGGATGATCAAGTGAGGGGAACTGCCCGAAAACATAGTGCCGATATGGCCGAAAACTCGTATTTCAGCCACACCAATCCAGAAGGGCAGTCGCCTTTTGACAGGATGGCTGAAGACGATATTGCGTTTTCCGTTGCCGGGGAGAATCTCGCTTACGGACAATTCAGCAGTATCTTTGCCCACGAAGGCTTGATGAACTCACTCGGCCATCGCGAAAATATCCTGAAGGCAGACTTCAAACTGCTAGGCGTAGGTGTTGCATTCGGGCCAAAGCATGAGCCATATTTCACGGAGAATTTTTATTCAAAAAGGAAGTTTTAAACCGAGTCCATTGGCTCGGTTACTTTTTTAGTGCTGGAAAAAATCGTTGATAATTTCCAATTCGCTATATAAAGGGGGGGAACTCGCTATATAAAAAGAAAAATCGCTATATAAAAATAAAAAAATCGCTATATAAAAAGAAAACTCGCTATATAAATGGAAAGTGGATATAAAAAAGGAGATTTTTCGTTTTAAAATCTGGATTTTCGCCACAATATCGTGACGATACTTTAAATCAGGCATGATGTAGACCTTTTTTCATAGCAAATTCCCACGCTTTTTTAACCTCGAATAATTTTTTTGGCGATGTTCACAATTTTATTGGCGATTTTCAATTTTTATTGGCGAAAAAATAAATTTATTGGCGATTTCCACTTACTTATTGGCGAAAATCAAATTTTATTGGCGAACTGGAAATTCCGAGCGTTTTTTTCCAGTTGAAGCAACCCAGAATACAGTAAAAACCGCTCAATCTCAACGATCAAGCGGTTTTTCTCACTATATTTACTTTACGCGCGGGAATCCGAAGCCTGATGCATAGTCATCGCCTGATGCTGCACCTGATCCGCCAAGGATATCGTTCGCTTTCGCGCGGTTCTGAAGCTCTGCACGAAGTTGTGTATGGCTCATGTTTGGATTTTCAGCCCAAATCTTCGCTGCCAATCCTGATACGTGCGGAGTCGCCATTGATGTTCCGCTGATTGTATTGTAAGAACCGTCAAACCATGTGGATTCAATCGCTCTTCCTGGCGCGGATACTTCCACATCGAGCTCACCGATCACATAGTCACCGTCAGTCAGCGGGTTACCGCGGGATGAGAAGTCAGCGACACGGTATGTACCGTTCTGCTGGACATCTTCCAGAGCCGCAACAGCTACTGCATTCGGAAGGGCTCCCGGATAACCAATTGTATTGGCATTCGGTCCGCTGTTTCCTGCAGCGGCTACAACAAGGACGCCTTTGCCGTATGCATAATCAACCGCATCAGCAATCATTGCGCTCTTGCTGCTCGATCCTAGCGACATTGAAATGACCACCTTCGAGCCTGTACGTGACGCTTCGTCTGCTGCATGCCTGATTGCTCCGGCAATATCATCCGAATAGCCTGATCCCTGGTCATTCAAAACCTTATACGCCCAAAGTTCCGCTTCAGGTGCCACTCCATAAATCCCATTTCCAGCCCCTCCGTGTGCCAATACAGTACCGGCAACGTGAGTTCCATGGCCATTTTTATCTGAACATGAACCGTCAACTAGTGGCGATCTTCTGTTTGTAAAGTCCTTACATTGTTCTGCGCTGCCTGCTAAATCGGTATGGTTGATGTTAACCCCTGTGTCCAGAACCGCTACCTTAACACCATTACCGCCGGATGTTGCCTGCAGATTGCTATCATTATAAATTGCTTCCATTCCCCATGGCGTTTGATCTGTTGGCGATGCCTGGGCACCTGAACCCGGCTTCGCATTCAATTGTACCTGGGATACTGTTTCCACTTGTAGATTCTTATTTTTCAATAGTGCCTGGTATTGCTTCGCATTGACTTCTGTTGTAAAACCTTTTGCTCCGAAATCCCATCTTTTGCCGAACTGATCTTTTGCCTTAGCCTTTTCAGCTGCAGGACCCTGAACCAAAACCCTGTATGTATCCTGTGCCTCTGGTGCCTGGCCAAATGCCCCAGCCGTAAACATCGATAAGCCCATTGTCATGCTTAGTAGTGCTGCTCCTAGCGCTTTCCTTTTTTTCATCCAACCACTCCTCTGCATTTTTATGGTGTTGCCGGTTTTACAGTTTCTATTATATTTAAAATTTTCTGATAACGACAATAAGCTAATCTGTTCATTTTTAAGTCTTTCGAATCAGGTAAAATTGCACGTTTACATAAAAGTCACATGTGTTTCTGACTATTTTTGAATTTTCCCAATATCGAAAGCACTAAAAAGAGTGACCATTTTTTTACAGGTCACTCTTCCGCGTTGGAAAATAATAGTATTTTTAGCACTTGTTTTAAATAAATAAAAGCAAACTGATAGCCATGACTGCCATACCGGCAACCAATCCGTATATAGCTAGATGCGATTCGTCATATTTTTTTGCGGCCGGCAATAATTCATCCAGTGAGATGAATACCATGATGCCCGCGACGGCTGCGAAAATGACGCCAAACATGATGTCGTTCAGGAATGGCATTAAGAATAGGTAAGCTGCAAGTGCGCCAATTGGTTCAGAAAGGCCCGACAGAAATGATAGTTTAAAAGCTTTCTTTCGATCGCCAGTTGCAAAGTAAACAGGTACGGAAACAGCGATTCCCTCAGGAATATTGTGAATGGCGATCGCGATGGCAATGGCCACACCCAATGCTGGATCCTGGATAGCAGAGGTGAAAGTGGCGATTCCTTCAGGGAAATTGTGAATCCCGATTGCCAGCGCAGTAAATGTGCCCATTTTCAACAGGGTCGCATCGTTGGCAGCATTCGCGGGTGCATTCATATCCTCGACCTTTTTCAGTTCATGCGGGTTTCCCTGTTTAGGAATGAATTTATCGATCAGCGCAATCAACACGATTCCGGCGAAGAATCCACCAACAGTTGCCCAGTTTCCTAACTGCACGCCCATCGCAGAAACGAGGGAGTCCTTTGCTTTGACAAAGATTTCAATCATCGAAACATAAATCATGACTCCGGCTGAAAATCCAAGCGCAATCGAAAGGAATTTTGTATTGGTCCTGGATGTGAAGAAGGCAAGAATACTTCCGATTCCGGTGGCAAGACCTGCGAATAAAGTCAAACCGAAAGCAAATAAAATCTCCTCTGTCATTTTTATTCTCCTTTGAATATGAATATTTGACCTGACCCGTAGAAGTTTTAAGAAGGAAAAGAATAATTCTTAGTTTATGCAAGAGCTCGAAAAAGTTTCACTGTCAGGTATAAGCCTTAATTAATGGACTCATTCTAAAATGTTTCCTTAGGTCAACTTTTGGGGTGCAAGACTCCCTTTGTAAAAATAATATATGCGTGTGCATTAAAAAGTTTCCTTTGGTCAACATTTTATCGCAAAGGAAACTTGACCTGCAACTAAATAATTTAAGAATTTTAATAATTAATCTATTTTATCCAACAATCGCAGTGACACTTTGCGCAAAAAACCCCTGCAAACATTGCAGGGGCGGGAGCTAACTATAGATAACTTTTTATTTCATATTCTGCTTTTTTCTCCTCCAGCCAGTTTGTATACTCTGCCTGAACTTCCTGGTCAAATAGCAACTCTTTGATTTCTTCCTTATGCTCATCAAATTCTGCAGCCTTCGCGGCTTTTTTATCCACGAGCTTGATGATATGGTAGCCAAATTCTGTTTTAACCGGCTCACTAATCGCTCCGGCTTCCAATGCGAATGCCGTCTTTTCAAACTCCTCAGCCATTTCTCCCTTGCTAAAGTAACCGAGGTCCCCGCCGTTTTCCGCATTACTTGAATCCGTCGAAAATTCTTTTGCCAATTCAGCAAAGTCCTTTCCTTGATCGAGCTCTTCCTTGACCTTCATGGCGGTTGCCTCATCTTCCACCAGAATATGGCTAGCCTTCACCTGTTCTTTTTGGTCAAAAGACTCTTTATTTTCCTCAAAATAATTCTTCATTTCTTCTTCGCTCACGTCTATTGAAGCACCGATCATTTTTTCAGCAAGCAGATAGACTTCGATGTCCTCCCTGATTCTGTCCATTGACACCTGGTTTTGCTCAAGAGCAGCGGCAAAGGCTTCTTCACCGCCATATGATTCCTGGAGCTTTGTCAGCTCATCATCTATCTCATTGCCGGTTACCTTCACTTTTTCCTTCGACGCTTCCATTTCAATCACTTTGTTCGTGATCAGTGAATCCAAAATATCAGCGCCATACATCTCAGTTAATTTTGTGTTTAATTCATCCTTAGTGATTTTTTCGCCATTGATGCTTGCTGCCGTTTCTGTTTTTGTAAAAGCTGTCGCAAAGATCAAGAGAAGGCCTAAAACGATCACTCCAAAAACAATCGGCAGTTTATTATTTTTCATAAAAGCACTCATCATTTCCCTCCATTATTCAGCGCTCGAAGCAGACAAATCAACCTTTATGGTTTGCTGCTTGCCGTCACGGTATATTTTCAGCTGTGCACTGTCTCCAGCTTGAAGCTCCGTATACAAATATCTTCTCAGGTCACTTGCCTGTTCCACTTTTTCATCATTGATGCTAACGATGATATCCTGTTCCTGGAGGCCCGCTTTGGCTGCTGCAGAATTCGGGTCTACATAAGTGACCATCGTACCTGAATCCACACTGTCAGGAAGGTTCTCTAGATACATATCAGGAATTTGTGCCAGATCCGCAAGGCTTACACCTAGGTATGGACGCTCCACTTTTCCTTTTTCAATCAGCTGTTCGACGATTGGCAAAGCCTCGTTGCTTGGAATTGCAAACCCAAGGCCTTCGACGCCATTTTGCGAGATTTTGAGGCTATTGATGCCAATCACTTTTCCATCCGTATTGATCAACGCCCCGCCACTATTCCCAGGGTTGATTGCCGCATCCGTCTGGATGACGTTCATTTCCCATTCTCCGGCAGAAGTCGGTACTGAGATCGAGCGGTCTACCGCACTGACAATTCCTTGCGTTACCGTCCTCGATAAATCAAGGCCAAGCGGGTTTCCAATCGCCATCACCTGGTCGCCAGCCCTTAGGACAGATGAATCGCCAAACTCGATGACATCAACAGCTTTGTCTGCATCGATTTTAACAACCGCTAAATCAGTCAATGCGTCGGCTCCGACAACTTCTGCTGCAACCTTTTCTCCATTGTATAAGCTGACTTCAACCTTTGATGCCCCTTCAATGACATGGTTGTTGGTCACAATGAATGCGCTATTTCCTTCCTTTTTAAAAATTACCCCTGAACCAGATCCGCTTTCTACATTACCCTGACTTTTGGAAAAAGGATTGTTCTGTGATTGGATATTGGTGATGCCAACAATCGATTTTGAAGACGATTCAATAATGTCAGCAATCGATCCAGAACCTTTTGTTGAAGTTGGAGTCGTTACAATATTTGAGTTATTTTCCACGGCTGATTCCGTTTTAGGCTGAAGCTGATTTCCTGCGTCCGCTTCTGTAAAATTCACCGCTGCCAATGTAATCGCCGAACCAACCACCCCAGCCATGACCGTAGATAGGATGCTTTTGAATCTATATGATTTTTTGACATGCTCCTGCTGCTGATAGCGGGAACTCTGCTCAAATTCGTTCATCGTTATTTCCTCCTCGTTTCTAACTTGTCTTCATCATAACCAGAAATTATGAACAAATTATTAACAAACTGAGGCAAGGGTTTTAAAAGATTGGGAAGATTTTGCGGAAAGAGCGGAACGTGAATGAGGCAGCCCTCAAGGATCGAGGGGATAAACCAGACATTAAAAAAGCTGCAGGCGAATTTGCCTGCAGCTTCAAAAAATCATTACATTTCAATACTCTTCATTAAATTCGCCATTTCAATCGCGGACACTGCCGCGTCCCAGCCTTTGTTGCCAGCTTTTGTGCCGGCGCGTTCGATTGCCTGTTCAATGGTATCTGTTGTTAGAACTCCGAAGATAACAGGAACTCCTGAATTCATTGCTGCAGCCGATACTCCTTTTGCTGTCTCGTTTGAGACATAATCAAAGTGCGGTGTGGATCCGCGGATGACTGTACCCAATGTGATGACTGCGTCGTACTTATTGCTTTTCGCCATTTTTTGTGCGACCAATGCGATTTCGAATGCCCCCGGTACCCAGGCAACATCGACATTGCCTTCCTCGACACCGTGCCTTTTCAATGCATCCTGTGCGCCGCCCAAAAGCTTGCTTGTGATGAATTCATTGAAACGCCCGACGACGATGCCGACTTTAAGACCCGTTCCTACTAAATTACCTTCAAAAGTTCTGTTCATGTCCTATTCCTCCAATTAGAATTAAAATTTAAGTAAATGTCCTAATTTACTATGCTTTGTTTTTAAATAATTCTCGTTTTCTGCCCTTGTTGGCATCTGAATTGGCACCCGGTCGACAACTTCCAGGTCATAACCCTTAAGGCCTTTGATTTTCCTTGGATTGTTGGTCAGCAACTTTAATTGCTTGATGCCAAGGTCTTTTAAAATTTGGGCGCCAATTCCGTATTCACGCAAGTCGGCTCCGAAGCCGAGCTTTTCATTGGCTTCTACGGTGTCATAACCCTCTTCCTGAAGCTTATACGCACGAAGCTTGTTCATCAGGCCGATGCCTCTGCCCTCCTGGCGCATATACAGAAGGACACCGCGACCTTCCTTATTGATCTGGCTCAATGCTGCATGAAGCTGCGGTCCGCAATCACAGCGGAAGGAACCAAACACATCTCCTGTCAGGCATTCAGAGTGTACCCTGACAAGAACTGGCTCTTCGGGGTCGATTTCTCCTTTTACAAGAGCGATATGTTCTTTATCATCTACAAGATTTGAATAGCCTACTGCTTTAAAAATACCGAATTCAGTAGGGAGATCGATCTCAACTTCTCTCTTAATCAATCGGTCTTTTCGATTGCGATATTGAATGAGGTCTTTTATCGTGATCATTTTCAAATCGAACTGGTCAGCAATCTTGCGGAGCTCCGGAACTCGAGCCATTGTGCCATCTTCATTCATGATTTCACATATGACCCCGGCAGGCTTGGCACCGCTCATTTTAGCCAGATCGACTGCCGCCTCTGTATGGCCGGCTCTCCTTAATACTCCGCCCTTCTTGGCAACAAGGGGAAAGATGTGGCCAGGCCTTTTAAAATCAGCTGCCTTTGACTCTGGATCCAGCATGCTCAATACAGTTGCTGAGCGCTCAAAAGTGGAAATCCCGGTTGTTGAATACTTATGGTCAATGCTCACGGTAAAAGCTGTGCCATGAGGGTCAGTATTCCGTGAAACCATTGGCATTAAGTCCAGCTTCTGGGCTAATTCCTGTTCAATCGGTACGCAAATCAATCCCCGGCCATGTGTTGCCATAAAATTGATGACATCCGGTGTCGCCTTTTCTGCCAAAGCGATGAAATCTCCTTCATTCTCACGGTCTTCATCGTCACAAACAATGACTACATTGCCCTGCATGAGTTCATATATAGCCTCTTCAATTGGATCAAACATCTTCATCACCCTCACATAAACCCGTTATCCTCTAAGAACTGGGCTGTAATATTGTTGCCTCGTTTCGGAGCGGATCGAAACTGGTTGCTTAAAAAGTGCCCCACATATTTGCCGATCATGTCACATTCGATGTTGACGATATCTCCTGTATCCTTGAATCCTAAGACAGTATCTTTTAAAGTGAGCGGAATAAGCGATAGAGTCAAGCTGTCTTCGGATATTCCGAAAACAGTCAGACTCGTCCCGTCAACAGCGACAGAGCCTTTCATGATGACATATTTCAGCAACTCAGGGTCGACTTGAATTTCATAGTAAACTGCGTTCTCAATTTGCTTTTTCCCTTTGATGGTGCCGACTCCATCCACATGTCCGGCGACAAAGTGCCCCCCGAACCGGCCGCCAGCTGCCATCGCTCTTTCCAGGTTCACCTTTGAACCTCTTTTAACACTTTTTAAACTGGAAGCTTTGACCGTTTCCGGCATGACATCGACGGTAAACCTGTTTTCAGTAAAAGAGGTGACGGTCAAACATACCCCATTTACAGCAATACTGTCTCCGAGATGGACATCTGTCAGCACTTTTTTCGCGTCAACGGTGAGGACAAATGATTCGCCTCTATGCTGAATACTGGCGACTGTCCCGATTTCTTCAATAATCCCCGTAAACATACAAACCTCCTTTTAAACCGGCTCGGCAATGATTCGGATATCCTGGCCAATTTGTTTTACATCTATGATTTTTAAAGAAACTGTTTCCTCAAGCCGGGCAATGCCTTCGCCTCCGTAGGAAGTCGGAGCATCTTTTCCGCCGAGCAGCTTTGGAGCGATATAGGCGACTACTTGCTGAAAGGCCTTCTCTTTTAAGAAACTGCCATGTATCTCGGCCCCGCCTTCTACGTAGACAGAAGTGATGCCCCTGTCTCCCAGTTGATTCAGCATATCCACAATTCCTATTTTCGCAGTTTCCAGCTTGATGATTTCAATGCCACGTTCTGAAAATTGCCTTTCCCTTTCAGGCTCGACGTCTGCCCCAGTCACTATGATGGTGTCAGCAGCCTGGTCAGTGACAATTCTCGATTCCAGAGGTGTTCTGAGGGTGGTATCCAAAATCACGCGGATGGGGTTTATCCCTCCAGCTTCAAGCCTTGTCGTCAGGCTGGGATTATCTTTAATGACGGTGTTGACACCCACAAGAATGGCATCATGTGAATGGCGGAAATGATGGACATCCTTTCTTGCTTCTTCCCCGGTGATCCATTTACTCTCCCCGGTCACCGTTGCAATTTTTCCGTCCAGGCTGGTGGCAGATTTCAACGTAACATAGGGTAAGCCAGTGCTTATGTAATGGAAAAACACTTTATTCAGCGCTTTTGCTTCTTCCTCCATTAGGCCAACTTCAACCTCAATGCCAGCGTCCCGCATCTTCTTGATCCCTGTTCCGCCAACAAGAGGATTCGGATCAAATGATGCGACAAACACTTTCTTGATGCCTGACTCAATGACCAGATTCGCGCACGGCGGCGTCTTGCCGAAGTGGCTGCATGGCTCAAGAGTAACGTATAAGGTGGCATCACTCGCCTTATCTCCCGCCATTGATATCGCATGCACCTCAGCATGGTGCTCTCCCGCCTTCAAATGGGCACCCATCCCAATGATCTGTCCGTCTTTTACAAGAACAGCGCCAACTCGGGGGTTGGGGGATGTTTGGCCCTCCGTCGCCCTGGCGAGATTGATGGCTAAGGACATATAATCCTGATCGTTCACCTGTATCTCCTCCTCCCTTTTTACAATAATTCACAAAAATAAAAGGACCCCGAAACAAAATTGCTTCGGGGTCCTAAAAAAGGGCAATACCAAACTAGAGGGTTAAAAAAGGGCATACTGGTCCCATTTTCTTAATCCTCGTTTTTTTCCTTCTCCCATCCAGACTTTAACTGTCGGCCCTGGAGTTTCACCAGATCCACCGTTTAACAAATGTTAACCGGGTCACGGACTAAGAAGCATCGCTTCATCACCGCCGGTTGGGAATTTCACCCGACCCCGAAGGAATATATTAAGTTAGTGTCATTATACGCAACATGTCTTTAAATAGAAAACAAAACGGCCTGTTATTTTTTCATCAACTTCTCAATCGTAGTCAATAGTTCATCAACTACTTCATTGTCGCCTTCCTGAATTCTTTCCACAATGCAGGATTTCATATGGCCTTCGAGGAGAAGTTTCGCCACGCTGTTCAAGGCTGCCTGCGTCGCGGAAATTTGCGTGATCACATCATCGCAGTACGTGTCTCTCTCAATCAGGCCTTTAATGCCCCGAATCTGTCCTTCTATCCGATTCAATCTTGTCACGAGATTCTTTTTCGTTTTTTCAGAGTGATGGCTCTTTCTTTCTGATGAGCAACAGCTGTCGCCACATTCAGACAGGTTCACTTCGGGCTCTAATACGTCCATCTAAAAACCCCCTTTTATCTTATAAACTTATTTTATCATACCCCCTAATAGTACCTTACATAATATTCTTGGAAAAACAAAATACACCCCGCGGGTCAGGGTGTAGGAAATGACATTTTAAATATTTTCACTCCTTGATTGTGAAATCAATAGGAGCTCTCTCGAAATCCCTGCCGCAAACAGGCTGCCTGCGAGAAGCGCCAGTGTTCCGTACAAAGGGTCAGTCACCTTTGAAAAAATCAGTTGGGCATAGAAGTAAAATCCTGCTCCGATGGCTAGAATGAGTAAGGTATTCAAAAAGTATCGGTACATTTTTTTCCCTCCTGAACCTTATATTAATTAAAACATTATCATAGACTCTATTAATTGGTAATTGGGAAATTTCCTGTCGAATACAGTTGAGAAATGAAAGGAATGAACAAAAAATTGAAACAAAAAACTACAATAATTACACTTTTACCGCTTGTTATCATCTTAGCCATCATTCCATTTTTCCATACAGAGGAACCGCCAGCCAGAGCTATCGAGCCTGCTGGGGAGCTATCAGCAGAAATAAGGAAACTGTTAGATAATGAGCCAGTACTTGATGGAGCTTTGGCGGGGATCAGCATCAGGTCTGCAGATGGCGGAAAGCTGCTGTATGAGCAGAATGCTGACACCCGAATGCAGCCAGCCTCTGTGCTGAAATTGTTCACGGCCGCAGCAGCTCTTTCAGTTTTAGGAGAAGAATACCGGTTTACGACGGAAGTTTTGGCAGATGGAAAAGTTAACGGCGGAACGCTTGAAGGAGACCTGTTTTTAAAAGGGATGGGTGATCCGACCTTGTTGAAGGAAGATTTTGAAGAGATGGCAAAGAGACTAAAGAGTAAAGGAATCCATAAGGTTACCGGCGATATCGTGACTGATGATAGCTGGTATGATGAAGTCCGTCATTCAGAGGATCTAACCTGGAATGACGAGCATCAATATTATGGCGCCCAGGTTTCCGCGCTAACCTCTTCGCCAAATCGCGATTTTGATGCAGGCACTGTCATTGTCAATATTTTACCAGGCAAAAAAGGAACAGGAGCGGTGATTTCACTTGAGCCTGATACTGATTATGTCACAATCATCAATGAATCGGTAACTGTGGATTCCCAAGGGAAACAGGATATTCAAATCGAACGTGAACACGGGACGAACACCATCGGGATAACAGGGTCCATTCCTGCTGATTCAAACAAATTGAGGGAATGGGTCGCCGTCTGGGAGCCCTCCTTGTATGCAGGAAGTATTTTTAAAAAATCACTAGAAGAACAAGGGATAATAGCAGTTGGGAAAATTAGAACAGGGGCTGCAACCGACACCATGGCCAGTTTAATTTCTCATAAATCGATGCCACTTGCGGAACTGATGATCCCCTTCATGAAATTAAGCAATAACGGCCATGCCGAAGTGCTTGTGAAGGAAATGGGAAAGGTCGTTCATGGTGAAGGCAGCTGGGAAAAAGGGCTTGAGGTGATGGACGTTGCCCTTGGGGAAATGGGCATTGACACGAGCGGACTTGTATTGCGGGACGGTTCCGGAATCTCTCACGCAAACCTCATACCAGCGAACGAAGTTAGTAAACTGCTATATCAGGCCCAAAAAGAGGAATGGTTCCCTGCATTCGAGCACTCACTTCCGGTTGCCGGGGAAGAGGACAGGATGGTGGGCGGAACAATGCGCAACAGGCTGAGAGATGAGCAACTGAAGGATCGTGTGGCCGCCAAAACAGGCACACTAACAGGCGTAAGCACCCTGGCCGGCTACGTCAAAACAAGCCGCGGCGAAACGCTTATTTTTACCATTATGCTGAATAACCTGCTGGACGATCGAGAAGGCAGGAAAGTGGAAGATGACATTGTTAGGTTACTTGCAAGGTAACCCTTGTAAAAATTACGGGGCCCTTATGTAGGTGTATTGAGATGCGTAAGGGTACACTTAGCTCTGAAATGTGCCCTTATGTTGGTGTAATAGGAAGCATAAAGGTACATTTTGCTTTGGAATGTAACCTTATGTAGGTGTAATAGGAAGCATAAAGGTACATTTTGCTTTGGAATGTAACCTTATATAGGTGTATCGCGATGCATAAGGCTACATTTTGCTTTGGAATGTGCCCTTATGTAGGTGTATCGTGATGCATTAGGGTACATTTTGCTTTGGAATGTGCCCTTATGTAGGTGTATCGTGATGCATAAGGGTACATTTTGCTTTGGAATGTACCCTTATGTAGGTGTATCGCGATGCATAAGGGTACATTTTGCTTTGGAATGTGCCCTTATGTAGGTGTATCGTGATGCATTAGGGTACATTTTGCTTTGGAATGTGCCCTTATGTAGGTGTATCGCGATGCATAAGGGTACATTTAACCTTGAAATGGCTTTTTGATTCGAATCCCTAAGGACACTTTTTTACGTGCTTTACTCTATTATCAGGTAACCCTCTTTATTTTCTTTTATTGTATAGTGAGCACCACGACCACAGCCGCTCAATGTAAAGTCATCTAAGAGAATGTTCCTGATGGCTTTTTTCGTTTTAATCGATTTGCTCCATTCATGAATCTTACTGAGTGTTAACACTTCTCCCGGAAAAAGTAATTGGAGCTCTCTGACACTTCTCAATACTGCCTCATGGATGTTTTCCCGTTTCCCGCAACTAATGCATATTAATGTTTTTCTGGTAACTATAGTATTCACAGTATGACAATGGGAACAGGCCATTCCCTTCTTCAAACTCTCGAAACTATATTCTGGGAGCCTTTTATACGGTGAATCTTGGGAATGCAGGGTAAGCAGCCGTTCTGCTAGATTATTGTGGGTATTTTTTATTGGGGCAGTTTGTTTTTGCAGGTTTTTAAGAAGTCTTGGAATCTGGTTAGGAAAAACAATTGGTAGATTACGTGGAGCTTGATAGAGGTAAAAGTTTGGGTTCACGAAGACTAGAGTTGATTCGATATTAATGTTGAATCCAAGGTCTCGTACCATCCTTCGCAGGAGAGACTCTGCTCTTTCCATTTGTTGCAGAGGATTCTTGATTTCTACTCCATTGTTGGTATACCACCGATCACCTTCAATAAAGTAATCGCCTTCGAAGTACTTCACTTCGAACAAATGGATGATCTTGGAGATGAAGAGGGAATCGATTTGAAATTTTGTATTTCCATATTCAAGGAGCAGATCATTCACAACCAGGTAGCCTTTTTCTACCTCCTCCATCCAGCGATCAAAAATCACTTCTCCTTCATAGCCTTTTTCCAGGTATTGATAGTTACTGTATTCTTTCGAAGACAGGGTCATTCGAGCATTCAGCATTCTCAAGATCTGCAGCTCCAAGGATTCAACACGCGATTTTACTATCAAAAAGCATTCCTCCATTCGTTATGTATTGCAATTAAATAGTATGGGTTTTTCGAATACTTAACAAGCTTTTTATTTACCCCTATGCGTATAAGAAAAAATATACAATTGAGAAAAAGCCGTGCAGAATGAGAATCTGCACGGCTTTTTTCGGTAGTTACCTATGGTTACTTAGCAAATCTATGATTTCAATTGTCCCAGTTACTTCGCGAATCTATGATTTCCAATTGTCACAGTTACTTCTCTTGAGAATACCCACTTGCTCACTGCAGTCTTCGGGTTAAAGAAGAATAATGAGCCTTTGCCCTGTCCTCTGAAAGCTAGTGCTTCTTTTACGGCTTTCTTTGCTTCTGCGTCAGCTGGCTTGTTGATTGCGCCATTTTTTACAGGAGTGAAGGCGTAGTAGCCGTTTGACTTTTCATAGACAACTCCCTTTACTGTGTTAGGGAAGTCCGGGCTCGCTACTCTATTCAAGACAACAGTTGCTACTGCTACTTTCCCTGCATATGGCTCGCCTTTTGCCTCAGCGTGGACCAGTCTTGCAAGCAAGTCCTGATCTGCAGCTGAAACAGTTGCAGCCGGGATGGTCAACTTTTGTCCTGGATATAGTAGATTGCTAGTTCGATTGTTCGTTTTTTTCAATTCTGTCACAGGCACACCATATTTGCTAGCGATTCCCCACATTGTGTCTCCTGTTTTTACCTGGTAAGTTGCCGCTTCAGCAGCTGCTCCCATTGAAAATAGTGACAAGGATACCGCAGCTGTTAGCGCTGCCAATGTTTTTTTCATCTTTCTCATTTTCCATACCTCCCAGTAGTGCTGTCTCTTTTTCTACTAATAAGGCTAGCATTTGTAACATAGTTATTCATGGTCCAATAAGTACCAGTTAAGAAAGAGGTCATCAATCCACTGTAAACGCTTGATCTTTTTTAAACCTAGAAATTAATCCCATCCATGCAGACTTTCCTTCAATAACCAGCACTGTAATTAAACGGCTCTAATTTTACATCGTGTTACAAGTTTGTAACTTGGCGATTTGCTTATTTTGCAAAAATCAAACTCCGAAACTCACAAGCATTTAATAGAGATTTACGAGAGAAATTTATTTATATCGATTCCTTATTTAAAATAATTATAATTAAGTATTGATTTTTAATTGAAAAGTGTTATCATTTAGCTATAAACAAAATTTAAAACAAAGGCGGGATCATGATGAGCAATAATCAAAATAAGCAACTTACCACAAGCTGGGGAGCGCCGGTTGGGGACAACCAGAACTCCATGACTGCAGGACATAGAGGTCCTACTTTACTGCAGGATGTACACTTGTTGGAAAAATTGGCGCACTTTAACCGTGAGCGTGTGCCGGAGCGTGTTGTGCATGCAAAAGGTGCCGGAGCACACGGCTATTTTGAAGTGACAAATGATCTGACACAATATACAAAGGCTGCTTTTTTATCAGAGGTTGGCAAGAAGACACCGATGTTCATCCGCTTCTCAACCGTTGCCGGAGAACTTGGATCAGCGGATACTGTCCGTGACCCACGCGGCTTCGCAGTGAAGTTTTATACAGAGGAAGGAAACTATGATATCGTCGGGAACAATACTCCTGTATTCTTCATCAGCGACGCGATCAAGTTCCCTGACTTCATCCATACACAAAAAAGGAACCCACAGACTCACCTGAAGGATCCAAATGCTGTTTGGGATTTCTGGTCCCTTTCACCAGAATCACTGCACCAGGTAACGATTCTGATGTCTGACCGAGGTATCCCTGCCACACTCCGACATATGCACGGTTTTGGCAGCCATACATTCAAATGGACAAATGCTGAAGGAGATGGAGTCTGGATTAAGTACCATTTCAAGACAGAGCAAGGCGTGAAAAACCTGACAGCTGATGTGGCTGCAAAAATTGCCGGCGAAAATCCTGATTATCATACAGAAGATCTCTTCAACGCAATTGAAGCGGGAGACTTCCCTGCATGGAAGCTTTATGTCCAGATCATGCCGTTAGAGGATGCGAACACGTACCGATTCGATCCATTCGATGTCACGAAGGTTTGGTCACAGAAAGACTATCCATTGATTGAAGTTGGCCGCATGGTATTGAACCGCAACCCTGAAAATTATTTTGCAGAAGTTGAACAGGCAACCTTCTCTCCTGGAACGCTCGTACCTGGTATTGATGTATCACCAGACAAAATGCTTCAAGGCCGACTGTTTGCGTATGCTGATGCCCACCGTTACCGTGTGGGCGCAAATCATCAGCACCTTCCAATCAACAGGCCAAAATCGGAAGTGAACTCCTATCAGCGTGACGGCCAGATGCGCTTTGACGGCAATGGCGGCAAATCAGTAAACTACGAGCCTAATAGTTTCGGAGGACCTACTGAAGTGAAAGAGCACAAGCAGGCATCCTTCCCTGTCAGCGGCATTGCCGAAAATGTTGGGTATGACCATAACGACCATTACACTCAAGCAGGTGACCTGTACCGCTTGATGAGCGAGGAAGAACGTGAGCGCCTTGTCGCTAACATTGTCGCTGCCATGAAGCCAGTTCAGCGCGACGATATCAAGCTTCGCCAGATCGGCCACTTCTACAAAGCAGATCCTGAATACGGCACACGCATTGCTCAAGGATTGGGCCTTCAGGTTCCGCAGGAAGTTTAATAGAACATGCAAACGGATGCCACTAAGGGCATCCGTTATTTTACATATAAGCTGATTGGATTGATTTTATCGGACAAACCCAGGACGATTTCCCATGAAAGTGTCCGTTAGAAGGGCTCTATCGGACAAACTCGGGATGATTTCCCCTGAAAGTGTCCATTAGAAGGGATCTATCGGTCAAACTCAGGACGATTTCCCGTGAAAGTGTCCGTTAGAAGGGCTCTATCGGACAAACTCGGGATGATTTCCTGTGAAAGTGTCCGTTAGAAGGGCTCTATCGGACAAACTCAGGACGATTTCCTGTGAAAGTGTCGGTTAGAAGGGCTCTATTGGTCATTTTCACGATGATTTTTCCGAAAAGTGTCCATTAGGCTGGCTCTATAGATTTAACCCAGGAAAAGAATGCCTTTTAAGCGGGCATTCTTTTTTTACTGGAAAAATTTAATTTTCACCAATAAATGATACTGGCGAATCGTTTACTATATAGAAGGAGGTGCAAGATGAACCAAACAAATTTGCATCAGCATAACGAACCAGTGGATAGTAATCTGGCATTCAAGCAGTTATACGATTTACATAAAAAAAATGTCTTTGCCATGGCGTTATCTATCTTAAGAGATTCGTCCCTTGCAGAAGATGTATTACAAGAAACTTTCATTAAACTTTATCAACACCAGAAACTTCAGGATATTCCCAATGTGAAGGCATGGCTGCTTAGTGTTTCGAGGAATGCGTCTCTGGATCTCTATCGCAGGAAGAAGCGTGAGATCACTGGGTTTGATGAACAATACTTCGACCAGGAGTACTGTAAGAGCACAGATCCTCTCGACAGAATGATTTTGATGAAATACCTTGAATTGCTGGACAGCGAAGAAAGACAAATTGTTGTCTTAAAGGACATATCAGGTCTGAAGCACAGGGAGATTGCCAAAATCATTGAAATGCCATTGGGAACAGTCCTGTGGAAGTATCAAAAGGCTTTAAACAAGCTGAGAAAAAGTATCGACTAAGGAGGCATTGGGATGGATAAAAAGGAAATGCTAAATCATTTGGATCAAGCCATTGAAAAGCAAGTGCAGGATGTTTGGGATGAACTAAACAGCAAACTGCATAATATAGAAGCACAAAAGGTTGTCATCATGCCTGTCAGCAAGACTCCTCCTAAAAAAGGAATTGCATATAAAAGGTTAGCCATTGTTGCTGCTGTCTGCATAATGGCTGTCTCTGCACTGACTTTTACTCCTGCACTTGCGGCAATCCAAGAGATATATGATAAATTATTTTCGAGTGAACACATAGATGATAAAGGTGTCCGGATGGCCGTCCATGCTGGACAGGGGCAGGTATTGGACCAGAGTTTTCATGACGAAGAAAATGGTATCACTGTCCACTTCCAAAGCGTGATGACGGATGACAAGGAGACCAAGCTCCTATTCACTTATCAAAGTGAGAAAACAGATTTGGAGAATTATTATGTTGATATCTTTGAGGGAAAAAGCTCGATTTACCTGATAACAAATGACCAAAAGGTGAAATTGGATAATGTCGGCTGGGGCAGCAGGTATTATGACCAAAAAGAAAATAAAGTTGCCGAAGCTTTGTCCTTTGAGTCTGTTAAGAACTTTGAGGGCCAGGATATTCGCTTGGAAATTGAAAATTTAACCATCTATACGGAAACAAAAACAGATAGTATCGAAACAATATGGCCGCTTGAATTCAAGCTGGACGAATCTGCTGTTTCTAATCGTGAAATTGTCATCCTAAATAAAGAGTTCACTTTTAACAATGAAGCCTATGTCATTAAACAAGTAGAATTTTCCGAAATGGAAACGCGAGTTGTCGTCACAGGTTCAGACACGAAATTGATTACCGAGAATGGGATGACGTATCGAGTGATGAGCAAATTGGAACATCAGTACCTTAATGCCAGGAAGGTAGATAAGGAGCGCGGCTACTATGTGGATTACTCAAAGCCTGGTGTTTTCCTCTCCTCGGCTGGCGAAAAAGCTGACCCAATCTTCAGCAAAGGCGAAGTCGAAGGCGGCAAAGACGAATATATCATGACCTTCGCGCCGGTCAAGGAACGTGACAATTGTGTCCTTGAAGTTGGCGAAGACCTCTCCATTACATTGAAATAACATAAAAGCAGGCCGGTGTGAAAACCCGGCCTGCCTTCGTTTGTGCTTTTATTAGAATGTATGTGCCAAATCCTTAGCACGCGCGATTCCGTTTTCTTTGATTTCCTGTGCTTTTTCCGGGTTCGCATTGTGGCCTTCGAGGTAAAGGCATTCCATCGAAGGTACACCGAAGAAGTTCATCATTGTTTCGATGTAGCGATTTCCCATTTCCATGTTCGCTGCTGGTCCTTCTGAGTAGTAACCGCCTCGAGCCTGGATATGAAGGGCTTTTTTGTCTGTCATCAAGCCGACAGGTCCTTCTTGTGTATATCTGAATGTTTTGCCTGCTACAGCAACTGCGTCCAGATATGCCTTCATGACTGGAGGGAATGAGAAATTCCACAGTGGTGTCACGAAAACAAATTTGTCTGCTGCTGTGAACTGTTCAACCAGTTCAGCAAGACGTCCTACTTTTGACTGTTCGTCTGCTGTCAGCTCAGTGAACTCTGTACCTTTTTGCAGTTTGCCCCAACCGCCTAATACGTCGGCATCAATGTAAGGAATGTTTTCCTTAAATAGATCAAGATGAATGATTTCGTCATTCTGGTTCTGCTCTTTGTACGTATCTATGAATGCTTTTCCTGCTGCAAGACTGAAAGATTGTTCTTCAGTCAGCGGGTGTGCTGTGATGTATAAAACTTTAGCCATGTTGTATTCCCACCTATTCTAAAAATTTTAACGCTATTTCGTAAAATATAAATCTCGAATTTAAAATAGCTTACTTCGAGATATTAAGCCGTTTTTCTTCAAAGGTCAAAAGAAATGCTCGTCTTTATCTTTGCTAAGTCTTCATTAAAAAGCACCCTGACCCAGCCTTGCACTGACATTCTCGAGGTGCAAGGCTTAGTCTTGGAAAAAGCCAAGTAATGGCGTTAACACTGTCATCAGGACTTAGCTGTCACCAGCATGATACGGTTTCCAGAAGGATCTTCAGTAATGAATGTTCCTTTTTCTTTTGCCATATGCGCGCCGAGATCGTTAAGGCGGGCTACTGTTTCTTTCAATTTAACTTCATCCGCCAAAACCAGAGTATAAGATTGAAGACCAACACTATTGGCAGGCGGATTAGGAGCACCTACTCCATTCCAGGTGTTCAGCCCAATATGATGATGGTACTTTCCTGAAGAAATAAAGAGAGCCTGTGGTCCGTAACGGCTTACCACTTCAAAACCAAGTCCCTTTGTGTAAAATTCTTCTGTTTTTGTCAGTTCCGCAACGTGCAAATGGATATGTCCCATTACTGTTCCTGCAGGGAGACCATTCCATGTACCGCCAGTGTCCTCTGCAAGAAGGCTTTCTGCATCCAAAGCCTCAGTGACCATCACCACCTGCTGCTGATTCCATTCCCATTTTGATGCTGGTCTGTCTGTATAAATTTCAATTCCATTCCCATCTGGATCTGCTAAATACAAAGCTTCACTTACAAGATGGTCAGATGCCCCCTGCAATGGATAACGGATTTGCAGTAAATGCTTCAGGATCTTTGCCAGGTCAGCCCTGTCAGGCAGCAAAAGCGCGAAATGATACAGTCCAGTCGTCCTTCCCTTCTTCGGGATCATATCAGATGGCTGCTCGATGCTTAATAGCACCGTTTTTCCATCAGCAGTTAACTGAGCGGATGTAGCCGTTTTTTCATATACCTTAAAACCAATCACTTCCTGATAAAAGGCAAGGGAGCGTTCCAGATTTTCTACTTTTAAATTTACTTGCCCCACAAAAGTGACGGGCGGTTGATGAAAGTTCATATTCATTTCCTCCTTTTTTGTAAAAGATCATATTATAAGCCATGATGGCCAAATTATGCTGTGTATATATACTGCCATTTTTCTTATTCATATTAGTTACTTTATGTAAGTAACTATATAACTGTAATTAAATTACGTCAAGTATACTTTTTATAAAAAGTAATTTATTTTTCAGATGATATGTTTATAATATTAGTAAGGAGTGATTGATATGGATAAGTCGATTTGTCCCAGATTTGAAAAAGCCATGACAATCCTAAGCCAGCGTTGGACTGGAATGATCATATACCAGCTGCTGTCCGGACCGCAGCGTTTTTGTACGATTGAATCCTCTGTAGGAGTAAGCGGAAGAGTGCTTTCAGAGCGATTGAAAGATTTAGAAAGCGAAGGAATTGTAAGACGTGAAGTTCATCCTGAAACTCCAGTCCGAATTGAGTATTCATTGACCGAAAAAGGCAAGGCACTGGAACCTCTTATGAAGGAAATTGAAAAATGGTCACAGAACTGGCTGGAGGCATAAATAATAGATTCATTTAAAGCACCCGTTGATGGGTGCTTTTTACATTTTTTCAAGTTCATTTCAGTAGATTCTGTAAAAAAGAAAAAAGACGTATGGTATTAACACATACGTCTTACTTTCTTCAGCTTGTTATCTTCCCAGGAAAGCATTCAGCATCCATACATGCTTTTCCAGGCCAGAGTGAATGGACAGCAACAGGTCGCTTGTTGTTTCATCATTGACTTCCTCCGCCAGCTCCATTCCCTTCTTCAGTTCTTGGATCAGTGTTGAATAGTCAGCAACTACGCTTGCGACCATGTCAGTTGCAGTTTCATTTCCCGTTGCTTCTTTTACCGAGGCTAATTCCAGTGCCCCTGACATGGTTGCGACTGGTTTGTCACCCATTGCCAGCAATCTTTCTGCTAGCTCATCGATATGTAAGGCAGCTTCGTTGTACAGCTCTTCGAATTTAGCGTGCAGGGTGAAAAATTCCGGCCCTGTCACATACCAGTGGTAGTTATGGAGCTTGATGTAAAGTACAGTCCAGTTTGCGATTTGCTTGTTGACTGCCTGTGTCAATTCGTTTTTCATCATGAATCCCTCCTATTCGTCAATACGGATTCATTATAGTCCAAGATTATCCAGCAGTGGGTTCATTAGCAGGATTGTTCACAGGAATGTCAACTTTTCAGACAAGTTATGTGCATTTTGCCGGGTCAAAAACCAAATTTCTCCATAAACTATACATAATAAAGTCATTATTTCTCCAAACTATGCATAGAACTGGAGGTGTTGAAGAATGGGTTTATTTAATGCGCTCAACCAATGGAGAAATTCAAGATACGAAAATCACCTTTCGAATATGAAGGACCAGAATAAATGCCCCGACTGCCATGGAAGAGGATATTACGCTTTTTCCGCTAATGAATTTGTTTACTATGCGGCACCATACGAATGTCCTGGCTGCAGCGGCAGTGGATTATATACAGATTGGAGCAATAGTACGACATAAAAATGGCCACTGCTTGTGCAGAGGCCATTTTTTTCCACTTAATAGAGAAGGTACTTTTCCCTCACCTGTTTGAACTCTTTCAAATCATCTTCCCACATGGACTGGATTTCTTCGACGGATGTCCCCGCTTCGATTTCCTCCCTTATCCACCCGTTTCCTGTCAGAAGGTCGAAGAAGGAAATCCCTTTGCTGTCTTCTGCGCGGAATTCGAAGTCTTCAGGATACATATCATGAATCGTTTTTACAATATGAAGCCCTGTTACAATCGGCTCAAACGATTCATAGTCGGTAATATGAATCTGGATTCCATGTGATAGTTTGCCTGAATGCTTTGAGAATGTCGGGGTGAATGAAGCTGCCCGGAATTTCACTCCCGGAAGATCCAAGGAATTCAATTCAGCAGCCAGTTCATCCGAATTGATGAACGGAGCACCGATCAGCTCAAACGGTTTTGTTGTTCCTCTTCCTTCAGATACATTGGTTCCTTCAATCAGTGCGGCTCCAGGATAGACAAAGGCCGTGTCGAGTGTAGGCATGTTTGGTGATGGCATGACAAACTCAAGAGGTGTTTCATCATAATTCATCGTGCGCTTCCATCGGTCCATCTCTACGACTGTCAAGTCTGCGCCAATATTGAATTCTTCATTGAAGAGCATAGCCAGCTCTCCAACTGTCATGCCGTGGCGAAGCGGGATTTCATAGTTTCCTACAAAGGATTTATATTCCGTTTCAAGGACAGGTCCTTCAACCTTAACACCGCCAAGCGGGTTCGGTCGGTCAAGCACGATGAATGGGATATCGTTTTCCTTTGCCGCTTCCATTGCATAAGCCATCGTGTAAATATACGTATAGAATCTTGTACCTACATCCTGGATATCAAACAGCAGGACGTCCACATTTTCGAGCATATCTGGTGTGGGTTTTTTCGTTTTCCCGTAAAGGCTGTATACAGGAAGCTGTGTTTTTTCATCGATATAGTACTCGACATATGCCCCAGCCTGAGCGCTTCCGCGAACTCCATGCTCTGGTCCATAAAGTGCTGTCAACTCGACATCAGGGTCGTTGAAAAGCAGATCGACGACACTCGTCAGGTTTTGGTCTACTCCAGTAGGATTCGTGATCAGTCCGACACGCTTTCCTTTGATCAAGTCTTTGTGGTCTTCAAGCAATGCCTCTGCACCAACCTTGAATTTCTTCAGATCCTGGCTCTTGCCCTGCCCGCTATCATGATTTGCCAATGCAATGGTCAATGAAGAGAGAATGAGGACGGTCGTCAATAATGCTGCCAGCCATTTTTTCAAGATCATCACTCCTGTTTTACTAGATTTTAAGACTATTAATTATCAGTTCGAACATATACTTTTCTAAATCTATGGCGGGCGTCCTTCACGAAGCCCACCATATAATTTCTAGTAGGTTAATCCGTGACCGAATTCGTAAAGAACTCCGCCACTGTAATCGGGAATTGTGATTGGCAGCTTTCCTGTTGGCGCGAATTCACCAAAAAGTGCTCCGGCCGCTGCTTCGAAGCTTGCTGGACGGAAACCGTATTGGGTTAGGTACGCGTCGATTTCCGGGAAAGCCATAATGTCATATGGATTCCGGATGCCAACACCGACAACAGGTGCATCGGCCAGCTCAATGATCTGGTTGACCATTGCCATTTGTGCACTGGATGGCGTCCGGCCTGAAACATTGTAAGTATAGGTGCCGACTACCACCGTGCTTGCACCTTTAATTTGAGCCAATTGATCCTCTGTCAGTTTGTAAGTTGAAGAGGAAATGACATTTGTATTTTCATGGCGCTTTTTAATTGCATCACCCAGGCTGCTGATATAAGTATTGCCGACAACGACGATTTTCTCACTTGGATCCAGGTTCAATGGCAAGTCTGCGTTATTTTTAACCAAAGTAATTGATTTCTCTGCCGCTTCTTTCTCAATTTGTTTATGTTCAGCAGAACCGACCACTTTCAATGCATTCGCAATCTTGTCTTGAACGGAAACAGGATTTTCTTCCTTGATCACGCCTCTTTTAACCTTCAATGTTAAAATGCGCCTTACGGATTCCTCTACGCGCTCTTCGGAAATCTCGCCAGCTTTTACAGCTTCACGCAAGCCCGCTGCAACTTCTTCAAGACCAACCGGCATCAATACGATATCCGTGCCTGCTTTTACAGCGCGGATCGCCGCATCTACCGGACCGAAATGATCAGCTATGGCCTTCATGTTCATCGCATCTGTTGTGATGACACCTTCATAGCCCATTTCTTCTCGCATCAGCTCTGTCAGGACCTTGTACGAAAGTGTTGCCGGAATCGCGATTTCTTCCCCCGTTTTCTGGGAAATTGCTTTTGTTCCGTCGATTTTAGGGAAAGTGACATGTGCTGTCATAATCGCATCCACGCCTGCTTCCATTCCTTTTTGGAACGGATACAATTCGACTTCCTTCAAGCGTTCTTTATCATGTGGAACTTCAGGAAGTCCAAGGTGGGAATCTACTGCCGTGTCCCCATGTCCCGGGAAGTGTTTGGCAGTTGCGGCCACACCTGCTGCCTGGAGCCGTTTGGTATAAGCAACACCCATGTCAGCAACAAGCTGTGGGTCTTCGCCAAATGAACGGACACCAATTACCGGGTTATCTGGATTGTTGTTGACATCCATAACCGGCGCAAAGTTCATATTGATTCCTAAAGACGCCAATTCCTCGCCGATTGCATTCCCCACGTTGTAGGCGATTTCCGGTGAACGTGTTGCGCCTAATGCCATATTACCTGGCATATCCGTCCCAGATTGGAGCCTTGTAACGATTCCGCCTTCCTGGTCAATCGTCAGCAGCAGGCCGAATTTCTCAGCCGCAGCTTGATAATCGGATACCAAGCTTGCTGTCTGTTCTGTGGTCACCACATTTTCGCGGAAAAGGATGACTCCGCCCAAATGGTATTTTTTCACGAGCTGCTCAATTTCCGGCAGCATTTCGGTTACATTTTCACCCTTCCAGGTCCTGAAATCCGGCATCAGCATTTGCCCTGTTTTTTCCTCGAGGCTCATTTTGCTGATTGCATTGCCAATCAAGTCATATCGCTCGCCTTCCTGCTTGAGGACAGCGGCTTCGGATGCAGGCTTGCCTTTTTCCCCTTCTTCTTTAGAGGATGGTTTCACTTTATAATCAAGCGCGATCCGGTCTTCAAAAGTACCGTCCGTCACTGTAATGAACGTCCGTCCATTCTTTCCTGTGAACTCCACATTTCCATCCTGGTCCACTGTTGCGACATTTTTATTCGCCGACTCCCATTTAAGGTTTTCAGATGCCAGCATGAAATGTCCTTCTGAATACACATGAAGTGCTCTTAATTGAATGCTTCCATCACTGACAGCTGCATCCGCTTCAGGGATGTTTTCATAAATCACCAGATCTTCCACTGTGTTCTTTTCCTCGGCATTCGCCTTTTTCAAAGAAAGACCTGGCAGCATCTGTGAAAAAGCCAGCACAAACACTAGTGAATAGAGCATAAGCTTGCTGAGTTTCCTCATCGTATCTCCTCCATTTTGCATATTTTATCCAATTCATTAAAATTTACTAAAATCAGTACTTCCTTTGCTGCCAGCCCTCTCCAGAAAAATCAGGCTCCACTTTCTCTCCATCGGAGGTTACTAGACTAATATTATCGATATACCAGCCGCGGCCATTCGTATAGCTGTCCGTTTGGTAGCGGAAACGGATATGCTTAGTTCCTGCTGGTATTTCAACCTGCCCGGAATCCCAATCTACACTGCTTCCTGTAAAAATAGCTGCTTGCTCCCAGCTTTCACCATCTTCGGAAACCTCCAGATACCCATAATCAGCATCCGCTTCAATCCGATACCAGGTGTCGAATGAAAGTTTCGCAGGCTTATCCATTTTCACTTCTGCTGTCATTGTCCGTTGCAGTTGATCTCCATAACCTGAAAACCACGCAGATCCATCCGGAATGTTTACCGGGATTGAATCGGCAACCTGCCTTGCCAGCTGTCTACGTGCAACATTCGTGGAAACCGTGCTGCGGCTTGGATGGACTCTGTTGGTGAGCAGGATTGCAATTGTGCCATTATTCCTGTTCACGACAATGGAAGTCCCGGTGTAACCCGTGTGTCCAAGTGAAGTGCCCTCGGATAACGCATCCATGAACCAACCCTGGGCAAGCTCCCACCCTAAACCATGGTCGTCACCCGGGAATTGCGGGATTTGGTTTTCAACGATCAGTTTGACAGTTTCCGGCTTTAAAATAACTTCGCTGCCATATCGGCCATCATTCAAATACATATGGGCAAGCTTTGCCAGGTCCTCAGCAGTCGAGAACACACCAGCATGGCCGGCCACACCATCCAGTGACCAGGCGTTTTCATCATGAACTTCTCCCCAAACCAATCCGCGATTAATAGCTGGCTGGTATTCCGTAGCGGCGATCCGCTTTTTCAGTGAAGCCGGCGGATTGTACATCGTATCCGCCATTCCGAGCGGTTCCGTAATATATTCTTTAACAAACTCATCCTGCCTCTGTCCTGAGAGCCTTTCGACCAGCAAACCAAGAGTGATCATGTTGAGGTCGCTGTATGTATAAGTACTTCCCGGCTCATTTTTCAGTGGATGCTCTAAAACGATATTCATCCTGTCTTCACGGCTGCTCCCTTTTGTATATAAAGGCACCCATGCAGTGAAACCAGATGTGTGGGTTAGGAGCTGCCTGATTGTGACATCTTCCTTCCCATTCACCGCGAATTCAGGAATATGCTTAGAAACTTTGTCATCGAGTTCAAATCTGCCTTGGTCGAACAGAATCATCGCTGCAGTTGTCGTGAAAATTTTACTGATTGAGGCAAGGTCAAAGATTGTATCTTCCTCCATCATGATTGGTTCACTAGATTCAGTAAATTGGTCATCCTCATATCTGTAGGCATGTCCGTAGGCTTCCTGCTTCACGATATGTCCGCGGCGGGCGACGAGTGCCACTGCTCCCGGCATCACGCCATCTGCAATCATTCTTTCCATATGCCCGTCAATCTCGTCCAGCGGCTGTTGTACCATGCCCGCTCCCCGAACCGATCCGTTATGGAGCTCAGGTGATAATGGACCTGGCCTGTCCCATGAAAAAACCGGATGCACCTTATCGAATCCTGCTTTGCCCTCCCTTTGTTCGATCGATGCCCCTGGCACCTGATTGCCTTCCGCAAATGTCACCGGAATCAACACTCCTGTACCAAGAACTGCCGCCAATGCAATAGATAGTGATTTGTTTTTCATGTTTCCTCCTTTTCCGAGCCTTTGCTCCCTTTAATCTATTAAACTTTGAAAAGGCTTTCATGATGTAACCTTAGACTATCTAAACAACAGTATAGATGTCTATACCACTATAGACCCAACACCTCGGTATAACAGAAAAATCCCGGGACTGCTATCCCGGGATTTTAGAATCATTTTTGTAAAAATATTCAAATAATTTAACAGAAATTTTCCCAACGTGAATTTTCGTGGATTATTTCCTCAAATTCTCTTTTTGCTTAATCCAATACCTGATTCCCTTGCCTGCAAGCGGTTCATCCTTGAATCGCGGAATCACATGCAAATGGGCATGGAAAATCGATTGTCCGCCAGCTTTTCCCGTATTCCATCCAACACTGTATCCATCTGGTGCATACTTATCGTCAAGAATCCTTTTCGCACCCAGCAGTAACTCTCGCGAATCATTCCACTCCTGCTCAGATAACTCAAAGACATTCTGCTTGTGCTGCTTCGGGATGATCAGCCCGCTCCCCTGCAGGACCTGCTGTTCCGACTCCTTCTGGATAAAATAACATGTTTCATTCTCAAGTGTGATTTGCTGCTCTTCGTCTGCATTCACATTGCAATATGGACAATTCTCCTGGTACATATTTTAGTGCCTCCATTTATTAATTCAAAGGCTCTGTTAAACTAGGCTGTTGATTTTCGTTCCAGGCGCTTCGCTTTCCGCGGGGCTGGCGATGAGCCTCCTCGTAGCTTCGCTCCTGCGGGGTCTCATCTGACCAGCTAAGCCCGCAGGAGTCTACGCGCCTTCCACTACAATCAACAGGACTATAAAACATCAATGGGATCTAACAGAGCCAATTTAAAAATACAGATATCTTCTAGTTCGTGAAATACAGTGTTAAATCTGCGGAAATTAATCCTGTCATAATAATCGCATTTTCTTGACAGCTTTACGCCCTACAGCCTGAAACCTGTCATAATAAACACTCTTTCTTGACAGCCTTACGCCCTATAAGCTAAAACCTGTCATAATAACCGCTCTTTCTTGACAGCCTTACGCCCTATAAGCTAAAACCTGTCACAATAAACTCGTTTTCTTGACAACTTTGCGCTCTACAGCCCGAAACCTGACAGTCATTCACGGAATTTCCAAGTTAGAGTGAAAAGATTGTTGATTGGCTGAATCTTTCCCAACCCATCTATAACAGCAACTTTTTTCCTATATCATTTAATGATTCAACTTTACGAAGTGAGTCTTTATTTCCCATCACTTTTTTTACCTAATTTATCAAGCCAGGTTTCATAAAACTGATATACAAACCCAGCGGCGACAAAACCGATCAACAGCATGATGACTGAAAGTGTCTTTCTGACCCACGTGATATCTATGAAAAAGAACAGTGCTACAGCTACTGCAAAGGAAATGAATATGATGAGCCATCTTCTGAGAATCATTGAATCCTTATCCTTGCTCATATCCCACACCTGCCTTCCTTATTTACTAATACGTAAAAGGTGATGACAGGTTTCAAAAAACAGGGCCCAAAATAGGACCCTGCCATTCTATTACTAAACTAATTTTCTCATCGCGTGGATTTGCCCAAGATGATAGGCCTCATGAAATAGGGCCATATTCGCAAGCTCTCCGAAAGTCTCCAGCCCAAGGAACGGCTTCTTTAGCTTCTCATTCAGCGTGGATGCCGGTACTTCCTTGATCCTTCCCAGCTGCGCTTTCAATTGGTCACGCAAAACATCAACAGAGGGAACATCCCCGGTCCACTCGGATGGCCGGGTACCATTTCCGAATAACTCTATGTAGTTGGCAGGGAGATGATTAGATTTTTTCGGGAATCCCATCATGAACTGTTCTGTAACTGTCAGCACATGTCCGATGTTCCAGTGAATGTTATTATTGAATCCTTCTGGCTGAACACTTGCCTGTTCCGCAGTGATGCCCTCAATGTTTTTCAAAAAAGAACCTCTAGTTAATTCAAATTGCTTAAACAAAAGCTCGCTCAATATTACCTTCCCCTTTCCAGCTTGTACTTCAACATATATTTATTCTATATATTTCCAACATATGCGGCAAGGGAAAAGGGAATCCTCAAAATACCCATATAGGTATTGAATCCCATTAAAGGAAATCCTTTGACAAAATTTGTTCAAAACATTATGGCTGATATGTGTCTTCACACTTTTTTCACAGATTTCCATAAATTGCTTTGATATCTTAAGAGTGTAATCATTATATATTTTGAAGGGAAGCGATTTAGATGTTCGCTAAATGGTTAAGAGAAAACAATATTGCTGCAGGCCTGTTGACTGTGATTAGGGTTTGGCTTGGTTACAACTGGATGACTGCTGGATGGGGCAAGTTGACTGGTGAGGGATTTGATGCAAGTGGATATTTGAAAAACGCAGTTGCGAACCCGGTGAAGGGTCCAGACGGACACGCGGTTTATGGATGGTATGTTAACTTCTTAGAAAGCTTTGCGATCCCGAATGTCGATCTTTTCAACTTCATCGTTCCACTGGGAGAATTCCTTGTAGGTCTTGGTTTGATTCTAGGAACACTGACAACCGCTGCCATGTTCTTCGGTCTCGTGATGAACTTCAGCTTCTTCCTTGCCGGAACAGTATCTCACAATCCAACCGACATTTTCTTCGGCTTCATCCTATTGTTTGCTGGATATAATGCTGGTAAATACGGCTTAGACCGCTGGGTAGTCCCATTCATCCGCAAAACTGTTTTCAAACAAACACCAGAAGCTGCACATAAATCTGCTTAACATACAAGGAATGCCCTCCGCCAATAGGCCGAGGGCATTTTTTTACTGGGAACTTTCCTCAATTGTTTTAAGCAGGATTTTTTTCCTGAAGCCGCCGCTGCGATTCTTCTTTAACTGGCGCATGAACTCCACTTCAGATTCCGTGATGCCTCTATGCTCAGCGATCGCATATACCACTTCAAGCAAATCGACAATTTCACTTAAAAGCCTGTCCGTTCCAGTATTTCGGAATTTCTCCACTTCCTCATTGAATTTCTCCATGAGTTTTTCACTATATTGACTTCCATCTAGAATTTCAAATTCAACCTTCTTTCCCTTCTCCTTCATCAAATCAGGAAAAAGGTCTCTGACAAGCTTGTTATATTCCTTTTTCTCCATGTCTACTCCCCTTTTGCTGTCCTATAGATAAACATATCCTTAAATCTGCGGGTTCAAACACCTATTTAAAATAAAGAAGTGGGACATCAGGGTTTCAATGGAAATTGAAAAGCCTGTGGTCCGCACCACAGGCTTTCATATTTTACTAGTTTTCAAACTACATAATCTTCAGTTAATTTATTGCAAGCGTTTGATAGATTTTCCAAACATTCCATCCTTAGCTTCTCGTCACAGATAAAATCGTTCCGGAGCTCTTCTTCCAGTTTCATTTGAATTTGCTGGATTTCTTCCCGTAATTTCTCGCGTTTCTCGATTTCTGTTAAGTGAAACTCAATTTCCTGTTCAAAATACTCTACCGTCCCAAATAAAACAGTCAATGATTCCTCCACCTTCCATTCTTTTTTGAAAAACCTTCACTAAAAAACAAACCTGCCAAAAGGATTATTTTCATTTGTCCTGTCAAGTATCTTAAGTATTATTTATCCTCTATCGCATGATGCAAACGTGAAATCGACACCTTTTTGCATTATTATGCTGGTAGCAACAGTCAAAATAAAAAATCCCCCAAAAGGACGGCGGATTTCATCGGCCAAATAGTCTTTCATTACCATTTGCCAGTAATTGGTTTTATCATCCGTTCTTTTTTGGCAACCCGACGATCATAGCTGTATTGCCTTAGACTCGTGGCTTTGCGTCCTCATCTTTCGATAAGTTTGCCTTTTTCAGTTCTATTTAAAATATAAAACTTTAGGACCATTAATTCAACAAGTTTCGCCATCATTCAACAAGGATGAGTCTTTTTACCTATAACGATATCTAATTTTGCTTGAGGAGCCCGATTGTTTTCACTCTGTAATATCCCAGCAATCTCTATGTAAAATTCTATTGCTAGAATAAAGGGAAGAAGCTTTATTACAGGCGAATGGCAGGAGGATCCTTATGGAACAACATGTTAAGAAGTCGCTAGATGAATGGAAAGCCGAAATCGAAGAAATTCTTAAAGAAATTGATGCGGAGTATGAAGAAGTAAAGAATGAGCTAAAAGTGTATACATATAAATTCAACATCACCAAGCAAGTTGTCCAGTCAACAGTAAATCCCGACCTGAACAGAAAAATACGTGAATTGTATCATCAGCCATTTGAAGAGAAATTTAATGATCTGAAAGAATATATCAAGGAACTGGAGGAGAAAAAGCGAGTCTTCCAAATGTTCACCGATAAAATTGACAAAGTTACGGAAAAAGAAGAACCACCTCAATTCGCAGTGGCACAAACAGAATAATGAGAGAAGCCTGGCTGGATTGGTCAAAATCTCAGCCAGGCTTTTTTTATGCTTACTTCTTCCACCATGAATCAAACATGGATGCAGGTGTATGCCGTTTATGCTCTGAAGCCAGGTATCTGCCTTCAATTTTGGCAGCATCTGCTTCATCAATCTGCTTACCTTCAAGATAGTCATCGATTGCATCATAACTTACTCCCAGCTCGGTTTCATCAGATTGAAGCGGCTTATTGTCAAGAAGATCGGCAGTAGGTTCTTTCAGGTACAATCTCGGTTCTGCGTTCAATGCCTTCAGCAGCTCCCTGCCCTGGCGCTTGTTTAGACCCGTTAGCGGCAGCAAATCTGCACCGCCATCTCCGTATTTTGTGAAGAATCCAGTCACAGCCTCGGCAGCATGGTCTGTCCCGATCACCAGCAAGCCATCTTGTCCTGCGATGGCATACTGTGTAATCATCCTCATCCTTGCCTTCGCGTTCCCTTTATTAAAGTCTGTCATATGATCGCCAATCGCTTCCTCGAACTGTGTATTGAACGTATCGACAGCAGGCTGGATATTGAAGGTGATGGTTTGGTCAGCCTTGATGAAGTCCAAAGCTTTCTGTGCATCTTCCTCGTCTTTTTGCACAGCATATGGAAGTCTGACAGCCACGAATTTGGCCTCCTTGCCTTCTGACCGCAATTCCTCCGCCGCCATCTGTGCGAGCCTTCCGGCGAGCGTAGAATCCTGTCCGCCACTGATTCCAAGGACGTATCCTTTAGCCCTCGAGGCAAGCAAATATTCTTTTAAAAATTGTATTCTCTTCCTGATTTCCTGCTGGGCATCGATTTGCGGCTGCACATTCAATGCTTCTATAATCTGTTTTTGTAAGCTCATAATAAACCTCCTAAACGCTTTGAAGTGACATCATGCTCTTTCACCATTTGGTTGAGAGACGTCTTTGCTAGAATCTCATTATTAAAGAGCATATCCTCTAAAAAGTCTAAAGTCCAGATTTTGGTCAGGTTATCTTACATTCAATATTAAAAGCTGTTGTACTCATGAACTATTTTACCCATTCACTCGCTGTTCGTAACATTTTGTTCGCCGGGATTTTTTTGCTAGACTATAACTTAGACTAAAAATGCTAATCAAATTGGAGGCATTCATAATGGCAACTCATGAAACATTCAAAGGTTATTTCGGTACATATACTAAAGGGGACAGCGAGGGCATCTACTCTTTTACCCTTGATGCAGTGAGTGGCAGGATTCTCGACGTGGAACCAGCAGCATCACTTGAAAACCCTACTTACCTGACAATCAGTGACGACAATCGCTTTCTTTATGCTGTCGCAAAGGAAGGGGGCACTGGGGGTGTGGCAGGATTCGGTATCTTGGAATCCGGAAAGCTTTCTTACATCAATTCGCAGCTTGCCCCGGGAGCTTCACCCTGCCATGTGAGCGTGAACAAGGAAAACAACCTGCTTTTATCCGCTAATTACCATAAAGGATCTGCTGATTCTTATCTGCTGAACTCAAAAACCGGCAGTATTGAAGAGACCTTATCCAGCGCGGTCCATGAAGGCTCAGGACCCGATGAGCGCCAGGAAAAAGCGCATACCCATTATGCCGGTTTCACTCCGGACGGAAACTACGCAACAGTGATCGACCTTGGCATCGACCAGTTGATTACTTATAGCCTGGACAATGGCCAGCTGATCGAGAAAAGTGTAATGCATATCGCACCAGGCAGCGGTCCAAGACATCTTGTTTTCCACCCTATCAATAATATCGCCTATTTGATGACAGAATTCAGCTCTGAGGTCCTCGTCTTAAAATACAATTCAGAGGACGGCAGCTTCGAACAGCTACAGGCAATCTCCACCCTGCCTGCAGATTTTAGCGAAAACAACCAGGGAAGCGCCATCCATATTTCCTCTGATGGGAAATACGTCTACGCAGCCAATCGCGGCCATGACAGCATTGCAATTTTCAAGGTGGATCCAGAAAGCTTCAAGCTTGATTTTGTCGAGCATACCTCAACGGAAGGAAATTGGCCAAGGGATTTTGTCCTCGACCCGAGCGAGAAATTCCTGATCGCCACCAACCAAAATTCAAGCAATGTCGCACTTTATGCCCGTGACGGAGAAACAGGCAAATTGACTTTGCTGCAGTCTAATGTGAAGGTTCCAGATCCGGTCTGTGTGAAATTTTTGAATTACTAAAGGTTCTATCCCACTGTAAAAACAACAGGGCAGGTGCCGTTAAGCGCACCTGCCCTTTCTTTTATCTGTCGCTTGGGAATCTGACACCCATTTGTGACCTTGCCTCATCAAGAATCTTCATCGTGATCCTCGAGTTTTCAAGCGAGTTGTTCGTCGATTCCAATTTCCCTTGCTGAATCACTGAAATGAACTCCTCTGCTTCATAAAACATATTATCTTCCAGTTGCTCTCTCGAAATGTCTTCATTTTTCCCATCGCGATAGATGATTTCCACTTTTTCCGGCGTGCTGATTTTATCAATCCTGATATTCCCGTTCTCACCGTGTATTTCAGAGGGTAGAGACGAATCAGTGATTTTCGAGAACATGATGACAGCATCCATTTCGTCATATTTCAAGATCAGGCTGCCTTCCCCATCCACTCCTGATTCGAGTAAGTAGCCGGTTGCCTGAATCGACTTTGGCTCTCCAAACAGGACGACGAGCGGATAGATGCAATAGATGCCGATATCCATCAGCGAACCTGCTGAAAACTCCGGGTTGAAGGCGTTCAGCACGGTACCTTCTTTATATTTGTCATAGCGGGACGAATACTGGCAATAGCTTGCAAAGTACCTTCTGATCGTCCCGATTTTACCCAGATTCTCCTGGACAGCCTTGAAGTTTGGCATCAAGGTTGATTTTAGCGCCTCCATCAAAACAACCTCTTGATCCTTTGCCGTCCTGATCATCTCATCCAGTTCACGGCTGTTAGAAGCAATCGCTTTTTCACAAAGTACATGCTTGCCATTTTCCATGAATGTAATCGCCTGGCTGGCATGCAGGGAATTGGGACTGGCGATATAGACGGCATCAATGACATCACTTTTCGCCATCTCTTCCATGTCTGTAAAAATGGTATCCACTCCGAATTTGCCGGCAAATTCTGCAGCACGGTCTTCTGCACGTGAGTAAACAGCACCTAGCTGAAAATCCGGATGGTGGCTTGCGCCTTTAATAAATGATTCTGTAATCCAATTTGTACCTACTACTCCGAAACGCACCATGTTGTTTCACCCTTTCAAATAGCAAAAGCCGGGGGCTATGCCCGCAGCTTCTTTTTCCATCTTAACGAAAAGGGAGTTCAATCACAAATTTACGGCAATTTAACATTATCTAAAAGGGATTTCGATAATGAACTTAGTCCCTTTTCCGTGTTCGCTTTTCACGGAAATTTTTCCATCATGCATCTGTACGAGCTGTTTGACGATAGATAGACCGAGGCCGAACTCCCCAAACGGATTGCTCGTTCTCGAGATATCCGCCTTATAAAATCGATGCCAGATTTTTTCGATTTCAGCCGGTTCGATGCCAATGCCAGTATCCTCGATCTCAATCACCGTCTTTGGTCCAACCATCCTGCCCCGAAGCCAGATTGTCCCGTTTTCAGTGAACTGGATACTGTTTTTCGTAATATTGATCAAAATCTGGAGAAGACGGTCATAATCGGCGTGGACCATGGCCGTCTCATCAGCCTCAATCTCGATTCTGTTATTGCGTTCCTCTGCCTGAAACCCAAGCTGGTCCTGGATTATTTCGAATACCTCGATCAGTTCAATGTCTTCTTTTAAAAGCTGCACCTGATTTGAGCGGATTTTATCATAATCAAGGTTCTCATTGACCAGTCGAATCAGCCGCTTCGTTTCCTGGCTGACCAGGTTGATGCCCCGCTCTTTCTCCGCCTCGGGAATCATATTATTCCTGAGGCCCTCGATGATCCCGCTGATGGTGGTAAGCGGCGTCCTCAATTCATGGGAAACATCTGACATGAACTGGCGGCGCCGGTTTTCCAGGCTTTCGATTTCGGATTTCGATTCATTCAGCCTGCTCACCATACTGTTGAAATCGTTCGCCAATTCTCCGATTTCATCAAAATCTGACTTGGGCACCTTAACCGTATAGTCCCCTGCCGATACGGCGGAGGTGGCCTCCTGAAGCTTTTTGATTCTGTTGACGTGGATTCGCGACAGTACCCAGCTTAGGAGGAATGAAACTCCCAGCGCTATCAGCATCGTATAAAACAAATACTTATTGATTTCCGTAATCATTTCACGTGTCCCGCTGATTGGCGAGGTCAGGAGAATGCCGCCAATGAAATCCCCGCGATCGACATATGGCAAAACCACCAGGGTCACAGCACGGTCATACCGCTCGAGGTCATAATTTTTCACAATTGGCTTTCCGTTTGTAAGCTGGCTCCACTCTTTTTCCGATAACTCGATCGCCGGCCCTCTCCATCTAATTGGATTCAGGAGCTGGATATTCTCATCAAAGACACTGAATTGGATATCCCGTCCGAAAATTACCCGGGCATATTGGTTGATTACCTGGTCAGGGCGTTCACTGCCCCGGTCAAGGTCGCGGAGGATATTTTCACCGTAGGAAATCAGCTCCTCCGTCTTATTTTTATAAACGAGCGTTTCCACATACTGTGTGAATACCAGGCTCAGGATCAGAAAGGCGACGATGATGATGCTGATATGGCTGATGAATTGCTGGTAGATATACTTAACCTTCATGCCCATCAGCACTTTCATCGAATTTATAGCCGACTCCCCAAACCGTATGGAAGAACGGCTGTTCAGCAGTGCCAATTTTCTTCCTCAGGCGCTTGATATGGACATCAACCGTTCGTTCATCCCCGTAAAACTGGTATCCCCAGACACGCTCGAGCAGCTGCTCCCTCGTGAATACCTGGCGCGGATGCTGGGCGAAAAATAGAAGCAAATCGAATTCCTTGGGTGTCAGGTTAATGACTGGTTTTCCATATAGGCTCACTTCACGTGTTTCTTTGTTGATTTTCAAGAAACTTGTCCCAACCTCGGTATTCTCTTCTGGCTTATGCTTCTGGTACCGCCGGGCCACAGCCTTGATCCTCGCCATCAAAGCAAGCGGGCTGAACGGCTTTGTCACATAATCATCCGCCCCCATTTCCAGCCCAAGAACCTGATCCGATTCACTATCCTTGGCCGTCAGCATGATGATCGGCACATCACTGCCCTCCTGCCTGATTTTCCTGCACAGCGTGACACCATCCATGCCAGGAAGCATCCAATCAACAATCAGCAAATCCCAATCCTCGCTTTTATAAGCCTCATAGCCCTTCAAGCCGTCATTCACAAACCTGCCTTCAATGCCCTCTTTTAAAAAGAACATCTCAATCATCTCACAGACACTTTCATTATCCTCAATCACTAGTATTTTCACGGCAATCCCCTCTATTCCGACTCTGTTATATATAAATTATAGCGCATCAGGAACAGAATCAACTGTTTCGCCTGGTGTTACAGATTATTTAACATGTTGGTCATAGTTTGTTCATGATTTGATAGGAGCTAGGTGTCAGCAGCCTAATGCATAGATTCCTGCCCAGCATACATATTTGCTCATTCTCTGTTTCTAACAATTTAGGACACCAATATACTCTATTGTTTAGAACTGCTTGCAAAATCTATCTTTCGGCTTGAACGGTACCCTTATAGAGACGGAATGGCTTGCATAAGGGTATCTTTCCGCTTGAACGGTACCCTTATAGAGGTGGAAATAGTGATGCGTTATCCTAAATACAATTCAGGACCCATAACGGCCAATACTCAATAAATAAAGCCAGCTCGTCAACTGAGCTGGCTCTGGTTTTAATCCTTTTTAACAGGGAGTCCTTCTTTTTCCCATGCGGAGTATCCGCCCTCTAGGTTGAATACATTCTTGAAGCCATTTTTCAAAAGCAGGCTTGTGCCGATCGCGGAGCGTGCACCTGACTGGCAATGGGCGATGATTTTCTTGTCTTTTGGCACTTCGTCTAACTTGTCGGTCAGGTTTCCGAGCATCATATGATGGGCACCGGGGATATGGCCGCTGTCCCATTCGCTTTGATTGCGGACGTCGATGACAAAATAGTTTTCATCTTCCATCATTGCTTTTGCTTCACTTGCGGTGACATTCTTGTATTCTTCCAGACTGCCTCCGAGCTCTTTCGGATCGACATACCCTGTTACCTGGTCAAGTCCGATTGATTGCAGTGATTTTTTCACGTCTGGCAGTTTTTCCGGATCGGCGATCAACACGATGTCCTGGTCATAGCTTAACAACCAGCCTGCCCAGTTCGTGAAGGAGTTATTGTAAGGGATGTTGATGGTTCCTTCAGCATGTCCATTGGCGAACTCATTTGCCGGACGGGTATCGACTACTACCGCATCCCCTGCTTCAGACAATGACACTTTTGGAGTTTCTTCACGTCTGAGCAATTCAGGGCCTACTTTATTGAGCTTTTTCATCTGGGCGAAGTATTTCGGAGGCTCCGGCTGTCCGGCAAGCAGCTCCTCAACGAATTTGTCCTCTTCTTTGATCTGGAAGGCCCAGTTGAATTTTTTCTCATAGCCTAAAGTGGACATTGGCACAGCGCCAAGTGATTTCCCACATGCGCTTCCTGCTCCGTGTGCTGGCCATACTTGCAGGAAGTCAGACAGCTTTTCCACTTTCCGGAGCGATTCGAACATCTGGTGTGCTCCAGCTTCTGAAGTGTCCTTGATGCCTGCCGCCTTTTCCAGGAGATCAGGACGGCCGACATCGCCTACGAACAGGAAGTCCCCCGTGAAAATGCCCATCGGTTCATTGGCGCCGCCGCCTTTATCCGTCAGCAGGAATGAGATGCTTTCCGGTGTATGCCCAGGGGTGTGGATCACTTCAAAATAGACATTCCCGATATTGAACGTCGAGCCCTCTGTCACCAATTCATGCTCATACTGGTCGACATATTGATACTTCCAGTCCTTATCCCCTTCATCGGATACATACAGCTTGGCACCATAGTGATGGGCAAGCTCCCTTGCTCCTGACAGATAATCTGCATGAATATGGGTTTCTGTTGCAGCTGAGATTTTGAGGCCTTCCTTTTTAGCGGTGTCCAGATAAGGCTGGATATTCCTTGCCGGGTCGATGACAATCGCTTCCCCAGTTCTCTGGCAGCCGATCAAGTAAGACATATGTGCAAGCTGGTCATCAAAAAATGACTTAAAATACATATGAACTCCTCCTCAATTTTTTAATAGGTTTATGAAGACTATACTCTCTTATACCCCGCACCATATACTTTAAAAGCAAAAAAATATACCAGTGCCGGCCGCTGCCTTGATTCCAATATATACCTATATCTGTATTTTACTTTGTTAAAAATTCTTCTTCAAATAAAAAGAACCTGCTCCAAATTGGAACAGGTCTACGTTCTCGCCGGCCTTTTCATCATAAAAATATAGAGAATGATCGAAACAGAAACGGAAATGGCGGAAGCGATGTAGATGCTTCCGTAGCCGAGCCAGTGGCCGATCTGGCCAAAAGTCATCGCCCCGACACCAACGCCCAAATCGAAAAAAGAGAAGAACGTTGCATTCGCCATTCCTTTGCGGTTCATCGGAGCATCCTGGACGGCCCATGCCTGCAATGCCGGCTGTACCGAACCAAACCCGAAGCCGTACAGGCCGGCGGCAATGAACATCACGAGGCTGTTCGGCAGCCAGGCTAAAAGAATCATGGCAATCATGATCAAAACAGTCCCGGGCAGGAAGACGGCACCATGTCCTTTTTTATCATAGAGTTTACCTGCAAATGACCGGGACAGCATCAGGGTCATCGCAAAAATAAAGAAATACCACTCTATCCCTTCAATTCCCTTCTGCGCAGAGTAAAGCGGCAGGAATGAGGCGATTCCTCCAAATGTGGTTGTAATGAACAACAATAGCAAGGACGGCTGCAGAGCTGATTTTTCATATACATCCCATCTTCGTTTCGCTGCAGTTTCTTCCATTTTCTCCGCCTTTTTATAGGTGATCCTTGACGCGAGCAGGAATGCGGCAAGACCCAGGAAGGCACTGATCATAAATAATTGCTTGAATGTGATTGCCGCAGCCAGCGCAAGGCCGAGAGTCGGTCCCATCGCAAGCGCTACATTCCCGGAAAGCCCGAAATATCCCATTCCTTCCCCTCTGCGCCGCGGCGGGATCAAATCGGTTGCAATCGTACCAGATGCTGTCGTGGAAAAACCCCAGCCGACCCCCTGGACAATCCTCATCAAAAATAAGAAGGCGATGCCTGTTGCAAATCCAAATGAACCTACAGAAACCACGAAAATTGCCAGGCCTATCAGATAAATGAAGCCTCTTCCTTTCGTTTCCAGCATCCGGCCTGCAAAAGGGCGTACAAGCAATGCAGAAAACGTAAAAATCCCTACGACAAATCCGATCAACTGATCATTTCCGCCCAAGCGCTCGACAAATAGCGGAATGGTAGGCAAAGTCATTTGGAAACCCAGGAAGATGAAAAAATTCGCCAGGAATATAAACACAAAGTCCTTGCTCCAGATTTTTTCAGTGCCCTGTGGTTGTTGAGCTGTTCCTGTTGTTTGATCCATCGGCTTTCATCCTTTCTCATTCAATCCTTTTTTCAGGCACTGTCTCCAGATCATCCTTTTAAAAAGATCCGTGTTCAATTTTCCGTCAATTTGTTGTTGCGTTTTTGTGAACAACTTCACAATTAACTCATTTTTATTTCGAATTCTGATATATTGTAAGTGTAATCAATAATTACTTATTTTTGAAGGGAAGCGATTTATATGTTCGCTAAATGGTTAAGAGAAAACAATATTGCTGCTGGCCTGTTGACTGTAATTAGGGTATGGATCGGATATAACTGGATGACTGCAGGATGGGGAAAATTGACTGGTGAAGGGTTTGACGCTTCTGGATATCTGAAGAACGCGATCGCGAACCCGGTTAAAGGCCCAGACGGCCACGCAGTTTATGGCTGGTATGTGAACTTCCTTGAAAGCTTCGCGCTACCGAATGTCGATCTTTTCAACTTCATCGTTCCGCTTGGCGAATTCCTGGTCGGACTTGGCTTGCTCCTGGGAACTCTGACAACTGCAGCCATGTTCTTCGGTCTTGTGATGAACTTCAGTTTCTTCCTTGCCGGAACAGTATCTCACAACCCGACTGACATCTTCTTCGGCTTCATCATCCTGTTCGCTGGCTATAACGCTGGCAAATACGGTTTAGACCGCTGGGTGGTTCCATTCATCCGCAAGTCTGTATTCAAAAGAGAAACTGAAACTGCCCATAAAGCCGTTTAACTAAAAACATAACCCGAGAGCCAGGCAATTGCCTGGCTCTTTTATTTCGACCTATCTTCCCCCAGGTTCCATCTCCGCCATGTGTTCAAAATCCTGACAATATGTTTTTGCCAATTTGTGAACAAAGACTTCCAGCCTGCATTTAAAAATGGAAGATTAATATATTGTAGTGTAATCAAATAATACTTCATCCTCGAAGGGAAGCGATTGATATGTTTGCTGATTGGTTAAGGGGTAACAAGTTTGCTGCTGGCTTGCTGACTGTTTTAAGATTATGGCTCGGTTACAACTGGATGGTTGCTGGATGGCATAAAATGACCGGGGAAGGATTTGACGCAACTGGGTATCTGAAAAACGCAGTAGCGAATCCTGTTAAAGGTCCAGATGGAAGTATGGTTTATGGCTGGTATGTCTCTTTCCTGGAAAACTTCGCGCTGCCGAACATTGAGCTTTTCAACTTTATCGTGCCGGTCGGTGAGTTCCTCGTCGGTCTCGGCCTGATCCTTGGATGCCTGACAACTGCTGCAATGTTCTTCGGCCTTGTAATGAACTTCAGCTTCTTCCTCGCCGGAACCGTATCACATAATCCAACTGACATATTCTTCGGATTCATCATCCTCTTCGCTGGCTTTAACGCAGGAAAATATGGATTGGACTACTGGGTGATCCCATATATCCGAAAAACCATTTTCAGACAGAAAGCTAGCATAAAATGAATTGAAGCCTCCTGAGCTTTTGCAGGAGGCTTTCAACATTTTTCAGGAAAACCACCCTGAGCGGAAAATAACTGGGGCTTAACTGAAGAGTAACAATGAGTAAAAGGCCTGGTCACTGACCAAGCCTTTTCCCTGTCCCTCATATTAGTGTTTTACATGACCAAAAGCTTAAAAATCGTTAAACCGATCCCAATCAGGAAGCCGCAGACAGCACCGTTTACCCTGATCCATTGCAGATCTTTTCCTACATTGTTTTCCATCATGTCAATCAGTGTTTCGGTATCAAGCTTATCCAGATTTTCTCTGACCAGCTTTCCAATCTTGGAATGATTCCGTTCAATTAGACCGGCAATCTTTGCATGGATCCAGCTTTCGATTGCTGTTACCTTTTCATTGTCAGCTTTGATTTCTTCGATGAATTTTTTCACCACTGGAGTTACCGTGTCATCCACAAAGCTGTCTTTTTCGATGAACGCAATACCACGATCCTTCGCCTTGGAAAGTACATCTTTTATTTGTCGAGTTAAATCCATCTCTTCGACCATCTTGTTTTTCCAGGTTTGGATTTCCGCCATCAGAGCTTCACGATCATTGAGATTCCCCAGTTCTTTGCGGATTTTATCAAGGATCATATGGCGGTAGCGATTATCATCCTGCTGCAGGTTTTTCATTCTTTTTAAAATGAATGATTGCAAAATATTGCCGACCTTTTCCTCAGTGATCATATTGCTGAACGATTGAATCGCGAATTTTAAAAGTCCGTCAGCTTCGGTCGTATCAATTGCCTGTTTTCCCAGCTTGCCAAGAACCATTTTCGCTTCAGGCTGCGACGCCCATTTTTCCGTCTCTTGCAGGACATAGTCAAATGCGGCCGAGTCATATTCTTTTGAAAGTATATGGCTGGATGCTTTTTGCAAAAACGCGGAAGCATCCGCTGATAGCAGGAACCCCTTAATTTCCTGTTCAATTGTCGGCGCAAATCGTTCAACATCTATTTTCTTTACGACATCAAGACTGAAAGCCTGGATGCTGTTTTTCACAGATTCTGAATGAAGCTCTTTTTCGACCGTTTCAAAAATTTTATCCAGAATATGAATCTGCTTGAACTTTTCCATGATGCTTTCTTTCGTTAGCCAGTCATTTTCAAGCATATTGATTAATGCACGTGTTACTTTATCACGGTTTTTCGGCAAAAGCGCGGTGTGGGGAATCGGGATTCCCATCGGATGCCTGAAGAGCGCAGTTACGGCAAACCAGTCAGCAAGACCGCCGACAAGACCTGCTTCAAACCCGCCCATCAGCAATTTTCCGATCAATGAATCCTGGAACGGAATCATAGCGAGGAACCCCACACCCATAATCGCCAGTGAAATAGCTGCTAGATGTCTAGATCTCTTATCTCGTTTTTCCATATATCTCCCTCTGTTACTTTTAGATTGATGTGAAAAAGGCTAATAGCATTTTGGATGCCTGTTTCCCTTTTGTCATGTAAAAAAAACCAAAAGAACTTCCTATAAAAGAGCCTCTTAATATTTTAACCAATTTATAGGGGAGAAAGCTATAAAAAAGGAAAAGTCCCGGGATCCCGGGACTTCAATGTTATATCTATCCTACTCCATCCACTCCGGCTTTCCGAAGCCTTTGAATTCTTCATCGATGATTTCTTCAAACTCAGGTGATTCTACGACTTCTTTGATGTCCTTTGCAAATTGGGCATCTTGGTCTTTTGTATTGATGACGACGCGGTTGCGGTATTGATCTGGCATGTTTTCAAGCTGAAGTGCGTCAAGCAGGTCCATTTTTGCTGCCAGGGCGAAATTGCCTGGTACAGCTGATAGATCGACGCTTTCGACTGCTCTTGGAAGCTGTGCTGCTTCAATTGGCTTGAACTGCAAGTTCTTCACATTGTCTTTTACATCTTTTTCAGAAACTGTCAGTGGGTCAGCATTCGGATCAAGCTTGATTAATCCAGCATCTTCAAGAATCAAGAAGGCACGCGCTGCATTTGTTGGGTCATTCGGAATCGCGATGGCAGCACCCTCTGCGATTTCATCCAGTGAATTGAATTTCTTAGAGTAGATTCCCATTGGCGCAGTTGGCACGACAATCACTTCTGACAACTCAAGTTTGTGCTCTTTCGCAAAGTTCTCCATATAGATTTTGTGCTGGAACAGGTTCGCGTCAAGATCGCCCTTTGATAATGCCAGGTTCGGCTGGATGTAATCGCTGAACTCGACTACTTTCACTTCATAACCTTTTTTCTCAAGAAGAGGCTTTATGCCCTTCGTGACCATATCACTGTATGGACCGGATGTCGCACCGAATGTCACTTGTTTTGCGTCTGCTTTCGCATCGCCGCTGGATGATGCTGAGTCGCTGCCGCATGCAGCAAGCAGCCCGATTGATAATAACAATAATAATGAGAAGAATAATTTTTTCATTGTAAAAGAACCCCCTAATATTTATCTTTTGTCTACTACTCTTGCAATTCTGTCTCCGCCAAACTGGATCAGCTGGACGAGGCAGATCAAAATGATGACTGTCGTGATCATGATTGTATTATCGTAACGGTAATAGCCGAAGCGGATCGCCAGGTCACCGACTCCGCCACCGCCGACAATCCCGGCCATTGCCGAATAGGCAACAAGGCTGATGATCGTGATGGTCACTCCCTGGACGATGCCAGGCTTCGCTTCGGGAATCAGGACATCTTTGATGATCATCCATGGAGTCGCACCTGTCGCAACTGCCGCTTCAATGACTCCTTTATCAATTTCCCGGAAGCTTTGTTCTACGATTCTTGCAAAAAACGGAATCGCCGCGACTGATAATGAAACAGATGCCGCTGTCGGCCCGATTGTCGTGCCTGCGATCAGATTCGCAAGCGGAAGCAGGGCAATAAGCAGGATAATGAACGGTACCGAGCGGATCATATTGACGATGAAGCCGGCTATATTTTTAAAAAGCTGGTTTTCCAGGAACAGACCTTTGTCGGTGACAAAAAGCAGCACTCCTGTTGGCAATCCAACGATAATGGCGACAAGGATGGAGATGCCGACCATATAAATCGTTTCAAAAAATGCTTTGTTCAATTCCGGCAGCAGTTCAATCAGGCTATCAAGCAGCATCATCCATCACCTCCAGATTTTTCGTTCTTGCCGCTATGTAGGCAATTGCCCGGTCAATCTCCAGCTGGTCTCCCGAAACCTCCATAATGAAAATTCCCAATGGAATATCCTGAATATACTCGATCTTCCCGTGCAGGATATTGCCGCGAACTTTATACGTCTGGAAAACATCGGATATGACTCCCTGTTCGGCAATCTCACCCTGGAAATAGATTTTGATCAGCTTCCCTTGACGTTCCCCCAGCAATCTTTCCGGCAAATCGAATTGAAGGATGGAGTTGACGAAGTCTTTTGTGAGCGACTGTTTCGGATTAGCGAAGACTTCATACACATCTCCTTCTTCAATGATTTTCCCATCTTGCATGACAGCCATCCTGTCACAAATCGTCTTGACGACCTCCATCTCGTGGGTGATCAGGACGATCGTGATCCCTAGTTCACTATTAATCTTTTTAAGCAAGGAGAGAATTGATTTCGTTGTGCTTGGATCGAGTGCCGAAGTAGCTTCATCACATAAGAGCACAGATGGATTATTCGCCAGCGCCCTGGCAATGCCGACCCGCTGCTTCTGTCCGCCTGACAATTGTGCCGGATAGACATCTCTTTTATCAGAAAGTCCGACCATATCAAGAAGCTCCGTTACTCGATCATTGATTTTCGCCTTTGGCAGCCCGGCAGCTTTTAACGCGAACGCGATGTTTTCACTCACCGTCTTAGCGCTTACCAAATGGAAATGCTGAAAAATCATCCCGATTTTCAGGCGTGCTTTCCGCAGTTCACTTTTTCCTAAAGAAGTGAGTTCTACACCGTCAATATGTATCTCACCGGATGTCGGTTTTTCAAGGAGATTCAGGCATCGGATCAAAGAACTTTTCCCTGCCCCGCTATATCCGACAATTCCGTAGATCTCACCTTTTTCGATTTTTAATGAAACATGGTCAACACCAGTTACCGAGCCTTTTTTCGTTTCATAAATCTTGACCAGGTTTTTCACTTCAATCATGATTGCACCCCCGATTTTTTAAAAATAAAAATGCCTCTTTCATTCATATGAAAGAGGCATCGTAACATCTATACGACTTATCTTTCAGAATGAAAACATTCTGTAGGAAGTGGCACCTTTCCATAATGGAGGTTGCCGGACGTCATCGGGCCTAATCCCTCAGTCTCTCTTGATAAGTTTCTTATTAAATTAATTTCGATAATTGAAATATTAAAACTCTCTGACTTATTTGTCAACAAAGTTTTTTTCGCATTTTCTTATGATATCGCTTACACCGTTGGTGGAGTAAGGAAATTTTTTAAAAAGAAAAACCCCTGTTTACGATAAAACAAGGGCTCCGTATACTAGTGAACCTGCGATGACATAGGCAGGATGAACTTTAAATTTTTCCATTAGCAAAAAACTGATTCCGCCAATCAGGATCGTCTGTGAAAGGCCGACTCCTTCATAGGACGAGAAAAAGAAATCATAGGTCATGACACCTAATAGCACAGCAATGACGGGGCGGACAACGATCGTCAGCCTTTTGACACGAGGGGAATCCTTATACTTCATTAACAATCCGAGCAAGCTGATCATTAAGATCAGGGATGGTGCCACCGTGGCAAATACCCCTACGATTGCCCCAAGGATTCCTCCCTCTGCATAGCCGATATATCCGGCCATCTTGGTTGCAATCGGGCCTGGCAGGGCGTTGCCCATCGCCAGCACTTCACTGAATTCGTTGACTGTCATCCATTCATAGCGGTCGACAACTTCATTTTCAATCAGCGGAATGGAGGCAGGACCGCCGCCATATCCCAGTATCCCAGGAATGAAAAACGCTAAAAATATATGGAAATAAATCACTGCTGCTCCCCTCCTGATTGTTTACTTTCTGCTGGAGCAGGGTCTTTTTTCAGCAAGGCACTCAGCAGCAGGACAAATATTAATATTGCCGGATGCAGATTCAGGAATTGAAGAATTATCAGGCTGCCAATGAGCGCCACAGCTGTCCAGCCCCAACCAAGTTTTGATTTACCAGACTTCTTGATGAAGTCCCATGTCAGGACAGCCAGCATGACGGCAACAACTGGAACAACAGCCTCTGCCATTCCTTTCACCCATGGCTCATCCTTGTATGAATTCAGGCCGGTCAAGAGTAGGATCATCAGGATAATCGCCGGAATCATAGTTGCAGCCAGGGCATTGATCATTCCCAGGAATCCGCCTACACGATAGCCAATATAACCAGCCATTTTTGTGGCAATCGGTCCCGGAAGCGCATTTCCCAAAGCAAGAATATCGCCGAACTCATCAGAATCCATCCATTTATATTTCTCTACCACTTCCTTATGTACAAGCGGAATCGAAGACGGGCCACCGCCATAACCAAGGATTCCGACGCGAAAAAACGCTAAGAATAAATCTCTCTGTTTCAAAACTTCACCTTCTCTTCTGTTATTGATGCCTAATGCAGTCCCTATCTATAAATCTTATTTCTTGTATTTTATTATAGACTCATATAATCGAGACTGCATGTCAAATTCACGATATTTCACCGTGTCCGGCTTGTTTCATCATAATTTCGCCTTATAAGTGAATCATATTTTCCTCGCCATGCAGGATATTGACGGGTTTTAAATTTTTTCGACCGCCTTCACAATTATATCGACCACTTTTTGAATTATTTCGACCGCATTCACAATTATTTCAACCAATTCTTGAATTATTTCGACTAAATCCATGCGTATTTCGACCACATCCGCGCGTATTTCGATCAAGCAGCCATTTTGCAGATCCATCTGCATGATAAAAAAAGTACCACAGCCCTAAGGCCATGATACTCAACTAATTATCTATTAAACTTAAAAACCGAAACGGATTCATTCAATTCATTTGTCAGCTTCCTCAGGTCTGTCACCTTTTTCGAAAGGTTGCCGAATGCGGATAATTGTTCTGTTGTGGATGCGGAGATTTCTTCGCTTCCAGCCGCTGTTTCTTCTACGACCGCACTGATCGATTCAACATTATGCAGTACCCTTGCTCCCAATTCCTTCGAAGCTTCCATACCTTTGACAAGATGGTTGATTTTCTCTGAGATGCCGCTTACCTTCGATTCAATATTTACAAAAGCAGACATTGTGAGGTTCATTGATTCCATCTGCTCTTCTGCAATTGCCCCGCCTTTGTTTACTGCCTCTCCGATTTCATCAAGTCCCGTCTTTAGGAGGTTGACCATATCAAATATTTGCGTTGTGGCTCTGTTAGATTCTTCTGCCAGCTTCCTGACCTCTGAGGCAACGACCGCAAACCCTTTTCCTGCCTCACCTGCCCTTGCCGCTTCAATCGCCGCATTCAAGGCCAACAGGTTGGTCTGGTCTGCGATGGCTGAAACAGTTTGGGCCATATCCTGGATTTTTGCCGCATAGCCTGCAAATTGATCAGTTGCTGCCTGGATCGATGATGAAGCTTCTTTGTTCTCGGTAATTAACACCTTTTGCCCCTCGATTGCTTTTCTGCCTTCACTGATTGCTTCAACCGCTTCCTTGCTATACGAGGAGGATTCCTGAGTGTGGTCAAGGTTCAGCATAATTTCCTTATCCATTTCATCAATCAGCTCAACCGATTGCTGTAAATCTTCCGAGACAGTCTGGGCCCCTGCAGAAAGCTCATCCGTTGATACAGCTACTTGGTTGGAGATTTCCGTCAGCGCGATATTTTCCTGCTCGATTTCCCCTGCGAATTCTTCTACTTCCTTGCTCGCCATGTTCACTTTTTGCAGCAAGGAAGTCAGTTGGGCTGCCATCATGTCAAAAGACTCATTCAATGTCCCAAGCTCATCTTTGTGTTTGTAAGGAACTTTTTCGATCGTCAAATTACCTTTGGCGATTTCTTGCGCATTCACAGCAATCAGCCTCAATGGCTTCGTAATTGAACTAGTCAATCTGATTCCTATTCCACCGGCAACGACTACAAGCAAAATGCTGCCTATGATTGCGGCAAGTATTATGAATTGAATTTGATTTTCCAAGTCTTCTTTTAGAAAATCATAATTTTCGTTAACCTGGATATTCAGCAGGTGAAGGTCATTGAAAACTCCTTCACTGCGCAATGACTGGCGTTTTACCTCTGCACTGTTTTTCTCATCCAGTGCTTTATTGGCTTCCCTTTCTAGAGCAGTGAATTTTTCAAGAGCTTTGTCTAAGACGATTTTGTTATCTTCCTGCTGAAGCAAAGATTTTGTTTGTGTGAAATAATGAGAGGTCTTCTCCATTCTCGTCAGCGCATCCTGTCTGTTCCCCTCGGTAGGGCTGAACGAAAAGTTGCTAAGCGATTGTTTCAAGGCAGCAGTTTCAGACTGCAGGCTCTGCACTGTCAGCAGTACCTGAACTTGATCCTGATTGGATGCCTGGACCATCAACATCCTATAGATAATAAAGGAAATCATCACAATCGATAACCCTATCGCAAGCAGCAAGTTAAGCAGTAGTTTCTTTTTTATTGTCATGTTGGCTTCCCCCAGTTGTGCTGATTAATCCAGCTGTATTGAAAGCTCATTAGCGGATAATTTTGCTTTCAGGTCTTCTAGTCTTTTTTCCTGTTCGGAAGTCAGCTTTACCACCCTGATTGGTGCAAGTCCGACACCTTTTTCATTCATTCCTAGTTCAATCTGCTTTGCTTCAAGCTTCTTTTCCGCCTGAAACTCCTTCACTGTTTCATACAGTGCGACATCGACGTTTTTCAGCATCGAGGTAATGATTGCTTTTTCAGCAAAAAAGTACTGGTCACTATCAACACCTATAGCGAACTTCTTCTTTGATTGTGCTTCCTTCAATACCCCTACCCCGGTAAAACCTGCCGCCGCATAGAGTACATCAGCGCCTTCCTCAATCATTCCTGCAGCGATCTTTCCACCAAGCTCTGCATTTCCAAAGTCATTCGAGTATGAAATCAGAACCTCTGCTTCTGGATTCACCGCTTTCACTCCTTGCTCAAATCCAGATTTAAATTTATGTATCAGTGGAACATCCGCTCCGCCAACAAACCCAACGATATTAGATTTTGACACCATTCCTGCAACTGCACCCGCCAGGAAGCTGCCCTGTTCTTCTCTAAAAGTAATGGATGTGATATTATCCAATTCAGATACTGAATCAACCAAAATAAATTGCTGGTCCGGGTACTTTTTGGCCACCTTCTCTAAGTCCTCAACAACCATGAAACCCAGCCCAATGACAATGTCGTTTCCTTGTTCAACAAGCTCAGTAAAACCTTTTTCATAGGTACCTACAGCCTGAAGCTCTCTATAATCAAAAAGTACATCGAGTTCATCTCTTGCTTTTGCCAGTCCGGCAAAAGCTGCATCACTGAAAGACTGGTCTCCAAGTCCGACGTCAGACAACATAATACCAATTTTGACCCTTTCCTTCGCTTCCAGCTCTTTGCTTGCGCATCCACTCAGGCTGCCAACGAGGAGAAATGAAATTAAAAGTATATTCATAATCTGTTTCATCTTGATGTAATGCTCCCTTATTAAAGATTTATATGTATTTCATCGACCACATCACATTTTTTTTAATGGACTTAAGTAAAGTCTATCTTTTGTTAATTTTCTAAAAAGAAGGTTCTGTCGATTATCGCGGAAGTATGAGAATTCATAAGCGGAGATTTTCCGGCTATTGTATATAAAGGACCCTTTTGAAGGAGAAATAGGGGGAGTTATTCCGGTTAATTGCTTAGAATAAGACAAATTCACACGATTTGGATTTAATAACCGGATAAACAGCCCTTATTTTTAAGGAAATACGGGCCGTTTCAAATTTAAGCGGAATTGATCCGTTCATTTTTCAACCACTGAAAAATAAACATTCTGTTAAAAATCGAGTAGGAGGGGGTGACTAACCCCCGACCTCTCACACCACCGTACGTACCGTTCGGTATACGGCGGTTCAATTAAGTGTGACGTAGAAATTCATATCTTTGATATAGACTTTTGAGCCCTCGATGACTCCAATAAGAGTTATCGAGGGTTTTGTGTAAGATTGGACTTGAGGCAATTCTCCAAAATTTCTTTCTGGAATTTCCCCATTCGTATGCCTTTTGGTCTGGAACGCCAAGACTTTTGAGTTTTCTTACTCTTGTCTTCGGGTTCTTCCATTGTTTCCATTCAATCATACGGAGTCTTCTTCTAATCCACTCATCAAATTCTTTGAATTTACTTGGTGTATCAGCTAATGCAAAATATCCACACCATCCCGTTAGAAATTGATTCAATTTCTCAATTCTAACTTCCATGGGGATTGGTTTAGAACGGGATGTTAACTTTCGTATTTTAGCTTTTAGCCTTTTAACACTTTCGTTGGCTATTCGAACCTTCGGTTTCTTATTAACCGTAAAGCTAAAGCCAAGGAATTTTCGTTTCCACGGGCGGTCAACCGCTGATTTCCCTCTGTTTACTTTGAGCTTTAATTTCTGCTCAATGAAGCATGTAATGGAGTTCATTACTCGTTCTCCAGCTTTCTTCGATTTCATGTAAATATTACAATCATCGGCGTATCGGACAAACTTGTGACCTCTCCTTTCTAGTTCTTTATCAAGCTTATCCAAAAGTATATTCGAAAGAAGAGGGCTCAGGGGACCTCCTTGTGGTGTTCCTTCTTCTGCATCGTAGACTACACCATTTATCATGATTCCTGCTTGGAGATATTTTCGAATTAGCTTCAAGACCAATCGGTCTTGGATTCTGCTTGCCAATATCCCCATCAGCTTGTCATGATTCACTTTGTCAAAGAACTTCTCCAAGTCCATGTCAATCACCCATCTGTAACCTTCACTTATATATCCCCTTGCTTTACGTACAGCGTCATGGCCTCTTCGGCTTGGCCTAAACCCATAACTATGTTCCGAGAAGGTTGGGTCAAAAAGCGGAGTTAAAACTTGGGCGATTGCCTGTTGGATGAAACGATCTATCACGGTAGGTATTCCAAGTAACCTTACTCCACCGTTCGGTTTCGGGATTTCGACTCGACGTACTGGGTTAGGTTGATAGGTACCTTTCCTTAAAGAATCACAAAGGGTGTCCCAGTTCTCATAGAGATGTCTTCGTAGGGATTTTACGGACATTCCATCTATGCCGTGACTCCCTTTGTTCTTCTCCACACGTTTAAGTGCTTCTATTAAGTTTTCCCGTGATAGAATCAGATTCATTAACATGTGATATTTCCTTTCGACGTGAACGTAGAAATCTAATTATGTTATTCCTGCTCCACCCTCATGAAGTCCCCTGTGGATTCACCACTTCCTCCTTCAAGTAAGTCCTTTCGGATTGTCTGCTTCTACACAGGAATTGTATGCCTAGTTCTCGTTCTTCCTAATTGTTCAGTCCTTCCCTTACCGTCTCGAGCCGGTAAAGTACTATGACCTCTGCTGACTTCTGATTGTTCAGCTATCTATTGCTAGATAGGTTACCAAGTGTACTTGGCTTTCCAATCAGACCTCCCCGGGTAAGAGTACAGTCTTTCCCTCCATCTATCTGCTTCATTTACTCTGTACCACCTTCGGCAGTAAGGACTTTGTTTTGTTCTGCAAACTCATCCAATGGTACCTAGCCTTATATGAAGTTCGTGTTCCTCAGACCGGAGGTTTGCCGCTCGCTTCCTTCAGATTCCGCGTCACCGCGGACACCCTTGCGTTAAGCTAACCACTACTACTGCCTTCATGGCTCGGGACTTACACCCTATAGACTGCACCCATGCCGGGCGCACAGAAAAAAGCAGGCTGTCTTATCAGCCCGCTTCCGATTGGATTATTTTAATTTCGTAAACCTGTTCAAATCACCATTTTCACCAAGGACAATCAGAATATCCTCTGCTCTTAAGGTCTTCTCTGGATCTGGGGAGATGTCGACTTTGTTGGCCGTCTTTACGCCGATAACGGTGATATTATATTTGGCACGCAGATTGATCTCAATCAAGTTCTTTCCGGCCATGCTCAACGGAAGTTTGATTTCCTCGATACTATAGTCATCCGAAAGCTCGATAAAGTTCAATACATTGGGCGATGCCATTAGCTGGTGGGCGACTCTTTCTCCCATATCTCGTTCCGGGAAAATGACTTTGTCCGCGCCAACCTTGAACAATACTTGCGCATGGTGCTTGTTAAGAGCTTTGGCAACAACATTGGCGACTCCCATCTCTTTTAAAATTAGGACGGTTAGAATACTAGCCTGGATGTCATCCCCTATTGCCACAATGACAGTATCAAAGTTCCTGATTCCTACTGCCTTCAATGTTTGCTCATCGGTTGAGTCTCCGATGACCGCATGGGTCACAAACTCCTTATAGTCCTCGATATGCTGTTCACTCTTATCGATCGCAAGTACTTCATTTCCTTCATGATATAATGTGGTCGCCACACTGGACCCGAAACGTCCCATACCTATTACTGCGTACTGCTTTGCCATAATAACATCCTCCTACCCAATCATCACTTTTCCAGCTGGATATCGATAATGATCCTCTTTTCTTTTTTTCGCAATTGCATAAGCCAGTGTTAACGGACCAACCCGGCCCGCAAACATCGTAATCGTGATTAATATTTTTCCGTATAAGCTCAGCTCAGGGGTCAAGCCCATGGAAAGCCCGACAGTCGAAAAAGCTGAGACTGTCTCAAAGAATATCATCAAAAACTCTTTCCCAGGTTCGGTAATGGTCAACACCATTGTAACCAATCCTATTAGGAAAAGGGAAATCAGTGTAACTGTCAATGATTTGGAGATGATGGTATGATCCATCCTTCTTCCAAAAAAAGTGACATCCTCCCGGCCACGAATTTGTGATTTCACAGCACCAATCAGGACTGCAAAGGTGGTGGTCTTGATTCCTCCCCCTGTAGATCCAGGCGAAGCGCCAATGAACATCAGGAAAATGATCAAAAACAAGGTTGACTGCTTCAAGTCAGGGATATTCAATGTATTGGATCCCGCTGTCCTGGGTGTGACAGCCTGGTAAAACGCTCCGAATATTTTACCAGTCAGCGTCATTGGCTTCAAGGTGGATGGATTGTTGAACTCCAGGATAAAAATCAGGAGAGCACCTCCAAACACCAGAATAGCCGATAGTGCTAAAACGATTTTTGAATGCAGGGAAAGTCTCCTTGTCTTACGATAGTCAAATAACTCATTCATGACAATGAACCCAATCCCGCCCAAACTGATAAGTGTGATCATCGTGATATTGACGATTGGGTCTTCAGCATAGGCAGTAAGCCCTTTGAATCCACCCATCAAATCAAAACCGGCATTATTAAAGTTCGAAACAGCGTGGAAAAATCCAAAATAAATGGCTTTTCCGGCAGCCATGTCCTGTGAAAATCGCAGAGTTAGAATGATCCCCCCGGTAATCTCGATTACCGCTGTAAAAAGGAAGATTCGTTTGACAAGCCTGACGATCCCTTCTACGGTTTCGTTATTCAATGACTCCTGGATGATCAGCCTTTCTTTGAACGATATTCTTTTCCCTAAAATAAATGCAAGCAAGGTGGCAAAACTCATGAAACCCAGTCCGCCAACCTGGATCATCGACAGGATGACCATTTCGCCAAAACGTGTAAAGGTATCGCCTGTATCAACAACAACAAGACCTGTGACACAAGTTGCCGATGTTGCCGTAAACAAGGCATCTAAAATCGGAAGTCCTTTTCCATCCACTGTCGAAGCCGGCAGTGAAAGCAATAATGTCCCTAAAAGAATAATGGCTCCAAAGCCAAAAACAAGTACTTTCGGTGGATCCATCCTGTAAAACAATTTGCTGCGCATGATCCTTCCTTCTTTCCTTAGTATGAGGAATTATGCGTCTAATATTTCTTTGCAGGGACTTTAAATTTTAGAATAGTCGACATATCTAAAATACAGCAAAACAAAAAAGCCCCCAGAGGCTAAAAGATAGCAGCCTTGTGGACTTTGTACATACTTGTCACACAAGCTTCATCTTCCTCTTCTGCAACGCTTACGGAGTTAGCTGTCGGATTAGGGCTCAGAATAGCCCCGCCTGTTATTCAGGCCTCACCCCAAGTGGATTGCTCCACAAAGTTGGTTCCCCCGCTCTGTTCAGATTCAGCGATTTAGAAATATGAAACTCATTTAATATCTTAAACTGCTGTAATCATACTCCTCCGCCATTCCATTGTAAACATGAAAAGGAAGCCAAAAAAGACGCTTTTCATTCAATTTCAACCATTATTGATGACAAATAATCGTATTTCTTACTGAATCTCCGTTTTTCTTTGTTTTTCATGTTTGATTATTGGACGATTTTACTACTGATAACGGAGTTTATACCAAACCATTTTAAGGTAAATAATAGGATTGAATAAACGCGCCAATGATTAGAGTTGATACGATTTTAAAAATAAATCGTACGGGAGGTTATCGTCGATGAAAGCCATGATTATTTTGAATCCATCTTCAGGAAAGGAAAAAGCGGCGGACTACGCTGAAAAAATAGAGGAAACATTACGTGATCGATACGACGATATCGATATCCGAAGAACCGAGAAAGAGGGCGACGCTGAGGCTTTCGCTACCGAGGCCTGCCTTTCTTTATACGATGCAGTCATTGCAATGGGCGGGGACGGGACAATCAACGAGGCCATAAATGGGCTGGCTGAACAAAAACACCGGCCTGCTCTGGGCATCATTCCACTTGGTACAGTCAATGATTTTGCCAGGGCACTCAATATCCCGCTTGACCCTTATGAAGCTATTGCGATTTTGAATGAGCACAACCTCCGCCCTGTGGATATAGGGAAAATCAATGAGCATTATTTCGCGAATGTCATAGCTGTAGGGGCGATTGCCGAAGCTTCCTACAATGTGAGCCCAGAAATGAAGACGAGACTTGGTTCGCTTGCTTATTTTATGGAAGGGGCAAAATCATTCCTAAATGGTGAGGCAATCGATTTGGTCGTCGAACATGAAGGTGGAAAATGGGAAGGACGTACTTTCCTCTTGATAGCTGCTCTAACGAATTCTGTCGGCGGCTTCGAGGCCCTTGCTCCCCATGCAAACGTAAACGATGGAAAATTTCATGCTTTCATCATCAAGAAGATGTCCGTCCCGAAAATCGCCTCGCTCATCCCTTCACTATTGAAGGGTGAATTAAAGGAAAGTGAGGAAGTAGAATATATGCGGACTTCCTATCTAAATGTAACTTCCGACAAACCACATGTGGTGAACATCGATGGTGAAGAAGGCGAGCCATTGCCTTTTAAAGCAAAAGTACTTCCAGGACATTTGGACGTTTTTGTTTCTTTTAATAATGAAAAAAACTGAGCGGGAATGAATCCTGGTCATGACCCCGTCAAGTAGACAAGACAAAAAAGCTACGCAGCTAACGCGTGTCGATACTCAATCGGCGCGCGTTTCTTTAATTTCTTTTGAGTCCGTTTGTAATTGTAATGATAGATGAATTCTTCGATTGCTTGCCGTATTTCCTCTTCTGATTTACACTGTGCTATATACAACTTTTCGGATTTGAGATGTGAGAAGAATGATTCTACGCATGCGTTATCAAGGCAGTTTCCTTTGCGAGAGTGGCTGCCCTTGACGCCGAATGTCTCTAACCTATTGTTGTATGTCTTGGACGTATACTGGAAGCCTTGATCCGAATGGAGAACGGCTCCAGCTACGTCCTTTTTATTTGTCCATTCATCAACAGTTTTTAATACGAGTTCTAAATCATTTCGTTTGGATATTTGCCATGCCACGATTTCATTGTTGAATAGATCTTGAATGACCGACAGGTAATAAAACTCTTTGCCGTCAGAAACATATGTGATATCTGTTGCCATTTTCTGATTTGGACCCACCGCTTTGAAATTTCTCTTTAGGCGATTTGGACATATAACTGAAGGTGTATGGCCATGGCGTTTCCTTTTCTTCCGGATCACCGACTGTATGCCCATCTCCTTCATCAACCTGTACACTTTTTTATGGTTGATCAAAAAGTCACTTTCCTTTAACCAATCTGTTATTCGAGGACGCCCGAACTCTGGATGAATAAAATGAATGGCCATTATATGTTCTCGTACATCCTGTTCTTGTTTGAACCTTTCCTCGCGTTGTGGCAGAGTTGCTTTCCACTTATAGTAAGAGGCACGCTTGATTCTGGCGATTTCCATTAACCAGGTGACAGGGTATTTCCCCCTTAACCCTTCAATGATTTCATATTTTGCCTGACGGGTGATGTCTTCTCCTCCTTTACCAGATTTGGATACTGCTTTTTTAAGTATTCTACCTGTGCCTTCAAATAATCTCTTTCTTCTTCCACCGTTTTAAAGTTAGTACGTGGCCTTCCTTTTAAAGGGTTTGATACTCCACGCCGCTCATCAAATGACTGTCCGTTCATCCACTTCTTTACCCATACTTTAAGCTGTGTACAATTGCGGATCCCTAACTCTTCGGCCACTACCTTATAACTTTTAGATCCATTAACGTATGTTAATACTGCTTTCTGTTTGAATTCATTTGTATAACGTTGAAACTGTTGTCCTTTCTTAGCCATAGAAAAATCCCCTCCAAGTATCCATTCTTACCTCCATGGTACCATGGAGGTTTTTTTGAATGTCTACTTAAAGGGGATAATATCATCCTGCTCAGTTTTTTTTATTTACTTCAAACTAGAATTAAAGTTGTAGAAGAATTTAGCTGTAATTGAGCCATCTTCGTTTTCCTTGATATCCGTTACGTGGATTCCGGAATCAGCCGGTGTTGCACCATAGCCCTTCCAGAAGTAGTAAGAACCTGTGTGGACATTGCCGCTTACCGGAGTCAGCTTGCTGCCAGTCTTGAAGAAGTCAGCTGCGTCACCGCGGTTTAGGTTCTTTTCAAGATCATACTGGCCGTCTGCCTGAAGGACAGATAGACCATAGTGTGTTACCACTTCACCATTGCTTGCAGTCTGTGACTGGTTGAACTGGAAGCGCTTGTTCATCCAGTTTTCAACGTTGTTTGGACGGAATCCAGCAGTCTGATAAAGGTTGATGACATTTTCATCAACATGCCATGCCACTAGTCCATGAGCGTCTTCACCCTGGCGAACCATACCTTTATTGAAGCCCTCTTGCTGCATATTTTCAAATAGGAAGTATTCTGTTCCGTTTGAACCTGGAACTTCCATTTTAACGATGCCGTTGTCAGCATCTGCCGCATTAGCTGCCGGTAGAGTGATTTCCTGAACGCCGCTCTCAGGTGTTACTTCGATTGGCTCTGCCCAGCCTAAGAAAATCTTAGAGAATGGATCGAAGTGAGTTGGAGAGTTTCCGCCGTACTCAGCTTTATTAGGGTAGCGCATCCAAGATCCACCAGCCATCATGGAGTAGTTACCTACACCTTCAGATGAGTAAACAGTATCATAGAAATCAGGAAGTCCTAGAGCATGTCCAAATTCATGAGCATAGACACCAGTCTGTACTGGGAATGGACCTGTTTTAGCTTCCTCTTTGTAAGAGTTTGTCGCTGCATCGAAGCCAGCTACGTTACCGCCGATACCAGGCTGGATGTTGTAGTTGTTAACGATTACGCCGTCATATGTCATGTCTTCCTTGATTGTATCTTCAATCCACTGGTCTTCATCTACACCTTCATGTTGAGGAGTCGGTGTGCCAGTTTCATAGTATTTTCCATAGTATAATGCGCTAAGGATATTCCATTTATGAGACCAGAATTGACCCGGGTCGCGGCTGTATTCTGCTCCAGTTCCTTCATGGACAACGAATACGTTTGGAACTTCTCCATCCACAGCATACTGTGAGAAATTGACCTGCTCATCAGCCGCTTTCAAAAGGTCGCGTACGAATTCACCAGTATGTGCGTCACCATTAACGTTACCATTTACATATGTGCCATTTTCAGCATACTTGCCTTCTTGGTCAAGATAATATGAGGCACCCTTAGGCATCTCTACCCATACAAATTCGGTATTTTCTTTGCGTACCAAGTTAATTTTTCCGTAACTTGACTCTTTATAAGCATTTTGCATTGTGCGATCTTTAGGAACATCCGGACCATCGTATTTTTTAAACTGCTCCAGTTCATATGGATTATATTCAGTTCCAAAAATAAGATCCTCATAATACTCTGGCGGAACTTGTCCAGGCATATCACCAATCGGCTCATCACCCTCAGGATATTTTGCCAGAAGAACAAGTACAGGGACATCTCCAGTTGCTTCCTTATAAGCTACATGGTTATCACCAGGCTGCTGGAATTTAGCTCCTGTCTTTGCCGCCTTTTCAGCAGGATCGGCCTTAGAAATATCAATCCCTAATTCCTTTGCTCTATCAACTAGCTCTGGAGCTGCACCAACATGGTGAGCAAGGCTTAGTTCATATTTACTTTGTGGTTTGACAGCAGAATCAGTTGGGCTGACTCCTGCGAACACGGCGCTCCCTGCCAATGCAAGAGAAAGCGCTGATGTAGAAAGAACTTTTAACACATAATCCACTCCCTATTAGAATACTTCTATTTCCTAAATAATATAAAATATTCAGTATATTCTAAATAGGGGGAAAGTATCGATTGATAGTTTTTTTCGTGAGTCGAAAGGCTTAACTTTTATATATCTTTATAAAAACTAACTATATTACCATAATAAACCATATAATATTTTCATACTGACTATATTTATTTATTTACCCCACAAAACTCTGGCTACCTCTCAAGCTTCTATCCGATATTGGATCATCTTCTGACAACTTTTCCTCCTTTTCCCTCCAACCTGTCTGAAGTTGGAGCATCTTCTGACAGCTTTCCTCCCTTTTCCTCCAAACCTGTCTAAAGTTGGAGCATCTTCTGACAACTTTTCCTCCTTTTCCTCCAAACCTGTCTAAAGTTGGAGCATCTTCTGACAGCTTTCCTCCCTTTTCCTCCAAACCTGTCTAAAGTCGGAGCATCTTCTGACAGCTTTCCTCCCTTTTCCTCCAAACCTGTCTAAAGTTGAAGCATCTTCTGACAACTTTTCCTATTTTTCCTTCAAACCTGTCTAAAGTTGGAGCATCTTCTGACAACTTTTCCTATTTTTCCTTCAAACCTGTCTAAAGTTGGAGCATCTTCTGACAACTTTTCCTATTTTTCCTTCAAACCTGTCTAAAGTTGGAGCATCTTCTGACAGCTTTTCCTTCTATCCCATCAAACCTGTCATAATAACAACGTTTTCTTAACAGCTTTAAGCCTCTCCGCATGCAACCTGTCACAATAACACAGGTTCCTCCCAACAGAAAAAGCCTCGCGCGAAGCGAAGCTTTTTTCCAATCTGCTATTACAGGATATCCATCCAAATTTTGATGGCTGTACCTAAAATCAACACTGCAAGGATGTATTGCAGGATCTTCGTGTTTACTTTCTTACCTGCATTTGCACCAAGTGGTGATGCGATCAGACTCGCGATGACCATGATCAGTGCTGGCCAAAATTCTACCTGGCCTGTGGCTAGCTTACCGACTGTTGATCCAATTGAAGAAATGAATGTGATCGCAAGGGATGTTGCGATTGTCATTCGAGTAGGAATTTTCAACACGACGAGCATGATAGGCACTAGCAAGAATGCACCTGCCGCACCTACGATACCTGCTCCGACCCCAACGATAAATGCGAAGAATGCTGCCAGCCATTTATTGAATGTTACCTGGTCTAGCGGGATATCATCGACGTTTTTCTTAGGGACAAACATCATAACAGCTGCAATCAAAGCTAGAATACCGTAAACAAGGTTGATTCCGCCTTCTGACATGAATCGGGATCCGTAGCTTCCGATCAAGGAACCGACCAGGATTGCAGCACCCATATAAATGATCAATGTCTTATTTAGGTATCCGCCTTTACGGTAGGCCCAGACTCCGCCAATAGTCGCGAAGAAAACCTGGACAGCACTGATACCGGAAACTTCGTGGGCACTGAATGCGGCAATGCCGAACAATGGCGGAATGTATAATAGCATTGGGTATTTAATGATTGAACCGCCAATTCCAACCATCCCGGAAATATAAGACCCGATAAAACCAATTAGAAAGATGACAATAAGATACGTGAAATCCATCAGGCTTCCTCCTTTTTGTACAAAGCTGACTTTCTTAGGAATGCTGTAACGCCATTCCATTACAAAAAATGCAAAAGAAAAGGGAGACGAGCTCCCCCTTCGTTCAATTACGCCTTCTTCATCCAGAACTTGAACACACCGTTTTCTTCTTCATGCTTCAGAAGTTCGTTACCAGTGGATTGTGCCCAAGCTGCTAGATCTTTAACAGCGCCTTTATCAGTTGTGTGGATTTCCAGTACTTCTCCAGATTGAAGGTCAGTGATTGCCTTCTTAGTTTTTACGATTGGCATTGGACAAGCTAGTCCTTTTGCGTCTAATACTTTTGCTACGTTCATGTAAAAATCCTCCTTGGTTGTTTAAAAAGTTTTATTCTTCGGGGAGCGAATCCCCCATGACAAATTTATCTTACCGCACAGCGGTTTGGTCCAATTTCCATTTCTCTTTGCTTCTCATCGTCTGGGTTGATTTTACCCATGTTTGTTTCACGGATTTCCTGATATGCATTTGGCTGCGGAGGCAGGTTCTCTGTTACAAGTCTGCGGAATTCCGCTTCGTCTTCGATATTCAAACCGTGGTTCTTCGCAAAAAGAGTACCTAATTTTTCTGATACACTGCCATCTTCGTTCAGCTCTTCGATGATCATGAAGTGTGCAGGCAGAACGACAAGCTCATCAGAAAGCTGCTTGTAGCGAGTGTATAGAGAGTTTCTTAGATCTGCTACCCAGTCTTCTGCTTTACCAGCAAGGTCCGGACGTCCAATTGAGTCAATGAATAGTATATCCCCGGAAAGAAGATATTTTTCATCTACTACAAATGAAGTGGAACCGATTGTGTGTCCTGGTGTGTAAAGCGCGTTGATGTCGATGTTTGTTTCACCAATCTTCACAAGGTTGCCATCTTCAAGAGGCTGGTAGTTGAATGTAACTTCATCAGCGTCTTTTGGAGGCAGCCAGTAAGTTGCTCCTGTAGCTTCAGCAATTTTTCTGCCGCCAGAAATATGGTCTGCGTGCAGGTGAGTATCGAATACATGCTTGATTTCAACGCCAAGCTCTTTAGCGAAGTCAAGGTAAACATCCGTCATTCTTGTAGCGTCGATCAATGCAGCTTCCCCATTGGAAACGACAGCGTAAGAAAGGCAGCCTTTACCGATGCGGACAAATTGGTACATTGCTCCGCCATCTTTAAGATCGCCAACTTTAACTGGCTCAAGATGTTCACTCCATGCTTTCATACCGCCTTGAAGATAAGAAACTTCACGGCCTGCTTCTTCAAGCATTTCTGCGACCATTACTGAAGAACCTTCTTTTGCACATACAACAAGAACTTCTTTGTCAGTTGGCACTTTATCAAGAATCTCTTCTACTCCATCAAGCAGGTCGAAGTACGGGATGTTCAAGTACTCGAAGTTTTCTCCTTCGATTTTCCAGTCATTAAAGTCGCTCTCATTACGGACATCAAGGATGAATAATGGTTCTTTATTGAATACTTTTTTCGTTACTTCTTTAGACGTCATTGCTTTCATCATTTATTTTACCTCCCTGGGTATGATTTTTTCAAAAAAATAATTACTGAACCTTTGTTTCAGTAGGGCCATTCCATTCAGACATACCTGGTACGACATTCCAAACCTTGTCGAAGCCTTTGCCTGCAAGTGTCTGGGAAGCCATGTCGCTTCTGTTGCCTGTGCGGCAAACAACCAGGATTGTTTTGGACTTATCTAGTTCTTCGAGTCTGTTTTCAAGGTCACCAAATGGGATAGAAACGGCATTCGGAATATGGCCAAATGCATATTCAGCTGGTTCCCTTACATCAAGGACAACAACATCCTCGTTTGCTTCAAGCTTTTTGACAACATCGTCGTTTGAAACAACGTTCGGATATTTTGTTTCTTCTTGTTCTTCACCTGAACCGCCTTTGCGGATGTAGTGCTTAAGGACGTCGCCTTCTTCAATTGTTCCAAGGTATTGGTTGCCAGAGCTCTTAGACCATGCCTGGATATCCGCCTTAGAACCTTTATCCGTTGCGAGTACCTCTAAAACCTCTCCGGGATTTAAATTGTTGATTGCTTTCTTCGTTCTGACAATCGGCATTGGGCATGCAAGCCCTTTTGCGTCGACTGTAGCGTTTGTCTTAACAGTTTCCATTTGTCGACCTCCAATTAATAGTATCTATTAGATGAACAGGTTGACGTTTCCGTCTTCTGCATCAGCCAGGTAAGCTGCTACACCGGCAAACTCAACGCCATCCATGATTTCTTCTTGAGTAAGACCAAACAAGTCTACTGTCATCTGGCAGGCAACAAGTTTTACATCCTGTTCTTTAGCCATTTCAATCAAGTCTGGAAGCGGCATTGCATTGTGCTTCTTCATGACATCCTTGATCATTTTCGGGCCAAATCCTGCATAGTTCATTTTTGACAATCCCAATTTGTTCGCGCCTCTTGGCATCATCTTGGCAAACATCTTTTCAATGAATCCTTTGTCAGCCTGGATTGGCTCATCTTTCCTTAATGCATTCAATCCCCAGAATGTGTGGAAAATTGTCACTTCATGATCATAGGCAGCAGCACCATTTGCAATGATATAAGCAGCCATGACTTTATCATAATCCCCACTGAATAAAATGATCGTGGTTTTTTTCTGTTCTCCCATTATCTTTCTCCCCCTCTATAATTACGGTAACGGGTATTTATGACTGCAAAAAAATATAATATCTTTTCTAACGTGATTACGTTGTTAAATACCTTACAGGGTATATAATATAAAAGATCAATCACTTTGTCAACCGTAATTATGAATTTTTTATGACTTTATTAGTCGACATAATTTTTAGCCTTGAAATATAGTGAAATGACACGGAAGTTGTTATCATATGACGGGATTGATAAATTGTTGATTGGAATTTGAGTTGAAGGAAGTTATTGCACAATAAAAAGATATAATAGATGAGAACATAATATAGAAGTAAAATAATACACTGGAAGGAATATCAGAATAATATTGGTTCAAAATGAGAGGTCAGATAGAAGAATTAATAGTGGAATAAAAAAGATAAAAAAAGCCTGGAATATTTGATCTTTATAATTAGCAGATTGTAAAGATTGAGATCCAGGCTTGATTAATCTTCATCAAGCATTCTATATTTTACACTTTCATCGTAAAGCCCGTTTTTCTTGCTCCAAGCCCAGATGATTCCCGCGGAAGCAGTGAATGCAATCATAACCAATAGTAAAATCCAAGCTCCTGGTGCCATTTTCACACCTCCTATTGTTAGAAATCCTATACTTCGAATTACTCTAACAGAAATTTTCGAAACCGTCCAGAGTATATTTTTTAGGGGTTGTAAAAAGAAAACTTTGCGATTACAATGTGGTCAAAATAATTTGGGAGGTATAAAAATGGATCATGAATCCCTGGGCTTCTACTTCGATTTCCTTTATTACATCGGAGTGCCTATCCTTATTATCTTTGTCCTTGATACTTTACGCAAAAAATATAATAAAAAAGAAGAGCAGAGTTAAATATACCCCTGACAGAGCGAAAACATTCGCTCTGTTTTTTTTGCTATAAATGTAAATAAACGCGGATTTTTACCAGTTAGCGAGCTAGTATAAAACAATTGGATAACACTATAAAAAACTTGAATAACTTAATCTCTCCTTGGGATGTATCATGTAACATAGCAGATTGTGAAGAAATTGTGAAATTTATGTGTTTATTTTATGAACAAGGGAGTGTCAAAATGTTTACAGACGAAAAATGGAGTTCATCCAAGAATTGGTTCATCGCTGCTGTCTTTTGGATCATCATCGGCATGAGCATGGGACTTCTTACTGCAACAAAACAAATTTGGCCAGAATTGTTGAACAATCGCTGGACAACTTATGGGCATGTTCGCTCGGCTCACGTCATGCTCGTCATCTACGCCTGGTTATCAATGGCTTATGTAGGATCGATGTTCTACATGATTCCAAAGCTTGCTAAAACGAAGGTTTATAGTGAGAAGCTGGGAAATTTCGCTCTAGTTTTTTACAACATTGTCATTTTAGAAGGATTCTTCGCATTGCTGTTTGGCCAGACCGAGGTCATCGAGTATGGCGAATTCCCACTATGGGTTGACGTTCAGCTTCTTGTCGCAATTGGACTTGTAGCTTATAACCTTTTCAAGACAGTTGGACGCCGCAAGGAAAAAATGCTATATGTCAGTCTTTGGTATTTCCTAGGATCATTGCTATGGCTGCCACTGACCTGGATTGTCGGAAACTTCCCGGCACAATGGATTCCAAGTGGAGTACAGCAAGGTTTGATGGGCTGGTTCCTTGGACATAACGCAATCGGCCTGTGGATGACAACAGTCGGTGTTGGACAGATTTACTACCTGCTTCCTAAATTGACTGGCCGTCCTCTATACAGTCACCAGTTATCGATGATTGGTTTCTGGGCAATCGCTACATTCTATGTTTGGAATGGTCCTCACCACTTGATGAATGGACCAATCCCTGGCTGGATTTCAAAAGCCGGAGTTATTCCTTCCATCGTTCTTTTGATTCCGGTTTGGGCCGTACTAGCCAACTTCTGGGGAACGATGAAAGGTTCATGGTCACAGACAAGAACAAGCGTACCGCTTCGTTTCACGGTTGCGGGAACAATTTTTTACCTGTTCGCATGTCTTCAGGGACCATTGCAAGCCCTTCCATCAGTAAGTTCAGTCATTAAGTTCACTCACTGGACTGTTGGGCATGCACATATGGGACCATTCGGTGCGTTTTCTTTTACATCTTTCGCTGCAATTTATTACATCCTTCCTAAAATCGTTGGACGTGAAATGTTCAGCAAGAGAGCGATGGAAGCTCACTTCTGGTTCTCTACAGTCGGTTTCCTGGTATTCGCATTCTCATTATGGATCGCAGGTGTTGTTCAGGGATTCGCATGGATCGAAGGCGTACCATTCCTGCAGACTGTTCTGATGATGGAGCCTTACGTACAAGGGCGTGCAATCGGCGGAACAATGATGTATGTAGCCCAGTTCTTCCTGGCATGGAATATGTATAAAACTATTAAACTTGCAAAACTTGAGAAAAAACAGCAAGCACAGCAGCAAGCTGCTACTGCTTAATGAGGAGGGAACACGTTGGAACGTAAACCATCAGCTGTATTAATCGTTGCTTTGATTCTATGGACTTTCGGTGTAGCCGGAACGGTCATCCTTCCCCTCTTCGACCAGGAAATCAACTCTGCGACTGCGAGCGGCGAGCTCCGCAATTACCCAGAGGATTCTGCTGAAGCAAGAGGAAGGGAAATTTATATCCAGAACGGCTGCCAGACTTGCCATACACAATTCGTAAGAGCATTGCCTGCCGATACGAACCAGAACCTTGGACCAGTAACTAAGGGCGGCGACTATAAATATGATTTACCCCATCTTTTGGGTTCAAACCGCACAGGCCCTGATTTAATGTGGGTTGGATTGAAATATAACGAGGACTGGCAGCGCCAGCACTTGATTGATCCACAATCAACAAGCCCTGGTACAATCATGCCATCCTTCGATTACCTTTCCAATCAGGAACTTGATGACCTTGTCGCTTACTTAATGAGCCTCAAGCCAACAGAAGAACGATTGGAAGAGTACAAGAAAGAACTCGAAGAAGCAAAATTAACCGAGCGTAACTAAGCCAATATTAATAGCCACTACCTTAAGTCCCTGCGGTTTAAGGTAGTGATTTTCTATCACAGCATTCAAAAGGCAGGTGTAAAAAATGAAAAAAGAATATCAGCAACATGATAGCAAAGAGGCGGATATCGTCTCTGATATTAAAATTGAACACAATAAAGTGCCGAAGCTCCTGGTAGCTGTATTTTATGTTGTGGCTATCTGGGCGATTGGATATGCGATCTTCATGCCTGGAAAGCTTGCAGTCGAACCGGCTGCTGCTCCACAGGATAATAAAGGAGAGCTGATTTTTGAAGGTACTTGCCTAAGCTGCCATGCTACAGGTGCAGCACCTGATCTAAAGGGAGTTACAGACAGGATGCCGGAAGAGGACATCAAGAATGTCATCAAGAAAGGCCGTAATACCATGCCTGCGATCGGACACCTTTATACAGAGAAAGAAATCGACAAAGTTTATGAATACTTAAAGGACTACAGATAGAAAGGAGGATTCTCGTGGGTAAAACTATAACTAGATGGGCATTTTTCATCATTATTTTCACACTGCCATTCTGGAACGGTTTCCGGATGGATATTGACAATGAAAAGTTGTTCTTGTTCGGCTTCCAATTATCCTATGAAGCTGGCTATCTATTTTTCGTTTTCTTATTCTTGTTCCTGATGGCTTTCCTGGCCTTGTCAATGATCGTGTACAGGGCGTTTTGCCAGTATGCATGCCCGCACAATACCTTCAGCATGCTTTTGAACAAGATTGAAGCAAAATTAGGTGAGAAAGGCAAAGCCGTAACATTCTTGCTGGCTTTGGTTGTAAGCTTCTTCATGGCTTACGCGACAGTGAGCTATTTCTACGACCCAATGACAATCTGGGAATCGCTCGTTAACTTTAAAATGAACAAATACTTCTTCCTTGTCACCTCAACTGCTGTGTTATATACAGCTTTATCGTACAAGGCAAGGAACTCATTCTGTAAAGTTTGCCCATACGGACTTGCCCAGGGCATTTCACGTGTGGATGACAAAACTCAATGGCTTACACATCCAGGAGTATGGATTACATGGGGTACAACAACTGCTCTTGTACTAGTCCTGCTTGTTGGATGGTTCTAAAGAAAACCGAAACGAGGTGAGAACATAAATGAAAAAAATCTTAAAACTGTCAGCATTCGCACTACTTTCCATTTCTCTTACTGCCTGCTCTGAAGCAGCAGTGAAAGAGACATCACTTGATAATAAGAACGAGAAAGAACTTCCACCAATCCATGAGGACTATTCTTCAAACTGGTGGAAAGACCAGCCGAACGGAAACGCTGATACCAATAAAGATTGGGATGGTGAGGGCTGGATCCTGTCAGCAAACGAAGTTAGTAACGGTATTGCCATTGCTGATATCAAAACCGGAAATCCGGTAAAATACATCCAAAGCTCTGGTACTCCTCACCATGTTCACCTTAACAAGGACCAGACATGGGCTTTTGCGACACAGCGTTATGGAACAAGCGTGCTGGCTATCAATATGGAAACTCTTGAATCACATGACATCGATTTCCCAGGATTTGATAAACCTCCTGCACCGCAGCATATGACGTTTTCAAGGGATGGCAAATATGCATTTACCTCACTTAATGGCGTTGGAGCGGTTGGAATGATTGATGCTGAAAAAGCCGAACTTGTGAAAGTGTTCAAAGATGTTGGCAAAAAGCCAAGGGATTTGAATGTCACTCCTGACGGCAAGAAGCTGTTCGTCAGCTTGCAGGCAGAACCATTCATTACTGTCATTGACATTGAATCAGGTGAAATGAGATACCTTGAAAGAACGGAGACTGACTACGGAAAAGGAACTGGTTCCGGACTTGATATGTCAAATGATGGCAAGTTTGTAGCTGTTTCAAACACAGCAGACGATGAAGTTGCTATCTATGATGCGGAGTCAGAAAAGCTTCTCAAGAAAATTGGAGATATTCCAAAACCCGTTAACGTACACTTCATGGGTGACACCCATGATCTTGTAACAGGAAATCGTAATGACGGATCCATTTCCATCATCGATGCAGAAAAATTGAAGTTCATCAAAACCGTTAAGACTGGTGCCGGAACGAACATCCCTTACCTTGGTCCAGACGGGTACTGGTATACTTCCCAGAATGGTGCAGGTTTCTTGACTGTCCTTGACCCTAAAGACAACTATAAGATCGTAAGAAAAATCTGGGGTGTGCAGAATATCCACTGGCTCTCCTGGAGCCCGGATGGCAGCATGATGTTCGGTTCGAACTGGGGTGACAAAACCCTTACGAAGATTGATCTGACGAAGAAAAAGGATTTCAGGCAGACAATTCCAGTAGGTTTGAATCCAAATGGTATCGCTATTAAAACAAATGTACCTAAAGACCAAATTTTAGCTTACCAAAAAGGCAATGAGGAAGAAGCTAACAGAATCAAGAAAGCCTCTACTCTTGTGTTCCCAGAGGCAAAAGATATTAATGAGGAAGCTTTCCTCGGTACTTGCCTTCAGTGTCATGATATCGGCCGTATCATGAAGAATTCAAGTAAAGGCGCAGAACAATGGACAGCAGTTGTTGACCGTATGGCTGGCAATGGAGCGAAAATGACAGATGAACAAAGACAGCAAATCATCGATTATCTTGCTACTGACAAACATAAGGCCCTCAAGATCCAAACAGAGCTTGAGCTAGAACTAGCTGAACAAAATAAGGATAAAGAATAAGAACAAAAAGCTCAGGGCATCGTTAAGCACCGGCGCTGAGAGAAAAAATTAAAAAATCCTAATGCTCCTTAACAGGAAGCATTAGGATTTTCATCTAATTTCCTTATAAAATCCCATAATCTCACATGAAGATTGGATTTGAACTGTTTATCCTTTCTTAACAGGTAGAATGGACGATAACGATCTCTGTCTTTGAATGAACTGACCATGATTTGTCTTGATGTAACCTCAGGACAGATAGCCAGCTTGGATAAGACAGCGACACCAAGGCCGTTTTTCACACCTTCTTTGATGAGCGTATTGCTATTATACACAAGGACAGATTTCGGCTGGATATTCCAACCTTTCCATAAGTCCAGTGTTGCCTGCCTCATCGCACAGCCTGGTTCCCTGATCAGCCAGGTCATTTCTTCGAGCTTAGCAGGATTCTGGTTTGCGGGGTCTACCCTAAGCTGTGGAGAAACACCAAGAACAAGCAAATCATCATAGAACTCATGGGAAATGAAGTCATATCGGCCGGCTTGTCCCTCGACAAGAGCAAGGTCGATATCGGAAGCATACAGTAAATCTGTGATATGAACGGATGTTCCGATGGTAATCTGGATTTGGTCACTTGTGATATCAGGATTCAATTTTATGAAATCCTGGACCATTTTCGAAATCAGGCATTCACCGATCGTATTGCTGCAGCCAATCTTGATTGTTTGACTAGAGTCTCCTTCAGCAAGGATGTTTTCCAGTTTCTCATTCAATGCGATCAGCTGCTGGCCATGTTCATACAAAGTTTTGCCGGCCTCTGATAATTTGATTTTACGATTGGCCCTAATGAATAACTGTTTATTATAATAAGCCTCTAACTGGCTGATTTGATGGCTGACGGCTGGTTGGGAAAGATTCAGCATCTTCCCTGCCTGGGAGAAGCTCTCATATTTTGCCGCGGCAATGAAAGTCTTTAAGTGTTCCAAATTCAATATGATCGCACTCCTTTATACTTAAGAATTGGAGGGAATAAAATGAAAAAAGTAGATATCGTCATTACGGTTATAGTATTATCTGTTTTTATCTTCGGCTTGATGTACTTTACCAAGGATGATTCCGTCACATATCGAGATGTTAAATTCGAAATCGCCTCATTGGCCATTTTAACCACTGTGTCCCTGTTCACCTATTTCGGGATCAGAAGAAATTTAAATCATTAATTGGCATTATACCATAGAGGGTTTAAGTTTGTGATAGAAAAATATAGTTGAGTAAAACCTAGGAGAACTCCTAGGTTTTATTTTGTTCCTTGAAGCAGTATACTAGCAATCAAAAAGAAATAATCACCGCAGCCTGCAAAAGTGAGAGAATAAAATTGAAACTAAACTACAGTAATTATACAATAAAATACATGATACCAATATGGGTATATATACATTCTTCTTCATTAAACCTTAACAAATACACCACAAAATAGAAAACAGAAAAGGAGTGACTATTCAAAATGACAGAAATCGGTTTATTTTTTGCTTTTACTGCTGGAATTTTATCATTCTTCTCACCATGTGTGTTCCCTCTCCTCCCTGCTTACATAACTCATTTGACTGGCGGGAAGATTGAGGGTTCAAAAGTTGCAGTTGATCGCGCAACACTTTTTACCCGTTCATTTGGATTTATTGTCGGGTTCAGTCTGATTTTTATCGTCATGGGTGCCTCGGCATCTTTCCTTGGACAGGTTTTCGCAAATTACCGGACAATCGTGATGCAAATCGCAGGATTGCTGATCATCATTTTCGGACTGCAGATGGCCGGTCTGCTGAACATTAAATTTCTGATGATGGAGAAAAAGGTCCAATCTGATACGAAATCGAAAGGCGCCTTCAGTTCTGTATTCCTTGGAATGGCATTCGCGAGCGGCTGGTCACCTTGTGTCGGGCTTGCACTCTCATCCATCCTGCTTTTAGCGAGTTCTTCCGATACTTTATACCAGGGAATGTATCTGCTGACTTCCTATTCGCTTGGAATGGCTGTTCCTTTCCTGATCATATCTTTTGTTATTTCTTATTCCTTAAAAGCAATCAAGAAAATCAACAAATATCTATCTAAGCTCGCACTCGTGAATGGTATGATTATGGTTGGAATGGGCTTTCTAGTCCTTTCCGGACAAATGCAGAAAATCAGTGCCTGGCTATCTGCTTACAGCTTATTTGGAGTATAAGCATCTTGCTGTAACTCATCCAACTTGATTCAAGGCAGTGTTAAGGAGTGACCTAAGCTGTGAAGAAAGAATTGATTGGCAAAAGTGTACTGGTTGTTGAAGATGATCCCAAAATCCGTACACTTGTAACGATTTATTTAACGAATGAAGGCTATGAGGTCCTTGAAGCGGACAATGGGATTTTGGCACAGGAAATGATTGAGAAATATGATCCTTGCATCCTGATCCTTGACCTTATGCTCCCAGGTAAAAGTGGTGAGGAGATTTGCCGCTGGCTGCGGAATGACCTGGAAAGCATGATGCCTGTCATCATGCTGACTGCAAAAGCTTCGGAAAAGAGCAGGATCGAGGGTTTCAAGCTTGGAGCCGATGATTATGTCGTAAAACCTTTCAGCCCTGCAGAGTTGATGGTCAGGATTGAAGCGGTGTTAAGAAGGACGGCAAGCCGTTGCGGAAAGCTGACCTTTACCGGACTAACCATTAAACCGGCAAAAGGGCAGGCAATGGTCGATGGCGAAGCACTCGATTTGACCAATTTTGAGTTCAGGCTGCTTCACATGTTCATGCAGCATCCCGGGCAAATCCTCTCGAGAGCACAAATCCTCGACACCATCTATGAAAACAATGAAAAGGCCGTAACGGAGCGGACAATTGATGTGCATATCAAGAACCTCCGGGAAAAAATCAAAGAAAAAACGCCGAAGGATTATATTCAGACTGTGAGAGGAATGGGGTATAAATTTGCGGCGAATTAAAAGGATCACGAACCTGTTATTATCGAAGCTGGTAGCCGTCAATAGCATCGTCATCCTTCTGGTCATCATGCTGGCCGGAATATCCGTAAAAGATTATGCCTGCTTCCTGGTCAATCATGAACAAGTGACCGGCGCGCAGCTAGTCGATACCTTGAATTCTTTCCTTATAAAAGTAAGCATCATCGCTTTTGTTGCAGCAGGGCTTTTGCATTATTTTTCAGTCAGAAAGATTGTGAACCCTGTGAAAGCAATGGCCACTGCTGCCAATCAAGTCAAGGCAGGCAAAATCCCGCCGAAAATCGAGGTTCCTGTAAGCGGGGAATTAGGTGAACTCGTAACAAGCTTTAATGCCATGACGGAAACACTTTCTGTTGTACAATCAAGGCGTGAAGAAATGTTAAGGGACATCGCCCATGAATTAAGAACCCCGCTGACGAATATCAATGGCTATCTCGAAGCCCTCCATAATGGTGTATTGACGGGTGACCGGGAGCTGTTTGGCTCTCTTTTGGATGAATCCAAAAGGATTACAAGGATTGTCGATCTGATCGCTGAGCTAGATGCCTGGAGCCAGGAGTCTCAATTCCCGGAGAAGCAGTTTGAAGAATTGGACATGAAACAGGTAATAGCCGAATCAATTGCAGCCTTCCACCTCAAGCTGTCCGGCAGGTTTGAATCATTCAGCCAGCAAATTGAACATGCTACCGTCCTTGGCCATAAGGACGGCTTGAAGCAAGTCCTTGCCAACCTGCTGCAGAATATCATCGCTTATGATAGAGGCGGTCACCTTGATATCAAGGGGCAGATTGATGCTGAAGGATACAGGATTACTTTTACCCATGAAGGAACTTACATTGATTCAGAGAAAAAAGAGCTTATTTTCGAGCGGTTTTACAGGCTTGAAGAATCCCGCAGTACTAAAGTGGAAGGTGCTGGACTCGGCCTGGCCATCGCCAAAAGTATCATCAGCGCCCATGGAGGCAAAATTAGCCTTGATACAGATGGGTACCATCACACATTCTGGATAAGCCTTCCAACGCGTTCCAATTCTTAATCAATCCTTAACAATACGATTGCATACTCTTCTGTAAATGTAGTTTTTGTATTGAAGGAGAGATTTTCATGGAATTCACTTATTATAATGAAAAACTGATCGGACATTTGGAATACGGGTTCCTTCCAATTTCCCCGAATATCGAGATGGGCTACAGGCCTATGGAACTTTTTGTATCCTCATTGACTGGATGCAGTACCTCGGTGCTGGCAAATATTCTTGCGAAGAAGAGAATAGACTATAAAAGAATTGACGTCCAAGTGTCAGCAGTCCGGAACTCCGAAGAGGCAAACCGGATTGAACAGCTGACATTCAATGTGGCCGTCCAGACGGACTCAGAGGATAAGCAAAAGCAAGCTGAGAAGATTGCCGGTCTTGTCCTGAAAAATTGCGGCATGATCCAATCTGTCATTGGGAGCATCGACATTCAATATCAGATTGAGTTCACGCCAGACCAGCCAAAAAAAGGTGATGTTGCTTGAATTATATAACGATTGGCAGGTTCACGCTGCCGGCAGATTTGCTTGCAGCGTTTGCTGCCATTTTTATCGGAGCCCTGATTTACCGGGCCAGGGAGAAAAAGAGCATAGGAGACTGGTATTGGAACAGCTTCTTCATCTACATAGCGGTTTACAAACTTAGCTATGCCGTTTTCAATTTTAAGATGTTCCTGGATACTCCCTTCTCCCTCCTCTATTTTAACGGAGGCACGGAAGGCCAGATCCTTGCTTTTACAGGCATTGCGATCTACTTATATCTGATTACCAGGAAAAAGGAGAATCTGGTGCTTGTATCGGAATTTCTGCCTGGCTATTTCCTTTTCTTCCTGCTATATTGGACCGGATTATTCGCGTTTTCAGAGGATTTCATCGCCGCTGGATTACAGGCAATATTATTCATTGTCTTTGCGGCGTTTTATTTTAAAAAAGTGAAGCTGAACATGGAGTATGCGATACTATTCCTGATGGTCGAGGCTCTGATTCTCAGCCTTTTTTCCGAATTGCTCGCATTGGATAACCTGCTGATTTTCGCACTAGGACTATACTTGATCATGTTTCAGCGTTTTAAAAAGGAGGATGCTCAGCATTGAATAAAAATCTTTTATCTTTCGCGATTTTAGCACTGGCTGTCGTCATTTTGGTCGTGAATATCTGGAAACCAGGGTCGACCGAGGGCGAAAAGGAAACAACAGCACCAACAGGAGATTCTGTGGAAACAACTGAGGATATTCCGGGAGCTAAGCTGTCTTCATTGCGTGAAGGCGCAGAGGCACCTGACTTCGAACTGAACACCCTTGCGGGAGAGACAATCAAGCTGTCTGATTACCGCGGCAAAAAAGTGATCCTGAACTTCTGGGCTACATGGTGCCCTCCATGTAAAGCTGAAATGCCTCATATGCAAAATTTTTATGAAGAGTATAATGACCAGGGCGTCGAAATTCTTGCCGTCAACCTGACGAATATGGACAAAGGCGAGGAAGAAGTCCAGAAATTCGTCGACGAATATGGATTGACTTTTACGATCCCGATGGATGAAGAAGGATTCGCCGGGACGACTTATCAAGCATTCACCATCCCAACCAGCTACATTCTCGACGAAAATGGCGTGATTACAAAGAAAATCGTCGGACCGATGGACGAGAATATGATGAAGGACCTTACTGGAGTTAAGTAAAAAAGTCACGGCCTGAGCCGTGACTTTTTTGCTTGGTTCTTGGGTTTTTTGGACATTTTGGTGCTGTTCCGCCTTCGAAATGTCCATTAAACCTTCTTTCTTGGACATTTTGGCGCTAATCCGCCTTCGAAATGTCCATTAACCCTTCTTTCTTGGACATTTTGAGGCTGCTTCGCCTTCGAAATGTCCATTAAACCTTCATTCCTAGACATTTTGGTGCTGCTTCGCCTTCGAAATGTCCATTAAACCTTCTTTCTTGGACATTTTGGCGCTAATCCACCTTCGAAATGTCCATTAAACCTTCTTTCTTGGACATTTTGAGGCTGCTTCGCCTTCGAAATGTCCATTAAACCTTCTTTCTTGGACATTTTGAGGCTGCTTCGCCTTCGAAATGTCCATTAAACCTTCTTTCCTAGACATTTTGGTGCTGCTTCGCCTTAGAAATGTCCATTAAACCTTCTTTCTTGGACATTTTGGCGCTAATCCGCATTCGAAATGTCCATTAAACCTTCTTTCCTAAACATTTTGGTGCTGCTTCGCCTTCGAAATGTCCATTAAACCTACGGGATCTAGGTGCTCAGGATCTTCTGTTCCTCAGCGGCCTTGAAGGTTCCCTTTTCTTTTAAAAATTGCTTAATAACATCAACTGCAAAAACACCATAGTAGGTTTTATCAGCTTCGGCACCTTTGAACAGCTGCTTGCCTGCCCCCGCAATTTTGTATTTCTTTTTCAAGCCAATCTCTTGTCCGCGAACAAGCAGTTTCTGGATTCTATTTCCTTCCGGATTGTATGGCTTAAAGGACATGAATAATCCGGAGGACCTTAGAATATATCCGCCTTTTTGCATGAACGGGTCCCGCGAAAATACCATTTCAAGATTCTTTTCTAAAGCATTCATCAGGCGCTCTCCCGTCATTTCGAGAGTGAACATTTCCGGGTTTGTCGGGATGATGGTATGCAGTTCATACTCGGTAATATCCCCTGCTGGGACTGGCGTGCCATACCTCCACCCATGTGAGAATGCCAAATCGCTATCGTAGGCGTGAATATATGCATCTGTGATCAGTTGATCCATCGGGGCTTCATTCAAGGTCATTCTGTGTAAAATAGACTCTGTCTTTCCTACGATATTGCCCCGCTCCTTACTGTACGGTTCTAATATGTCGGCAATGATACCCGCCATTTCCTCATCTTCAGGGAAGCTTTCATCAATTGCCACTAGTTCATACCGATAATCCTCCATTCTTCCGCCTTCAAGGGTAATATCAAGTTTTCCAAGGAATGAAGCACTTGAACCAGCCTGGACGACAAGCGTATCATTGACGGTGATCGGCTCTTCTACCCTGTCATGGCTGTGTCCCGACAAAACAATATCAATGCCATCTACAAGGTTTGCAAGTTCTACATCAAGAGGGAGGCCCATATGGCTCAACAACACAACCAGGTCTGCCTGCCCCTTCAAGGCTTCCACACAATCACGCGTCTCCTCCACACCTCTAGAGAACGCGAGACCTCTCGAGAAGCTTTCAGGCATTGTCTCATCGACATACGGATAAGTCAGTCCAATGATACCGACTTTGACGCCCTTCAGCTCCTTAATGATAAATGGCTTCATAAACAATTCATTTGTTTCTTGATCTTTTACGTTGCAGGCGACGGAGGGAAAAGGCAATGCTTTTACCAGAGAAGACAATTGCTCCTTTCCGTAGGCGAAATCCCAGTTCCCGGGGACCCAGCCATCCAGCCCCATTTTTTCCAATGCTGGTAAAATGGCTTCGCCTTTGGAAGCAACCAACGGAAGTGTTCCATGAAAGAGGTCGCCGCCATCCAGGAATAAGACATTCTCATTTTGGGATTTAAGTTCCCTGATATATTTTGCGATTCTCGGAAGACCCCCTGTTTTGCGAAGTTCAGGATGGTTTTCTTTCCAAAATAATTCATGATGGAGTTCCAGGCTCCCATGGGTATCGTTTTGCTGTATAATCGTCAATTTTGTCATAGTATCCTCTCCTCCATTGATCTAAAGCTCTTTCCATAAACGTCCTGATTTGTTGCATGAGGCTTATGGAAAAAGCCTTTCACCTTTTATACAAAAGGAGTACCCTGCATAGGTACCCCTTTCTTTTATCTTACTGCGCATCTGTTCGGGCCGATTTCCATTTCCCTTTGTTCTTCGATGTCCGGGTTGATTTTACCCATATTCATCTGCCTTATTTCCTGATAGGAGTTAGGCTGAGGCGGAAGGTTTTCGGTTACGGTCTTTCTGAAGGTATCTTCACTGTCGATTTGCAATCCGTGATTCTCGGAGTACAGCACGCCAAGTTTTTCGGAAATGCTGCCATCATCATTCATCTCATTGATTCCCATATAGTGGGCCGGCAGGACAAGCAATTCATCTGCAAGCTCTTTATAGCGCTTGTATAAAGTATTCCTCAAATCTCCTACCCAGTCCTGAGCCAGTCCGGCTAAGTCAGGGCGTCCGATTGAGTCGATGAACAGAATGTCACCCGTCAGCAAATATTGGTCATCAATGATGAACGAAGTACTTCCGATTGTATGTCCCGGAGAGTACAAAGCCTGGATCACGGTGTTTCCAACCTTGATTTCATCCCCATCTTGAAGAGGTTCATATTGGAAGGTCACTTCTTCGGCATCTTTAGGCGGGAGGTAATACTTGGCTCCCACTTTATCAGCAAGCTTCTTACCACCGGAAATATGGTCAGCATGAAGATGGGTATCAAGCAAAGCAACCAGTTTGAAGTCCTTGCCTGACATGAAATCCTCATACTGTTCAATCATCCTGTTGGTATCGATGATGGCCGCTTCGCCATTTGATTCAACCAGATAGGAAAGACAACCCTTTCCAATACGGACAAACTGATAGAGGGATCCGCCATTTTTAAGGTCACCAATCTTGATAGGCTCAAGATGCTCACTCCAGGCTTTCATGCCGCCTTCAATAGAGTAGACATTTGAATAGCCGGCTTCTTCGATTTGTTCCGCCACAAATTCTGAAGAGCCTCCTTTTGCACATACGACATAAATCTCCTGGTTCTTAGGCAAAACATCCTTTATTGGATCGATCCCTTCAAGCAGGTCAAAGTATGGCGTATTATGGACTTTTACATTGCGGCCTTCGATTTTCCAATCATCGAAGTCATCAGTATTTCTTGCATCAATGATAAACAGGTCTTCATGGTTAATGACTTTTTGCGCTATTTCTTTTGCGGTGATTGTCTTTACCATCTCATTCCTCCTGTTTTGCTTTGATTTTTAGAATGTCAATGTAATGTCTGCATCGCTTGCGAAGTGAAGGAATGAAGCTGCTCCACCAACGTCAATGCCATCAACGAACTGGTCTTTTTGAAGAGACATTACGTCCATTGTCATCTGGCAGGCAATCATCTTGACGCCCATTTCAGCTGCCATTTCAACAAGCTGCTCAACTGGAGGAACGTTTTCCCTTGCGAAACCTTCCTGGAAGTGCTCTGTTCCTGCTGGCATAGGAAGTTGTTTGTGCGCTTCCTTATGGATCAGGTTAAGCCCTTCAAATGTGAAGAAAATTCCTACTTCTGCATCTGTTGCTGCTGCCGCAGTCGCGATATTGAATACTTTATATGCATCGAACATTCCGCCGTTAGAGGCGATGATAGCTACTTTCATTATTTGGTTCCTCCTTATTTTTCAACTGATGTTTCGGTAGGGCCTGTCCAGTCCTTCATTCCCGAAACAACATTAATTGGTTTCTTAAATCCTTTTTCAGCAAGCTTTTTCGCTGCCATATCACTTCTTGATCCAGAACGGCAAATGATGTAGACATCCTCTTCAGGATTCAATTCATTGAAACGCTGCTCCAGTTCTCCAAGCGGGATTGATTTTGCATTTGGAATGTGTCCAAAAGCATACTCAGCAGATTCCCTTACATCGAGAATGGTTAACTTCTCTTCGCCTTCCAGCTTAGCCAGCACTTCTTCAAGTGTAGCTGTATGTGGGTGTGGCGATTCATTGTTCATTGCTTCTTCACTGGCTTTGCGAAGATAATGCTTGAGCACATCTCCATCAGTGATCGTACCAAGGTATTGATTGCCAGTACTTTCAGCCCATGCTTTCAGATCGGTTGTTGAACCTTTATCAGTAGCCTGTACTTCAATAACTTGTCCAGGCTCCAGTTCATTCATGGTTTTCTTCGTCCTGACAATCGGCATCGGGCAAGCAAGACCTTTTGCATCAAGTACTTTATCCGCAGAAATTGACATAGTAATCCCCCTTCCTAAAGTTTAGTATTCATGAATTAACGGATTCCATACTGCAAAAATCCTCTCTAGTTTATATACCCTATACGGTAAAAACTATGCGTATATTGTAAAAAAAATAAAAAGAAACAGCAACCATTTAGTCTTGGCTGCTGCTTCCTGCTTATCATTTGTTTAAGCCCCTCTTCGTAACCTTGTTGCTCTTATTGTTCAATCCTCCCGTTCACCAGCAACCTCTTCCATGTCTTACCACCATCTACAGACTCGTATAAATCATTCAGGATGGTCATGAAAGCGATCCTCCCCTCCTGACGCGGGTCTGCGGATATATATGTGATCGGGTTATCATGATTAAGGTGCGGGATTGTCAGTTTCTCCGCTTTCCCTGTCCCTTCCGCTTCCAGCCTGAACAGTTGGATTGTTTGCTGATGAACCGGGGAGATGTATAGATATTTCTTTGAGAAGGCTGCGGCTGTGACCAGTTCGTATTGTCCGGCTCTGTTCATGTTCTTTCCAAAATCATCCGAAATGAAGACACCATCCTTTGTTGCCATTGCAAAGGTACCCCCTTTTTCCGGGTGTACTGCCATCATTCCAAGCGTACTTGACTCCAGTCCTTTCATCTCAACCGGCTCCCAGCTGTTTGCTTGATCTCTGGATAGATAGACGCCTCTTTCCATTTTGGAATTAGCCGCTTCATTGATTAAATAAAGGCTGCTGTTATAATAGCCTGCAGAAAGGAAGTGAAAATCACTTTCGCCATAAAAAGCAATTTTTTCAAGCGTCCTCCCCTTATCCGTACTTTTCACAAGGCCAAGGGGGTCCTTCAAATCCTCACCTTTCTCTGGATGCCCACTTGCAAAGAAGCCGTCTTCTGTAGCCTGGAAACCCATGTAATCATGGTTTTGCGCAGCGGTTTCCAGCCATTCCCCATCCTTGTATATCTTCAGGCCATTGTGCGAGGCAACATAAAGGCCATCATCATTACCTGGATAGCCAATTCCATGTACATGCTCTATTTTTTGCGGAGTTGCTTTTCTGATGAACTCTTCTTCTGAAATATCACTGGTGATGTCCTGCTGGTCTTCCGCTTGTTTCTTCTTTTCCTGGTCACCCTGATTTTCCGCTTGTTCCCTCGGTTCCTGGGTATCCTGGTTCTTCGCTTTTTCCTTCGTTTCCTGCTGTTCCTCCTGGTCAGCACAGCCTGTTAAAATCAGTGCCATGAAGGCGAATGCTGCAGCCAAGAGCTTGTTTCTATATCTCATTCTGCTTCCTCCGTTTTTCTTTTCTTCATTTTCATTTTCCAATAATAGTAGCAGACACCTGCCAAGAGCGCAAAGACAGCCATTGCAAGCTGATACTCCGATTTCCAGCCAAGCATGGTATTGACTGAATAGGCTTCGATGAAGAGTGCAGGAATTTTTCCAATCGTACTGGATACCATGAATGCAGATGCTCCCATTTTGCTGAAAGAAGCAGCAAGCGTCACTAAACCTGAAGGAGCGAATGGGAAAAGCCTCAATAAAATCACGAGGACAAACGCCTCAGTGCCAGCCGTGTTCTTAAGACGTTCTAAACTCTTTATCGATTTCGAGCTTGGGACTTTTTGCGAAAGCTTTTTTATTCCTTTTCGATAAAGAAAGAAGCTGATGATCGCCCCTGCAGCCTCTCCAATGATTGAAAGGACAAGACCGCCACCAAAACCAAAATAAATGATATTCGCAGCGGTTACAAACGCACTGGGGATGACCCCCAGGACTGAAATGGTGATACTGACTCCAAGGCTGATGAAAATTGCAACCCAGACCGGCTGGCTCGATAAAGTTTCTAATAATGTCATTTGTATGCCTCCGGTAAAAAATCCATAAATTTGTCACTGCTTCTGCTAAGTTTTTGCAAACTGTCCCACTAAAATAACCATATGAAACGAAAGGAGCTGACCAAGGCATGAAAAAACTGATCTTAAGTTTTTTAGGCGCAGCATTAATTTTAGGAGCCAGTACTGCTGCCTTCGCAGAAGAAGGGACAGACGGTAAGGGTACTTTTAATTTTGGGCAAATGAAGCCTTTGATCGAAAAGATGCACCCAGGCCTCTCCGCTGAAGAGGTCAAGCAAATGTACAATGATTGCCACGGAACAAACGGTGCCATGCAGAGTAAAAACTTTAATATGATGGATAACAACCATATGGATATCATTGATTGAAGTGGTTGTTTCCTGTCACGAATTAGGGTTCTGGAAAAAATCCAGAGCCTTTTTCTTATGTACTTGATTTATTTTAGCTAAAAATATTTTTTAATGCATTAAAAAACAACCCGACCAAAATGGCCCAGGCTGTTTCAAAAACTCCTTAAACTAAAGCTTTATTAAGTTCATGCTGTGATGGCAAATCGGCGATCATCGTGCCGTTTTGTGAATGCTGCGATGGCAAATCGGCGATCATCGTACCGTCCTGCGAATGCTGGGATGGCAAATCAGCAATCATCGTACCGTCCTGTGAATGCTGGGAAGGCAGATCGGCGATCATCGTGCCGTTTTGTGAATGCTGCGATGGCAAATCGGCGATCATCGTGCCGGTATGCGAATGCTGGGATGGCAGGTCGGCCAGGTTCTTATCCGCTGAATTCCAACCGAACATTCCTGCAACAAAAGCTGCTATAAGGGGCAGAATTAATGTTCTCTTCATTTTATACCTCCTAAGCCTAGGTGTAACTATTAACAATACTTCAATAATTTTTCCATTTCATCTCTTACTAAACTAGCAAACTTGTCATTCTTCTGCAGCTTGAAAATCGTGACTGCTTTTTCAAGATATTCCTTGCCTTTGTTTTCTTTACCCAATTTGATGTAATTCATGCCTGTTTGATAATAAAGTTCTCCAAATAAATACATATTTTCTTCATAAATACAATTATCGATTCCCTTGCTGGAATAAATGAGGGATTCTTCATATCTCTCAAGTTTTGACAGTGCCTGGGCAAGGCCATAGAGAATCCTCAGCCAGATTTTTGAATCCTGGACTTGAGGAAGCTCTGTCAACTGGTTCAAAGCTTCATGAAAAAGCTCGACCGCCTTGTCCAGGTTTCCGCTATCCTTTTCGATGATCGCCATGCTCGTCAAAATCTCAATTTCACGTTCTGTCATTGCAGCCTCTTCCTTATGGGTCATGTCCAAAGCCTTGCTCAGCAAGTCAATAGATTTCTGTCTATCTCCCTCTAGGTAATAGCTGCATATCCCCTGGTGCCATACCAGGAATTGATTGAATGATGTATGTTTGAACAGCGGATTATCCTGTTCCTTCTGGATTATTTCATTGATTGCGGCGTAATCCCGCTCTCTTTTATACTTTTTTATTAACTCGGTAACACCGATGGCGTAATTGTAAGTATCAGTGGAAGCGATATCGAAGAAATGGTTGAACTCGACTTCGAGCTTTGATGCCATTTTCGATAATTGATCGATTGTTGGATATTTCTCTTCTTTTTCAAATTGAATGATATCCTCTTCAGTACAGATCCCCTCAGCCAACTGTGTCTCAGTCAAACCTTTAAAAACCCTAGTAGACCTAAGAATTTTCCCGAAGTTATATCCAACCAGGCTCATCCCCTACACCCCATTTAATATTAATTATATCTATATTATCACAATGTTAATAACTTTTAAAAATCCGAAGAGACAACCCGGATGCTAACCCTTTTTTCCCAATCCAGTTTGTTTATTTTATATAAGTAAAATAAGGCAGGATCAGCACAGCAACTGAAAGCAGACTAACTACAATCGCTCCTGCTTTGTTTTTTTGCTTCCAGATGGTCACTGCAAAGGCGAAGGAATAAACAGATACCAGGAACACAGCTCCCCATATCAATACAATCATCTTAGTCCCTCACTTCTTGAAGACTTGGCAGTCTCGTCTGCCGGCCAAACTCACCGAATCGGATATCGACACTGACGTTTATTTCAGCGTTAGGATAGGATTTCATCCAGTCAAAATCCCGGAATTCCTGAAGGGTCAAAAACTCCCTCCTGATCGGTACTGACAAATGGAAAGTGTCACCTTTGAACTCTTCCTGAGTATATTTAATATATTGTGATAGATGTTCCTCCATTGTTTTAGTCATCGACTTCTTCAATTCGGCTATTTTATCTTTATTTTTTGCAAAGTTGACCATACTCGGATCACTGAGTATTTCAACATAGACCGGAACGTTGATATCTATGATTGCTTTACCGTGCCGCTGCTTGAATGTATGCCTGTTCTTTCTTTGCTTGGAGAATCTTGCAGAAATTCGATACCGTTCATCAAATGGATCCTTGAATGTTGTTTTAAAATCTTCCAGTTTCCATGTATTGTCCAGCAGTGATGATATCCGTGTTTCTTCTCCTGTGATTTTGCCAATCATCTTTCCTTCTTTAAAAACAGCAGATCCGATGAACTGTGCATCATTCGTTTTTCCGCCAAACTGGACTTCCCCTGCCATGAAATCATCATCAGAAGTGATGTCTTTATCTCGTCCCCTTTCAGTAGTAGCGTAAATTCCCAGGAATAGATCTGCGTCACTTTCTGCCACCTTGAAAAAATCATTCAAATCTGTGTTTGGAATCATTCCTGTCTCTTTTCCCCTGCCGATCATGAATTCAAAAAATTTATGAGGCCTGGTCTCAAGCAATGGTTTATTGTTCAAGATGAATGTTTCGGCGCTTTCTTTTGTTATAAGCAAATCCGTGTTTCTTTTAATTTCCCTGTCTTTTGCTGCAGAATAAATCACCCTGATAAAATCAGGTTTCCTTGCTAACTCCTCCGATACAATGATGACACTTAACAAGTCATAAGAAATTTCCTTTGAGATGACTGTATTCGCTGTATTCCGCGAACTGATGAAATCATCGGCCACCAACGATATGACTTCCTCCGGTGATTCAGGTGTTCCGCCTCCCGATTGCTGCGAGCCTACCTCAGGATTGGCGATTAAATAAGTCACTGTAATTTTCCCTTCCTTTTCATGTGTATCGAGACCAATGCCAATCACATAGGCTTTTTGGTCCAGTTCTTTCTTATCCCAGCAGCCTGTCAGAGAAAGGATGATGATGACCATAATAGAGATTTTAATTAGATTCTTGTACTGTTCCATTTTTAAAATCTCCCCGTATCTTCGCGATTAGCCACATTAGCGGCGGCAGGAATAAAAATGCCGGACTGAGCAGCATCAACAGGTTCTGTCTCATGTTAAAAAGGACGATTGATGGGCTTTCTGGTGCAAAACCAATTAAAATGACCATGGTTGTTATTAATGGAATCAAATATTCAAATTCCTTTATTTTCAGGATTCCTCCCAGAAGCACCGCACTGATATATAAATAAAACGAAAACCTTATAAATGTAGCCACGAGCCAGAAAGGGAAAAATAAGGTTTCCACATTTTGCAGGAAGCCAATCTGGATATACCTGATTGTTTCATGGAAAGGGTAACTAAGCATCTCGGCAGTTGTGTAATCAAAAAGCATCACAAATGTGAACATCGCCAGGCTTATTTCCACTGTGACCATGATCAGTCCAAAAATCGTGCCTTTTTTAAAATCCTTGAAAGATGTTACCAGCGGAGCAATCAACCCGATAAAAAATAAATCCGCAAAGATTGATATATTTTTGGCAGAGGCCTTCAGAATCTCCATACTGCCTTCGCCCAAAATCGGAAAAATAAAACCAAAATGTCCAGCGTTCATACTGACTATCAGCGCTATTAATAATGTAATTTTTAAATACGGCAGCAATACCCAAGCCACGGTTCCAATCTGCTCAATTCCCCTTTTTGCCCCGTAGGCGCAGACAAGCATCAAAATGACATAAATGATACTGGGAGGGGACTTCGTAAAGTACATGGTTCCGATTATATCAACGTATATACCTGAATCAACGGTAATAAAAGCAACTCCTCCCACCAGGAGAAGAATTGAAATAATAGTTCCGAAAAATTTTCCAAATATGTGGATGATAACCTCATGCAAATTCTTTCCTTTATGAGCTGAAAAAACTTTGATCAACAGGAAAACTGGAATAAAAGCCATTGCCCCCATTAGCAATACGACAATCCAACCAGCATTCCTTGCATTTTCAAAAATAATTGTTGGAGTATCGTCACTAAGCTTGGTGCCAACTGTCAAGGCAATGATCGCCACATATTCTTTTATCCCAATTTTCCCCTCTGTTTGTTTCATTACTTTTGCCCCATCGCTTTTTTTTGTGAATCGGCGGTTTTCAAAAAACCTGGCCGGAATTTTTCATTTTTCACCAGCCGCCTGAAAATAGTATCCTTGGAAGATTGATAAGTTGGAGACAGCGGTGCTAAGTATGGAACACCGAAGGATTTGAGTGACACCAAATAAAAAATACCCGCAGCAAAGAATGCTGTCATCCCATATATGCCAAATAAAGCAGCACTCAAGATAAAAGCAAAACGGATGAGCCTTACAGCGAAATTCAGGCTTAAATCCGCAACAGCAAAGGAGCTTAGGCCTCCTAATGCCACCACGATAATGACAATCGGAGAGATGATATTCGCCTCAACGGCAGCCTGTCCAAGGATCAGCGCCCCAACGATGCCGATCGTCGGACCGATTGGACTGGGAACACGCAGTCCCGCTTCCCGGATCAACTCAAAAGCAGCTTCCATAATCAAAATTTCAATAACTGCAGGAAATGGCACTTTTTCACGGGAAGAGGCAATCGCGAGCAGCAAGTCTGGTGGAATCATTTCCGCATGGAACGTAGTTATCCCAACATAGATGGCTGAAGTGAAAAGCGTAATGAAAAGTGCAACCATTCTTAAGGCTCTTGTGAAATTGCCATAATGAATTCTCAAATAGTGATCTTCCGGACTATGGAAAAAAGACCAGAACGTTGCCGGCAGGACCATGCTGTCAGGTGAGTTGTCCATAAGTAAAGCAATATAACCATCTTCAAGGAAAGAGGCTGCCCGATCAGGGCGTTCTGTCGTCAACACGCTCGGGAACAGCGAGTAATTCCTCTCCTCGATGTATTCCTCGAGCAGCGAAAGGTTTTGAACCGCATTAACCTCAAGACTGCCCAATCGTTCCTTGATATTGTCCACCAGCTTTTCATTGGCAAGGCCACGAATATAAAGAATGTAAACATCATTGTGTGAGCGCTGCGATACTTCGATGACTTCGACAATCAGGTTTTCATTTCTGATTTTCTTCCTGAGCAGCGAGATATTTGCCACTACTTTTTCATTGAAAGCTTCTTTCGGACCTTTGATTAAAATTTCGCTTTCGGGTTTGTCAATGGCCCGGCTTTGGAATTCCGGACAGTCAAGGATATAGCCCTTTGCTTCACCATCCAATATCAGCAGGGCATTTCCTTTATTCACATCCTTGACAGCATCCTTGAAAATATCTATTTCATGGACCATCTGGATGGAAACTACATCCTTAACTTTTTTACTTGATGAGGTATTTTCCGTCAAAGGCTTTAGGATGTTTTCTTCAATACTCTTAACATCTGAGATTGTACTGATGAATATAAGAGCGGCATTTTTACCAAAACCCTCAAGGTGCAATTCCCGCAATTTTACATCCTTGTTGTCAGGAATGCTATAAAGCTTCTTGATCACAGACAAATTGTCTTCAAGACTTCGTGAAAACTTCTGTTCCTTCAGGGAATCCTGCTCCCCTGTCAGTTTTTCCGCTGGGGGAGCAGGTTGTTTTTGCTGTTTCTTGAGCAGCCTGAGCATTTCCTTTAACAAATTCCATCTACTCCCTGCCATTCGGATTGATTATTTCCTTTTCTTAACTTTTACTAAACTGCTATGATTTATGAGTTCTGGCCAAATAAAAAACTCAGGAAAAATCCTGAGCTCGTTAAAGGTTCTTTCGTTTTCGGGCTGCCAGTATGTATACTGCACCTCCCCCTAACGCGATAATGCTGACAGGGATGATGAACGGCTTTGCAATGTCCTTGATTTCTGACCAATTTTCACCGAGGACGATGCCTAGATAAAGAAAGAATACTGTCCATGGAATCATTGCCGCAATGGTATAGAACGTGAACTTTATGGATGACATGCCCGCAATTCCCGCAGGTATTGAAATCGCATGCCTGACCACCGGTATGAACCTTGCTGAAAAAATGACCCCTGAACCATATTGGTTGAACCATTTTTCGGATACTTCCAGATGGTGCTTGTTGATCAATAAATACTTCCCGTATTTCTCCAGCATCGGCCGGCCGCCAAAATAGCCCAACCAATAGAGGAATAGCTGTGCAATTGTCCCGCCAATCGTCCCAGCAACGACCGCACCGGTAAAACCGATCGTCCCCTCTGAAATCATATACCCGCCATAACCAAGGACGATTTCACTTGGGATGACCTCAAGCATCAACCCGATTGCAATCCCAATATAGCCAAGGCTCGACAGCCAGTCCAACACAGCCAAAATAAATTCCTGCATGTGCATCACTCCAATCCCTTTCACTCTTTAAAAATATATTTATGAATGTCCAAGTTTATCTCACTTTGGGCAATCGAGTAGGAGGGGGTGACTAACCCCCGACCTCTCACACCACCGTACGTACCGTTCGGTATACGGCGGTTCAATTAAGTGTGACGTAGAAATTCATATCTTTGATATAGACTTTTGAGCCCTCGATGACTCCAATAAGAGTTATCGAGGGTTTTGTGTAAGATTGGACTTGAGGCAATTCTCCAAAATTTCTTTCTGGAATTTCCCCATTCGTATGCCTTTTGGTCTGGAACGCCAAGACTTTTGAGTTTTCTTACTCTTGTCTTCGGGTTCTTCCATTGTTTCCATTCAATCATACGGAGTCTTCTTCTAATCCACTCATCAAATTCTTTGAATTTACTTGGTGTATCAGCTAATGCAAAATATCCACACCATCCCGTTAGAAATTGATTCAATTTCTCAATTCTAACTTCCATGGGGATTGGTTTAGAACGGGATGTTAACTTTCGTATTTTAGCTTTTAGCCTTTTAACACTTTCGTTGGCTATTCGAACCTTCGGTTTCTTATTAACCGTAAAGCTAAAGCCAAGGAATTTTCGTTTCCACGGGCGGTCAACCGCTGATTTCCCTCTGTTTACTTTGAGCTTTAATTTCTGCTCAATGAAGCATGTAATGGAGTTCATTACTCGTTCTCCAGCTTTCTTCGATTTCATGTAAATATTACAATCATCGGCGTATCGGACAAACTTGTGACCTCTCCTTTCTAGTTCTTTATCAAGCTTATCCAAAAGTATATTCGAAAGAAGAGGGCTCAGGGGACCTCCTTGTGGTGTTCCTTCTTCTGCATCGTAGACTACACCATTTATCATGATTCCTGCTTGGAGATATTTTCGAATTAGCTTCAAGACCAATCGGTCTTGGATTCTGCTTGCCAATATCCCCATCAGCTTGTCATGATTCACTTTGTCAAAGAACTTCTCCAAGTCCATGTCAATCACCCATCTGTAACCTTCACTTATATATCCCCTTGCTTTACGTACAGCGTCATGGCCTCTTCGGCTTGGCCTAAACCCATAACTATGTTCCGAGAAGGTTGGGTCAAAAAGCGGAGTTAAAACTTGGGCGATTGCCTGTTGGATGAAACGATCTATCACGGTAGGTATTCCAAGTAACCTTACTCCACCGTTCGGTTTCGGGATTTCGACTCGACGTACTGGGTTAGGTTGATAGGTACCTTTCCTTAAAGAATCACAAAGGGTGTCCCAGTTCTCATAGAGATGTCTTCGTAGGGATTTTACGGACATTCCATCTATGCCGTGACTCCCTTTGTTCTTCTCCACACGTTTAAGTGCTTCTATTAAGTTTTCCCGTGATAGAATCAGATTCATTAACATGTGATATTTCCTTTCGACGTGAACGTAGAAATCTAATTATGTTATTCCTGCTCCACCCTCATGAAGTCCCCTGTGGATTCACCACTTCCTCCTTCAAGTAAGTCCTTTCGGATTGTCTGCTTCTACACAGGAATTGTATGCCTAGTTCTCGTTCTTCCTAATTGTTCAGTCCTTCCCTTACCGTCTCGAGCCGGTAAAGTACTATGACCTCTGCTGACTTCTGATTGTTCAGCTATCTATTGCTAGATAGGTTACCAAGTGTACTTGGCTTTCCAATCAGACCTCCCCGGGTAAGAGTACAGTCTTTCCCTCCATCTATCTGCTTCATTTACTCTGTACCACCTTCGGCAGTAAGGACTTTGTTTTGTTCTGCAAACTCATCCAATGGTACCTAGCCTTATATGAAGTTCGTGTTCCTCAGACCGGAGGTTTGCCGCTCGCTTCCTTCAGATTCCGCGTCACCGCGGACACCCTTGCGTTAAGCTAACCACTACTACTGCCTTCATGGCTCGGGACTTACACCCTATAGACTGCACCCATGCCGGGCGCACAGAAAAAGAACCTGCCGGTTAGACAGGTTCTTTTAAAAGGAAACGTCAGCTGCGCCAGCCGCCTCTGAATAAGACCCTCAGTCCAATAAATATAATGACAAAAGCGAAGAGTACGATGACAATAACGCCGATAATCCCAAAGAGACCTCCGGGAAGGGTCAGCAGCATCGGTCCGAATTTCATCAATACCCAGCCTGCAAGCATGCAAGCAACGAAAAGAAGCACATTGGATCCCCAATTGAATGACATATAATAATCCCTCCTTTACTTCCTAAGATATGTATATACTGCAATTTGGGTACGGGCTAGTGACTATTCTTGAATTTTCTTGTGTAAAAAAGAATCTGCTCGACGAAAATAGAATTACATAAATCTGGTTAATTCCGTTTTTGAAGGCAAAAACGAGGGAAAAGTAAATATTGTTTTCATACATAATACGAGAAATAAGAGGGGGAGTAAGATATGACTAATCACTTATATATGCGCTTCATAAAGCTGCCAATATTAGCAAGGATCCTTATGATTGCCGCTTTAATGATCACTCTGTTTGGTGTAGTCATTCATTATGTAGAACCAAGAAGCTTTCCGACTATCTTTGATGGTGTTTGGTGGGCGATCATTACTGCATCAACAGTGGGATTCGGAGATTTCTACCCCGTAACTACATGGGGACGAATCACAGCAATCCTGCTTCTTATGGTTGGCACAGGATTTTTATCATCGTATTTCATCCATCTATCAGCTGCGACGGTGACCAAACAAAATGCATATGCTGAGGGAAAGGTAGGCTATCGCGGAAATCGCCATATTATCATCATCGGATGGAACGAAAGGTCTCGTTCAGTCATCCACTCGCTGATAGAGGCGGATGACTCCATCATACTGGTAGACGATACACTGGGGTCAAACCCCATTAAAGACGATAATGTCCATTTCATCAGAGGCCGCGCGAACAAGGATGAAACTTTATTGAATGCAGGCATCACTACAGCCAGAAAAGTCATTATAACTTCAGACCAGAACCTGGACGAGCTGCAGGCCGATATGAATACGATCCTCACGCTTCTAGCCATAAAAGGATTGAACCCGGAAATCCGCTGTATTGCTGAAATACAAACGAGCGAACAAATCAATAATGCGAGAAGAGCGGGAGCTGATGAGCTGATTCCCGCGAATTCCCTAACCAGTGCAGTACTTTTGAACAGCATCGCCTCCGCCGAGGTTGTGAACCCTTTATTGGATTTGCTGGGGGAATTGAATGGGAAACGACTGACGTATATAGAGGCTGAAGCTTCTCTGATTGACAAGAATTTTCAGGATGCTAGCCACTTTTTGCTGAAAGAACGGAATATTATATTAATTGGACGTAAAAGAGGGGATGACGTGATCGTCAACCCCAAAAACAATATCAAAATTAAATACGATGATCAGTTACTCGCCATTTTAAATGACGATTAATGCAACAAAGCAGATTCTACTTCGCGGACAAGCGAACGACCTACTTCGATGTACTTTTCCGGAAAGCTCGCATCCTTATCGACCGGTTCCTGGAACTGGTTGAAGGATGCGCTGGCATTCCCAATCTCCGCATGGTCATCGATCCCTCGCTGATATTTGTGCGATAACAGGAAAGGCCGTTCAAATTGGACAGTGCAGCCTTTCGAATCAAGCTGCCCATCAATTGCCTTGAATGGAAGCCTCAAAAATTGGTACCCAACTTCGTCATCTATCTTATAATCGAACGCGCCATGGTCATAATCCCAATTTCCTCCGATCGAATACCCCAACGGTTTCAGCATCTGCTCCAGTTTAAAAAGATCAAAATGTTTGCCCTCAAGCTCAGATTGTATCTCAATCAATGGTCGTTTCCGCCTTTCCAAGTGTTTTTGCTTAGTTTTAACCAAAAGCGGCCATTTAATGAGCGATGAACGATTCGATTAGCTTGGAAACCATCTTTAAGCGGGTAGTAGCTGCTGGATTTTTACCTTTATTGGCGAAAATAAAATTTTATTGGCGATTTCCATCATTTTATTGGCGATTTAATATTTATATTGGCGATTTTCACAAGTTTATTGGCGAAAATTCAATTTTATTGGCGACTTGGAAATTCCGTGCGATTTTTTCCAGTTTTCGAACCGTAAAAAAGGAGCACCCAACAGGGTACTCCTTTTTCAGTTCTATTTAAGTCGCTTTTCCAATTCTGCTTTCTTTTCTTCGAAGCCTGGTTTTCCAAGCAATGCGAACATATTCACTTTGTATGCTTCAACGCCTGGCTGGTCGAAAGGATTCACGCCAAGCAGGTAGCCGCTCATTGCACATGCTTTTTCGAAGAAGTATACAAGGTATCCGAATGTATACTCGTCTAGCTGTGGAATCGTCAGAACCAGGTTTGGTACGCCTCCGTCTGTATGGGCAAGCATCGTTCCTTCGAACGCTTTGTTGTTGACGAAATCAACTGTCTTGCCAGCAAGGTAGTTCAAGCCGTCAAGATCGCTTCCAGCTTCTTCAATCGTCATTTCGTGGCGAGGCTTTTCCACCTTGATGATGGTCTCGAACAGGTCACGACGGCCTTCCTGGACATATTGTCCAAGGGAGTGAAGATCTGTTGAGAAGTTAGCGGAAGAAGGATAAATTCCCTTCTGGTCCTTCCCTTCACTTTCGCCGAACAGCTGCTTCCACCATTCAGAGAAGTACTGAAGTGATGGTTCATAGTTGATCAGCATTTCAATTGTCTTGCCTTTATTGTAAAGAGCGTTGCGGACTGCAGCGTATTGGTAGGCAGGGTTTTCTTCAAGCTCTGATTTGCCGAAGTCTTCCCTCGCCTGTGCTGCTCCTTTCATCATCGCTTCGATATCTGAACCGCTGACAGCGATCGGAAGTAAGCCTACTGCTGTCAAAACAGAATAGCGTCCGCCGACATCATCCGGAATCACAAATGATTCATAGCCTTCTTCGTCAGCAAGAGTTTTCAATGCACCGCGTGCTTTATCCGTTGTCGCATAAATGCGTTTGCGTGCTTCTTCGACTCCATACTTTTCTTCAAGCAATTTGCGGAAGATACGGAATGCAATCGCAGGCTCCGTCGTTGTTCCTGATTTTGAAATGACATTGATGGAGAAATCCTTGCCTTCCAAAAGATCCATCACATCTGTCATATAAGTTGAGCTGATGTTATTGCCGATAAAAATAATTTGCGGTGTCTGGCGCTTTTCTTTCGGAAGAGCGTTATAGAAGCTGTGCTGTAAAAATTCAAGCGCAGCACGTGCACCAAGATAAGAGCCACCAATCCCAACCACAAGCAGGACATCAGAATCACTCTTAATCTTTTCCGCTGACTTCTGGATGCGTGCGAATTCTTCTTTATCATAGTCGACAGGCAGATCAATCCAGCCTAAAAAGTCGCTGCCTGCACCAGTCTTTTCATGTAATGAATGATGGGCTACTTTTACAAAATCCCTTAAGTATGTAACTTCGTGTTCACCAAAAAAGCTAAGCGCCTTTGAGTAATCAAAACGAACATGTGTCATGTCTGATCCTCCATTATTTTATATTCTCTATCACTTTATCGAAATGGGTCCCAATAATCAAGAAACACTCTCAGATGTAAGCGTACACAATGTGAATTATTTTTTACTCTTTAGATGACTCCGTTATTTTTTTCCCTGATTGCAGATTTTAAACCATTATACTTTCTTTTTATCCGTATATAGTGAAATTATCACTCTTTCGAATATCCCTTGAAAAATAATCCCGATCACTCTTTCGAAAATCCTTGAAAAATGATCCCGATGACTTATTTTAGCCTTACAAAGAAAGGACCCAGGTTATGCTCCTGGGTCCTACAGCTTTTTTATAATGACATACGATAAATTTCCAGTACATCATCTTTATTCAATTTTGCGAAGTTGCCAAACTCCCCATTGACCATTGCTTTGTCAGCCATTACTTCAAGCTTGCTGTCATCGATGTCATAATCGGCAAGTCTTGATGGGGCACCTATGCTGTTCCAGAATTCACGCAGCTTTTCGATTCCTTCCAAACCAGCTTCTTCGTCCGTCTTGCCTTCTGGATTCACACCGAAGACCCTGACAGCCATTTTCTTGAAACGTTCCGGTTTTACCTTAAGGTTATGCTTCATCCAGTTCGGGAACAGGATCGCCAGGCCGCCTCCATGTGGGATATCATACACGGCCGATACAGCGTGCTCGATATTATGAGTCGCCCAATCACCGCGGTAACCCATGTTTAAGATTCCATTCAAGGCCATCGTTCCTGAATAAAGGATCGTTGCGCGATATTCGTAATTTTCCAGGTCTGCAAGCAGTTTAGGTGCTGTTTCCATCACTGTTAAAAGCAAGGATTCACACATGCGGTCCTGGAACTCCGTGTTTTCGGTCAGGTGGAAATAGTGTTCGAATACATGTGACATCATGTCCACAATTCCATAAATCGTCTGATCCTTCGGAACGGTAAAAGTGTTCACTGGATCAAGGATGGAGAATTTCGGGAATGTGACCGGGCTTCCCCAGCCATACTTTTCATTCGTTTCCCAGTTTGTGATGACAGAACCTGCATTCATTTCAGAGCCAGTAGCTGCCAAAGTGAGTACGGTGCCAAAAGGAAGGGCTTCTGCTGCAAAAGCCTTCTTTGTGACCAGATCCCAGGCATCTCCATCATATTTCGCACCTGCAGCGATTGCTTTTGTGCAGTCAATGACACTGCCGCCGCCAACTGCCAGCAAGAATTCGATTCCTTCATCTTTGCAAATCTTCACGCCTTTATGGACAGTCGACAGACGAGGGTTTGGCTCAACGCCGGAAAGCTCGAATACTTCAGCGCCAATTTCCTTAAGAGTGTCCATGACAGAATCATAAAGACCATTTCGTTTGATGCTGCCACCGCCATATACCAGCAGGACTTTTTTTCCGTATTGAGGGACTTCGTTTTTCAATTCCTCAAGCTGGCCTTTGCCAAATATCAGTTTCGTTGGATTGTAAAAAGTAAAGTTATCCATTTAAATCACCTTCCTCTAGGGATTATTATGTTCTTTTTCTAAAACCATTGCAAAAAATACACTTCTTAATGTGCTCCAATGTGCTGCGAAATGTTACAAATTTTTTCATGAGGGTAGGTAATAAAAATAGGACGAATGAATAATTCATTTCGTGCTGAAACAATCTATAAAAGAACAAATTTAATTTTAAGGGAGGAAACATCCATGAGCGGTATTCAACGTGCAGCACTAGTACTTACCATTATCGGGGCCATCAACTGGGGTTTAGTAGGATTCTTCCAATTTGACCTTGTTGCAGCAATTTTCGGTGGACAGGATTCAGCATTGGCTCGAATCATCTATGGGTTAGTCGGTCTTGCCGGTCTTATAAACATCGGACTTCTATTCGCACCAAGCGAAAGAGAAGAGAGAGCGGCAGAACCAAGGGCTACTCGATAATTGGGATCAAATGAAAAGCCCGCCAATGAAGGCGGGTTTTCTCATTTTTATGATAAAACTTTCTTTATTCTCTGTATTGCCCAATCCAGTTCTTCCTGGCTGATGACGAGCGGCGGAGCAAAACGAATGACCGTATCATGCGTTTCTTTGCAGAGCAGGCCTTCTTCTTTCAACTCTTCACAATACTTGCGTGCAGGCTCTGTTAGCTCGACGCCAATGAACAAGCCGCGGCCGCGGATATCCTTGATGATAGGATTGTCGATTTCACGAAGCTTGCTGATGAAATATTCACCCAGTTCAAGCGAACGGTCCGCAAGCTTCTCATCAATCAATACATCAAGGGACGCGATGGAAACTGCGCAAGCCATTGGATTGCCGCCAAAAGTGGATCCATGGGAACCTGGGTTGAATACTCCCAATACATCATTGTCGGCGACTACACATGAAATAGGGAACACCCCACCGCCTAATGCCTTTCCAAGGATGTACATATCAGGCTCGATCCCCTCCCATTCACACGCGAACATTTTTCCGGACCTTGCGAGACCGGCCTGGATTTCATCGGCAATGAACAGGACATTATTTTCTTTACATACATCGTATGCAGCTTTCATGAAGCCTTCCGGCGGAATGACGATTCCTGCCTCACCCTGAATCGGTTCAATCAGGAACGCTGCAGTATTTGGAGTAATTGCTTCCTTCAATGCTTCTAGGTCACCATAAGGAATCAGTTTGATCCCTGGCAGCATTGGGCCGAATCCTCGTTTGTATTCTTCTTCAGATGATAAGGAAACCGCTGTCATTGTGCGGCCATGGAAGTTGCCGATACAAGCAATGATTTCAGCCTGGTTGTCCGCAACGCCTTTGACATCATAAGCCCAGCGGCGAGCTGCTTTTATAGCTGTTTCAACAGCTTCCGCTCCAGTGTTCATCGGCAAAGCCATTTCCTTATTCGTTAACTTGCAGATCTTTTCATACCACGGTCCTAGCTGGTCATTGTGGAATGCTCTTGAAGTAAGAGTCACACGATCAGCCTGGTCTTTAAGCGCCTGGATGACCTTTGGATGGCGATGTCCCTGGTTGACTGCCGAATACGCACTCAGCATGTCCATATATTTGTTGCCTTCAGGATCCTCTACCCAAACCCCCTCTGCTTTCGAAATCACGATTGGCAGCGGATGATAGTTATTCGCACCGTATTTTTGAGTCTGCTCGATCAGCGAGCTAGTTTTTGTTATCGTCATGAACTTTCCTCCGTTCCAATGAAAAAATTGGTTAGACAATCATATTGTAACCTGTAAGCTCTTTCATTTTAACCCCCTAAAAAAGAATGACGGACAAAAGTTGGTTTATTTTAAGAGGATGTCCTCGGTTCAGCTAGTTTTCTCTGCGAGGGATGGGAGGGTGAGGCCGGTGGACACTAGGTAGCGGGTTTGTTTCGAGGTTTTATTCCCTAAAGGACTGATAGACACCCTTATGTTTCACTTTTTTTCTCCATAAGGGTTCCGTTCGGGCTGATAGACACCCTTATGCTTCGCTTTTCTTCTCTATAAGGGTACCGTTCGGGCTGAAAGACACCCTTATGCTTCGCCTTTCTTCTCCATAAGGGTACCGTTCGGGCTGAAAGAGGCCCTTATGCTTCGCTTTTCTCCTCCATAAGGGTACCGTTCGGGCCTTAAGATACCCTTATGCCTCGCTTTTCTTCTCTATAAGGGTACCATTCGAGCCGCAAGACTCCCTTATGCTTCGCTTTTCTTCTCCATAAGGGTACCATTCGAGCCGCAAGAGGCCCTCATGCTTCGCTTTTCTTCTCTATAAGGGTTCCGTTCCTCACGATAGATACCCTTATGCTTGCCATTCCACCCACATAAGGGTTCCGTTCTACACGATAGATACCCTTATGCTTGCCATTTCTCATACATAAGGGTTCCGTTCGAGCCACAAGATTACCTTTTACCACTTTTGTGTTCACTCCTGATTCCTTGCCGAAGTCATCGATATATAACAAATAAAAAACCGGACAAAAATGTCCGGTTTTTCGCTTTGAAGCTTATTTTTTAGCCATATCTGACTGGTTGATCCACTCTTGAAGCTTATCCTTCAAAGTGTTGAAGCCTTGAGCTGAGTCGTCCTGGTGCTGAACTACAGCTGCTGGACGCTTGCTGCGTGGCTTTTTAGCGCGTTGTGGCTGTTCTGGTGCTTCTTCAGTTGCACGGATTGATAAGCCGATTTTTCCAGCAGCTTCATCAATTGACAAAACTTTCACTTTCACTTCATCGCCAACAGAAAGGTGCTCGTTAACGTCCTTAACATAACCGTGTGTGATTTCGGAAATGTGCACTAGACCTTGTGTATTTTCATCTAATGCTACGAAAGCGCCGTATGGCTGGATTCCTGTAACTTTACCTGTTAAAACGCTGCCTACTTGAATATTTTCTGACATGGAAACACTCCTAAATATTGTTTTATTTTATCCCATTAATACGCAATTAAAAATTATATCATATTCTGTAGCATTTATCAAAAGGAATAAGATAATTCTATATGAGTGTTTCCATTATTGTAATGGCAAAAACTGGACTTTCCAGAATCCGTCCTCCTGGACCATCTGAAAGACCGGGGCATCAGTGCGGTCATTGTAAAGGAGCTGGATCCCGATGATTTTTTCCGGATCATCGTTTGAGTAGTAAAGTGTAGCATACTCATATCCCTTTAAGATTACGCTGATGTCCACTTCCGCCGCCTTCATCTCCTCAATATACTGATCTTTTGGAGGCTGGCCGCCATTCTTGCTGTACAGGGCATATTTGGTTTCATAATCACCAGTCTCATCCGCATGAAAGTACAATTGCATAATTTCAAACGGTCCGTAATTTTTCAGGATATTGAAATCCTTCTTGGCTGCGAATTCTTTATAGCTCGAAAGCAATGGATCCGGCAGCGGAAGCACTTTTTTGTCAATGACGTCCTCTCGTTTTAAATGAGCTGGAATCTCCAAATACCTTGGGTAATCAAGCTTCTCGCCATCTGCAGGCTTTTGGAATTGGTTGCTTTGCATCTTTTTGAACATACTATTCACCGCAGCTGCTGTATCGGTCTCTGGATAGGTTTCCAGCATATATAAATATGATTGTTTCGCTTCACTTTTTAACTCTTCATTTTTGTCATAAATATAGGGGCTTACAACGAAAAGGGCATATAGCGACTTTGCGTCATTCCTCATTCTTTCCTCGATGATTGGATTTTTCACTGCTGATATCGTTTTTTCGAGCTTCACCAGTAAATCTGCCAGCCCCTCAAAGGATATAATCTCTCCGTTTCGATCCTGAACTCTGTTGGTCCTAAGTTCCAAATACTTAATAAAATCTTCATTCACCGCACCGCGAAGGCGGTCTGCAAGGCCGCTAAAATTCACATATGGTACGATCCTGCCTTCTTCTTCCCTAAAAGCATATCCATTATCAACAGCCTTGGATGACATCTCTTTTAAACCTGGGGAAGAAAGACCTTCTCCGCCAGCATTCATCTTCTTCACAACCTCATCGGCATTTTCTTTCTCAATGGCTTTATTTATATCATCTTCATAATAGGTCATCGAAAGATAATAGGCCCCCAAAAAAGACTCCAGTTGGTTAAGGAGAATGAATTCCGGCCCACTTATATAAACATCGTCACTTTTTTCTTGCAAAAGCTTATCGATCATCTCTGATGGCATGGTGAAAGCTTGATCAATCTCACTGGTAAGCCTTTTCCTTGTATCCTCCAAATCTGTTTGCTTATAGGCTTCCAGGTCTGATAGGAAAGCACTTTCCGAGTCATTCAGTTCCATCGGAATATTTCGATACAGATAATTTTCAAATCCCGATAAGAAGCCCAGCTTTTCTTTCGTCTGGAGTTCCCGCTCCTGATAATACTCTTCCAAGTCATCAAATACTTCTTTTACATCTGATTTTTCCAACTCACCGGAACTATTTTCACTGGATGCTGCCTGGTGCTGTTCAGTTTCCTCTTCAGAAGGTGCATGATCTCCGATATATTGCATCATCAGGACACCAGCAATCATCCCGACACCTATAAAACTTGCGGCGTACCGCAAGTGAAACCACTTATTTTGTTTCTGCTTCTTCTGGTCTTTTTTGATCGCCGCAAGGATCGCTGAACGATTTTCATCTTCTGGCATGTCGTCGTATGCACTTTTCAAGCTCTCCAGTCGCTTCTCCAATAACTGATCATCCATGGTTTGCACCCTCCTTCTTTTGAGCTAGAGTGAGCAGCTTCTTCAAGTGTTCCTTTCCTCGGGACATCCTCGTCTTTACATTTGACAGTGATGCACCGGTAATCTCCGCGATTTCGTCATAGCTTTTATCGTGAAAATAAAAGAGGACAATCGGGATGCGGTATTTCTCATCAAGTTTTTGAATGCACTCATGCAATGTCCTGTCTTCCTCATACCGAAGGATGCTTTCCTCTGCTGTCTTCCCGTCGTATGAACGTTCCTTGCCAATCTTCAGCACTTTCTTGATCTGCCTTTGCTTACTCCGGGCAAAGTCCCTCGTCACATTCAATGTGATTTTATAAAGCCAGGTCGTGAACTTCGCATGTGAGAATTGGTCGAGGAAGCGGTAGACCCTGACGAACACTTCCTGGGTGATATCATCTATGTCGTCGTATTTGTTCCCAAGCTGGAAGGCAAAGCGCTTGACGGTTGGAGTATGGATATCGATCAACTCCGCGAAAGCCTGCATATTGCCATTCCTCGCCCGGAACACTAATTCATCATCATTCATTTTGGATCCCCCAAACTGGTTACCTATCTTTTTAAGATTTTAACAGCGACGGCTGCGGCCGCTTGCGTTCCCGTCGCCTTAAAGCGAAAATCACTTTACCTATAAAACGGCGTATTTCCTCTTTTGTTTCAAAAAAATAACAAAAAGCTAAATAATTGACTAAAGCCTGAAAATGCTATGCTTTTTCCTGAAAAAATAGTAACATGAAAAGGTATTTTTTTATTTTGTCAGAAAATATAAATATTCAGACTTTTATATAAAGGAGTTTTCTCTATGAATAAGCATGAACAATGGACTTCAAAGCTAGGTTTCATTCTGGCTGCTGCGGGATCGGCCATTGGTCTCGGAGCGATTTGGAAATTCCCCTATATGGCAGGTACAAATGGCGGCGGAATCTTTCTGATTTTCTTCTTGCTGATGACTATATTTATAGGCGCACCTATTTTGCTGGCTGAATTTATCATTGGCCGGAACACACAAAAGGACGCCGTTATGTCTTATAAACACCTGGCTCCGAAAAGCGCATGGCCTTTGCTTGGGTATGGCGGTGTCATTGCTTCTTTCCTGATCCTGTCCTTCTATAGTGTAGTTGGTGGGTGGATTCTTTCCTATTTAGGCCGGAGCTTCACAGGTTCACTGTCAGGATTGACACAGGCTCAATACGGAGCAACATTCGAAAGCATCATATCCAATCCTGTTGAAGCTGTTGCTGTTCAGCTCCTATTCCTTGTCCTGACCATATGGGTCGTCCAGGGCGGTGTCCAGCAGGGCATTGAAAAAGCGAGCAAATACATGATGCCCGCCCTGTTCATTCTTTTTATCATCCTGGTAATCAGGTCCCTGACATTGGATGGAGCGATGGCAGGGGTAGAGTTTTTCCTGAAGCCAAACTGGTCAGCGGTTACAGGGCAAACTATTTTAATGGCACTGGGACAGTCATTTTTCGCTTTAAGTGTCGGACTTTCTGTCATGGTGACATATGCTTCCTATTTGTCCAAAGGTGAAAGCCTGGCAAAATCAGCGTTTTCAGTAGTCGGGTTGAATATTCTTATCTCGCTGCTCGCCGGACTTGTCATTTTCCCGGCTGTATTCGCATTCGGTTTCGAACCGGAAGCTGGCCCTGGACTTGTCTTCGTTGTACTGCCTGCCGTTTTTAATGAACTGGCATTTGGCGGGGTATTCCTGACGATTTTCTTGATTTTGCTGCTTTTCGCGACATTGACATCCGCATTCTCGATTCTCGAGATCATCGTTGCCGTACTGTCAAAAGGAGACAAGAATAAGCGTAAAAAGTTTTCCTGGATTGGAGGTCTGCTTGTTTTTGCTGCAGGAATTCCGAATGCCCTATCCTTCGGTGTTTTATCCGACGTGAAATTTTTCGGAAAAACCTTCTTCGATCTCGCCGACTTCCTGACCAGCAATATTGCCCTGCCGCTGGGAGCTTTTTTCATTGCTATATTCGTCGGGTATGTGCTTCCACGTAAAATGGTCAGGCGCGAAATGGATGAGGGCACTGAAAGCAATCAGTTATTATTCAACATTTGGTACTTCTCCATCCGCTACATCGTACCAGTAGGTATCGGCATTGTTTTTCTGCAATCCATTGGTATAATCTAAAGTTAAGAAAACGTTCACATTATTGTCGATATTTTCAAAAATTTAATGATAAACTTATAGTAAGAGATATTTATTTTTGGAGGTGATGAGCGATGACTGCAATTGGACAGAATATCAAGATGTGCCGTGAACGAGTCGGAATTTCCCAGGAGGAGCTCGCTTTAAAAATCAGGGTAGGTACGCGGACAATCCAAAGATACGAAAGCGGCGAGCAGACACCTAAATTGCAGACGATTCTAAAGATCTCGACAGCCCTCGATGTCCCTGCATCAGAATTGATGGGAGAAATTTATTACGCTGCACCGCCAGAACTCGACCAAAGGCCAAGCAGCTTGTAACACGCAAAATCACAATGCTCCTTAGCAGGCAGAGATCTCTGCCTGCTTTATTTTTTCATCAGTTCGCAAAAAACTTGAAAATAAATGTATACTATTCTGCCAATCTGGTTATCCTAGTCCCATAAGGCTTTCTAGTATTCCCCCCTTTTTAATGGGCACCTGTATTGGTGTCCATATTTTTTTTGGGTTTAATGGCATTTTTTTGTGTGAAGTTTCGTTTTGCGGGGAAAATAAAAGGCATACCTTGCCTAATTCGCTAATCATGTCAGGAGTGAGAGCCGATGGAATTCGCCAGGAATAAAACCGTAAGAGGAATCGACCTTTACTATGAGCACTATCAGAACCCAGACGCAAAGGAAACCCTGGTTCTGCTGCATGGTTTTCTTTCCTCTACTTTCAGCTTCAGGCATTTAATCCCCCTTTTAAAAGAGGATTATAACGTCATTTCGGTAGATCTTCCCCCTTTTGGAAAGAGCGGTAAGGTCTCCAGCTTCAAATATTCCTATGAGAATCTGGCCGCAACAGTCGTCGAGCTCATGAAATCCCTTGGCGTCCGCGAATTCAATGTCGTAGGGCATTCGATGGGAGGCCAAATTGCCATGAATATTCTATTGCATCATCCGGAGTATGCGAAAAAAGGCATCTTGCTTTGCAGTTCGGGATATTTGAAAAAGGCAAAGCTTCCGCTAGTCCTTTCAAGCTACATCCCGTACTTCCAACTGTATGTCAAGTTTCACCTGGCCCGATCTGGTGTAAAACAAAACCTGCAGAACGTCGTGTATGACCATTCGATGATCAATGATGAAATGCTATATGGCTATCTCTCTCCATTCCTGGAGGATGATATTTTCAAAGCCTTGACGATGATGATCCGCCACCGGGAGGGCGACCTGTCAGCAGAAGATTTACGGAAAATCAAAGCACCTTGCCTGTTGATTTGGGGCGAACACGATAAAGTCGTCCCTGTCATGATCGGGCGAAAGTTGAACAAGGATTTGAGGAATTCAGAACTCGTCATTTTAAAAGAAACCGGTCATCTCGTGCCCGAGGAGCGCCCAGAAGATGTCCATCAACTGATCAACGGGTTCATAGCAGCAGAGGAAACAGCTGAAGCAACAGCAAACGGCAGCCGCTGATGGCTGCCGTTTCAATTCGTATAGGAAGTGTTATAAGGAGCATACATCTTCATTTTTGATCGCCAGAAGAGTGTTTGCGACTGAAAAGCATTGGTCAAACGGCAGGACCTGTTCGAATGAAAACTCGAAAACGGACTGGATCCTGCGGGCTATTTTATCTGCTTCGTTGTAATCATGGACAGCCTGAAGGATATCGGCGATTTCCGGGTCGAACTGGCCTGCGCCTACCTTGAAAGGGTCCCATTTATTCAAAACATCTATTAATTTATAGCTAAGTTCTTTCGATTCCAATTCAATCACCTGATTATTTTTTAAAAATATTTTATCATAAAGTAAGAGTAGGATAAATTTTTCAAGGAGAAGGCGGTGCGTACATAGTGGAAAGAATAAATTTTGACAAGGTAGTGGACAGGAACAATTCGCATTCAGTAAAGTGGGATGCGATTGATAAGGTTTTCGGCAAGGATGATGTTCTGCCAATGTGGGTTGCAGATATGGACTTCCATCCTCCAAAGGCAGTTACCGATGCACTGCAGGAGCGGATTGAACATGGTATATTTGGCTACACCTTTGTCCCGATGTCTGTGACAGAAGCCATCCAGGATTGGATGAAAAAGCGCCATGATTGTGAATTCAAGAAATCATCGATCGTTTTCAGCGAAGGTGTCGTTCCATCAATCAGCACGGCTATCCGCGCCTTTACGGAAAAAGGCGATAAGGTACTTGTTCATTCTCCCGTGTATACACCTTTTTTCAACATGGTCAAAAATAATGAACGCACCCTGCTGACTTCCAATTTATTGATTGAAAACGGACGATTCGAAATGGATTTTGCCGACTTTGAAGCCAAGCTGCAGGATGGCGTGAAAATGTTCATTCTCTGCAACCCGCATAATCCTGGAGGCAGGGTCTGGACGCAGGATGAGCTGGAAAAGATCGGTGACCTGTGTGTGAAGTATGACGTTCTGATTGTTTCCGATGAAATCCATTCAGATCTCGTGTTCAAGCCAAATGTCCATATTCCCATCGCCTCGATCAAAGAAGAGTTCAGGGAGATTACCACTACTTTCGTTGCGCCAAGCAAAACCTTCAACCTGGCCGGGCTTCAGGCATCCGCTGCCCTCATCCCGAACAAGGAGCTGAAGGAAAGATTCAAAAAGGTCCAGGAGCAGCAAGGATTCTTCACTTTGAATGCCTTTGCGGTCGCCGGGATGGAAGCTGCCTACCGAGAAGGCGAAGAATGGCTGGAGCAGCTGCTTGACTACTTGGATGAGAATATGAAAATAGCAACAGATTTTATCGCCGAACACCTGCCAGTACTCAAGCCGATGAAAGCCGATGCGACTTACCTCCTGTGGATCGACTGCCGTGAGCTTGGCTTGAGCGACGAGGAAATCAAGGATCAACTGCTCGAAAAAGGCAAACTCGGACTGGAACCTGGTACGAAGTATGGCGAAGGCGGCGAAGGCTTCGTCCGGATGAATCTCGCCTGCCCGCGTGAAACCTTGAATGAAGGACTTGAAAGGCTGAAAAGGGCATTCAGCTAGACTTTTTGAAAGCAAGAATGGAGCCGTCCCATTCGGGACAGCTCCATTTTTATGCGCTCACTTCCAGCGCTTCGTAATATGGCTCTAAGGAATAGCTTATGATCGTGTCCATCAACGGGTGTAGATCTTGCGAAATCAGCATGCGTGCGTAATCCCAGGCATTCCTCTCAATCTGGAGGGCAATCCTCTTCCTCAGCACATCATTGCCGGCTTCCTCCATCTTCTGGATCAGCTCCGCAAGTTCGCAATCCTCCGCATGCCCAATCTCATGAGCAAACACAATAGCAAGATAATCTTCAAATTGATCCATAGACGAAAAGACCTGCAGGCATTGCGCCTTGATCTCTTCAATATATAAAGTAATTGTATGACTTCCGAAATTATATTTCCCGCCCGCAAAACGGTCTCCCGGGAAAAAATCCTCAAGTTCCACTTTCACACTGCTGCCAGATTGAACAAGAATCTGATCGACAATCTTCTCTATCTGTAAGTTCTTCAATTTATACCCCTAACCTTAATTTAGAATATAAATTGTATTATAACGTTTTAGTAAAATAATGAAAACATGACTTTTACCCTGGTTTTGTTGTTGTTAAACCTGTTTTATAAATAATTTTGTTATATTCTGCCTCTGTCAAATAAGACTGTTGATTTTCGTTCCAGGCACTTCGCTTTCCGCGGGGCTAGCGCTGAGCCTCCTCGGGCAAGCTCCTGCGGGGTCTCACCCGGCCTCCCGCAGGACATTGATTAGCTTCCACGAATCAGAGCCCACGCACGAGGGAAATGCGTTAGCATTTTCGGAGGAGTCTACGTGCCTTCCACTACAATCAACAGGATGTAAAAATCAGCATTAGCTTCACAGAGCCATATATTTAATTTTAATTAGTCAATTAAACTTTGGATACCTCGAAATCCTTTTGGAACCTAAAAATCTTTCCAATTATTTACCCAAAAAAAAACAGCCAATAATATTAGCTGTTCTCCTTGGTATCATTCATTTGCTTCATGATTGCCTGCTCGTGTTCCTTTGCTTTCTTCGCTTCCCTTTTTGAAACTTTGATGATGTATCTCATCGTCAGGACAGCACCGATCAGGAAAACGAGTGACGTGATCGCGGCCGGGATATATTCTGTCTTGTCTTCCGGAAAATATAAAAATAATGAGATGACAAACCACTTACTCATTCTCATCTTCCTTTCTTCAGCTCTCCAAACATTATATCAAGGTTTGGATTTACGTCCAACCGCAAACAACTTCCTATTCCAACACATTGATTTTTTCGATGACGACGTCTTCCTCTGGCTTGTCCCCAGCGCCAGTTGGAGCAGCGGCAATTTTATCAACAACATCCATTCCCTCGACTACCTGGCCGAATACAGTGTGCCTGCCATCAAGGTGAGGGGTGCCGCCATTTTCATACATCTTCAGGACTTCTTCAGGATAACCTGCCTGCTTCATCTGCTCAGGCAAACTAGCATCCAGCCCCTTGTTTTGGACGATGAAGAATTGGCTGCCATTCGTGTTCGGACCCGAGTTGGCCATTGATAATGCTCCACGGATGTTGAAAAGCTGCTTGGAGAATTCGTCTTCGAACGGTTCCCCGTAAATGCTTTCGCCGCCCATTCCGGTTCCATCAGGGTCTCCCCCCTGAATCATGAAGCCATCGATCACTCGGTGGAATGTGACTCCTTCATAGTAGCCCTCTTCGCTGTGCTTAATAAAATTCTCTACCGCTTTTGGAGCTTGCTCAGGGAAAAGCTTGATTTTAACAGTTCCCATGGACGTGACCATTTCCACAAGCCTCTCACCATCCTGGACCTCTGCTGTCGCTTGCGGATAATCGAGATCTTCCTCGACAGCTTGTCCAGCATTCGTCTTGTCCTCGTTCGGCTTGTCTGCTTCCTGCTTTTCGTCAGCGCTGCCGCAGCCAGCGAGGACTAGCATCATTGCAAAAAGTACTGCCAATATTTTTTTAGTCATTGTATGTATCCCTCCTATAGTCACTTTAAACGATTACAAAATGTTTTGCATCTGTCTTTTTTGCTATAATATAAGAAATTATCACGAACCCGAAAGGAGCTTCAACATGGCTGAATTAAACATTGGCGATCAAGTTACCGCCATTTATAAAACCGGCAAATACATAGGCGAAATCACGGAACGCCGTCCACAGCACTATCTTGTCCGCGTATTGGCTGTCGCAAAACATCCTATGCAGGGAGACCTCCATAATCCGAAGGACGCAGGTGTTGGTTTTTTCCATGAAAGAAAAGCACTGTCCTTCCGCGAACAGGCCAACATCCCGGAAAAAATGGTCAAGCCATTCGAGGGCGAAATCCCTGATTACCTCGACTCCTTAAAAGAAGCGACTAGCAAGCTGCGTGCCGAACTTGAAGGCGATGATTCTGCCTGGGCACAGCAAAGCCTGAGAAACCTAGAGTCTTTGGAAAAAGATTATTTTAAATAAGGGTCATTTTGTATTCAACCAAAAACAGCACAGACGCAAAAAGCCAGATTGTTCATTCCAATCTGGCTTTTTTATGCGAATTTATTGAGCAGTTTGGAAAAATCGACCATATCCCCAATTGTTGCGGGTTCGGGTCTCTGAAGATATTGTTTGTCTTTTTCGACGAGCTTGTAAATATGGTAGGTCGTCAATGCATCATCAAGAGCGCGGTGGTGTTTGCCTGTGCCTTCCCTGCCATACTCCTGCACGGCCTTCCATAGACCTGTTTGATTCTGGTCGCCGAAGAAACGCTTGTATTCCATCGAAAGATCGATTTGCTTTCCCGGCAGCGGAAATCCCACGGTCGCTTGCTGGCAATTTTGCTGCAAGACCTTCATGTCCATATTGCCCCAGGTGACAATCTGGCAATTCTTGTTCCCACCCATTGACTTAAGCTTATCAACCAAAGCCTTGAAAGTAATGCCTGAATTCACCTGCTCTTGAGTGATGTTCAGGAACGAGCGGCAGCGTTCTGTCAAAATGGGAAAACGCAGCGGCCGAACATAAGATGAGAATTGTTCAACCACCTTGCCATTCTCGACGAGGACAGCGCCAGCTTCAATGATTTCAGGATAAAAGCCCTTTCTTCTGCTGTTCCGGTCAGGCATCGTAAACTCAAAATCAATAAATAATGTTGTCCTTTCTTTTTCGCTCATGCTTCCCCAACTTTCTGAAAAGCCAGTAGTTGTATGTAACCAGTATATGCTTTTCGGTCGATTATTTTATCTATTATAGCATGTTTTTTAATAAATTTTTAAATTTTCTGCAATTTATATCCAGCATTTTTTCAACTTGAAAAAGAAAGTAAATCTCCTCTCATTCGTTCCGATATTATGATGAGTGACAAAAAAACAAATTGAATGCAGAAAGGAATTGCCGTGAGGATTATAACAGGCTATCTTTTGATACTACTATTGATCCCTGCGTTTATTGCAGTTGTGATTTTAACCTATACAGAAGCGGGAAATGCGGTAAGCATAAGCAAAACCCTTGATGAAAAAATCGATCTAACGGAGACGAAGCTTTCACAGACGAGTTTGATCCTTGCCAATAACGGCGAAGTCATTTCAGAGATCCATCGTCCAATGAACAGGAGCTATGCTGCCGGGCATGAAATCCCTGATTTTATAAAAGAGGTATTCATTGTTTCTGAGGACCGGAATTTTGAAAAGCATCCCGGTTTTGACTTGCCGGCAATTGGCCGCGCGCTCGCGATCAATATTCACTCAGACGACATTGAACAAGGCGCGAGCACCATTACCCAGCAGCTGGCGCGGAACCAGTACCTGAACCATCACAAATCCTATAACCGCAAGCTGAGTGAAGTTTTATATGCATACCAGCTGGAGAAGACCTTTACCAAGCCGGAAATTCTCGAACAATACATGAATGCGATTTATTTTCACAATAATGCATATGGGATTAAGGCTGCAGCGGACTTTTATTTTAAAAAAGCCCCTTTGGACCTGTCACAGGCCGAACAGGCTTTCCTTGCTGCGATTCCTAATAATCCGTCCTATTATGACCCGATCGAGCATTTCGACCGGGCGAAAAAACGCCAGGAACGGCTTCTCGACCAGCTTGCACAACACGGAAAAATCAAACCTGAAACAGCCGAAAATCTAAAGAAAGAACCTATCACCCTTAAAGTCGATTCCAGAAAAAATTCATACCCGGATTATTCTTCATATGCTCTACACGAGCTGAGGGAACTGGTTTCCGAACAGGAAAATCTTGATGACAACGAGGAACTAACAACAAGGGTGGAAGAATTGCTGCGTTCAGGGGTGACTATCCATTCAAATCTGGATATTGTACTGCAAAAACAGGCAGTCCAGGCTGTTGAATCCCGTCTCCCAGATGCAACGGTTCAAGGTGCTGCCGTGGTGATCAACCATGAAACAGGCCAGATTGTGGCGGTCTCAGGAGGGAAGGGTTATCAGAGCGGTGACTTCCACCGCGCATACCAGGCCTTTCGCCAGCCAGGCTCTTCAATCAAGCCATTGCTTGTATATGCACCTTATTTTGAAAGATTCGAAGCAAACAAAGATTTTCCAATCAACGCCGGTCCTCTTTGCATCAAGGGTTATTGCCCAAGGAACTACGGGGGATCAAACTACGGAATGGTCACCCTAGAAAAGGCATTCATCCATTCCTACAATACACCGGCAATTCGGATATTCCAGCAGGTTGGCGTGGATGAAGCCTTCAGTGACCTGGCACCTTTTAAACTAAAAAAAGTAACAACACAGGACCATGTGCTGGCCGCGGCAGTTGGCGGATTCACGACCGGGGTTAGTCCACTTGAAATGACTTCAGCTTATACAGTTTTCAGCAATAAAGGCCTATATCTTAAACCACGGGCAATCTCCAAGGTAACAGGGGCGGATGGAGAGGTTCTTTATAGATGGAATGACGAGCCAGTACAGGCATGGAATCCAAGCACCGCTGAAAAAGTCCGCAGCCTGATGCAAAAGACGGTTACCACCGGGACAGCAAGAAAAGCAGCTGGTGCAGGACTTGGAGCTGGCGGCAAGACTGGCACAACCAATGACTTCAAAGATTTTTGGTTCATCGGCTTCAACGGCCCTTACACAGCAGGAGTATGGATCGGCAAAGACAAGCCGGAAAGCATGGAATATATCAACCATCAGTCGCCGCATCTATTAATTTGGCGCGATATCATGAAAAAATAAACCGGGCAGAAAAATTTCCGCCCGGTTCATCGTAAATCACCCGTCATCATTTTTATGACGGACACTTTTGTCTCTCTCATCCATTTCTGTCCGTCATCATGCCTATGATGGACACTTTTTTACTTCTCTTTTCTATTTCTGTCCGTCATCACGTCTATGATGGACACTTTTTTACTTCTCTTTTCTATTTCTGTCCGTCATCACGTCTATGATGCATTTTTTCCCTGCTCTTATTTATTCCTGTCTGTCATCTTCCTTTGGACGGGCATAACCGGGGGTAAAGAACTGCAATTAACGTTCTAAATCGGTAAGCTTGCGAGCAGGCTGTTATATACTTTTACCGCGAGATACATTACGCCAAGTACGAGGGTACTCCAGAGGATGACCTGGAAGAATACTGTTCCGATAATGCCGGCAAATGTAAGATTAGGGCTGATTTTATAGACGAAATAAATGAAATAGACCAATGTAGCCAATAAAAATATCGAGCCGATCCCGGTGAAACTAAAGAAGCTGGCCAGTGCTGCAATCCCGCCAACAAAATAAATAACAGAGCCTTTGCGAATCAATTTCAGGCTTTCACCTTCGTGATCCCTCGAAAATAATAAGAGGCTGACCTCATTGATTGTATCGGCAATCAGCTTCAGAGCTGCGAACACCATGAAATACACCACCATCAGCAATGCCAGCAGTGATAGCTTAATTCCTGTGTCTGAAAAGAATTCCAGCATGCCATCATAAATCCCGGCATTTTTTAGGATGGAGACTAACTCGATTTCAGTCCTTAGTGACAGGGCCAGACTGAACATAATGATCGACAGCAATGGGAAGTAGCTTGTTAGGTAAGGGTTTCTCATATAAACGATTCACTCAATTCTTTCATTTCCTGTTTATCATTATGAAAGAAATGACGGGGACCGGCAACAATAATATGAAATGCAAAACACCGCAAGAAGCAACTGACAGAAAAACTCTCCAAAGAAAAAAAGCCCCTTTGCAGGAACTTTAATTTTTATTGAAACCTTTTTGCGTCTCGTCCGTATAAAAAGGTTGGTGTTACTGTGGAACAATCCGGACGTATTCTCTTGAACCGAACGGTACATAAGTCGCTGTTTCAACCTCGTCCAAATCTGATTGCTGGATTTTCAGCACCCCAGGACCTTTATTTGACAATTCTTTTTCATCCATACGATCAAGAAACATAAACCCCGTGAACAAACTCAGGAATATCCCAACGCATACAATCAGCTTTCGGGCCATGGCTATCCCCCCTATTCACTGTTAGTATGCAAAAAGAACCATGTTTTTATTCAGCAATGGATAAAACCTTGATTCTTCAAGGTCGATGACATGCATCCCCAACTTTTTTACGATATAATTTTCACATCAGTGGGTTGAGGGCATGAACTAGGTTTATTTGGCAAAAAATATAATGTTAAGCCATGAATACGGAATTAAATAAGGAGGTATTATCTTTTGTCTTTACTTCACCTTGCAGTTTTATCACCGCTTTTACTCGCGATCTTAATTCCATTTTTACATAAGTATTTCAAGAGTATTCATACGGGATGGTTCCTGCTGCCGCTTCCGGCTGTGCTGTTTGCCTATTTCCTGCAGTTCATCAGTACAACAGGACATGGCGGAACGGTAATGGAGACCGTACCCTGGATTTCCTCGCTTGGGATTGATTTCACGTTAAAAGTTGACGGCCTTGGGCTATTGTTTGCCCTGCTGATCACCGGAATCGGCGCATTGGTTGTGCTGTATTCGATTTATTATTTAAATCCGGACAAAGAAAAACTCAATACTTTCTATGTCTACCTGCTTTTGTTCATGGGCGCGATGCTGGGAGTCGTTTTGTCGGACAACCTGATTGTTCTCTATACCTTCTGGGAATTGACCAGCTTTTCGTCTTTCTTGCTGATTGGCTACTGGAACCATCGTGAACGTTCTCGTTACGGTGCGCAAAAATCGATGCTGATCACGGTTTTCGGTGGACTGTCAATGCTTGGGGGCATCTTGATGCTCTATATCATCACAGGCACTTTCAGCATTTCCGAAACAATTCAAATGTCCAATGAAGTCATGAATCATCCTTTATTCACGGCGACACTGATCCTGTTCCTGCTGGGGGCTTTTACAAAATCAGCTCAGTTCCCATTCCACATCTGGCTTCCTGATGCAATGGAAGCACCAACGCCTGTCAGTGCATACCTGCACTCTGCCACGATGGTCAAAGCGGGAATCTATCTTGTTGCCCGTATGACTCCTGTGTTCGCCCATTCTGGCACCTGGGTCTGGCTGGTTGCCGGTGTTGGGGTCATCACATTATTCTGGGGTTCGTTCTCTGCCGTAAAACAAACGGATCTAAAAGCGATCCTTGCTTTTTCAACCGTCAGCCAGCTCGGCATGATCATGTCACTTCTTGGCGCCGGCGCTGCTGCACTGCATTATGGAACGATTGAAAATGGCTATTATATTGTTGCCGTCACAGCCGCTGTCTTCCACCTGATCAATCATGCCACATTCAAGGGCAGCCTGTTCATGGTAACAGGGATCATTGACCATGAAACAGGGACAAGGGATATACGCAAGCTTGGCGGTTTGATGAATTTCATGCCGATCACATTTACGCTTGCGGTCATCGGGACTTTTTCCATGGCCGGAATTCCTCCGTTCAATGGATTCCTGAGTAAGGAAATGTTCTTTACTGGCATGCTGCGCATTGCCGAAATGGATATTTTCAATATGGACACATGGGGCATCCTGTTCCCTGTCATTGCCTGGACAGCCAGTGTTTTCACTTTCCTGTACAGCATGATGTATGTATTCAAGACCTTCATGGGCAAATACCAGCCTGAAAAGCTGGAGAAGAAGCCGCATGAGGCACCGATCGGAATGCTGATTTCACCAGTCATCCTGGCTTCACTTGTGATCATTTTCGGGATTTTCCCGAATGTACTGTCACATAACATCATTTCGCCGGCAATGGGTTCGATCCTGCCATCACTGCTAGAAAGCGGGGAAGGTTTCGATGTCCATATCTCTCACTGGCACGGACCAACGGCTGAATTGTTCATGACAATCGGTGTTATCACGATTGGGATTTTGCTCTATAAGTTCATGCCTAAATGGACTGGAGTTTACCGTAAATTCCCTGAGCGCCTGGCACTGAATCGTATCTATGATCGAGGCCTGGAACTCATGGAGCTTACATCAAGAAACTTTACAAAGTCGTACATGACCGGATTTATACGGTCATATCTCGTTTATATCTTTTCATTCTTAATTTTGGCTTTGGCTGCGACCATGATTTACAAGGACGCATTCAAGCTTGATTTGAGCAAAGTAGCACCTATCCGCTTTTTTGAGGTCGTGCTTGTACTAATCATGGCCGTTTCAGCGATTACCATCCTGTTCGCCAAATCCAGGCTGACTTCCATCATCCTTCTTGGCGCTGTTGGCTATACGGTCGCATTGTTCTTCGTCATATTCAGGGCACCGGACCTAGCATTGACACAGCTGGTCATTGAAACGGTATCTGTTGCTCTATTCCTGCTTGCGTTTTACCATTTGCCGCAAATCAGGAGAGATGAAGAGAGAATCCGCTTCAAGGCTACAAACGCCTTAATTTCGATTGGCGTAGGGGCAATTGTAACGGTGATTGCTTTATCTGCCCATAGCAACAAGATGTTCAGCTCCATTTCGGAGTATTATATTGAAAATACTTATAAAAAAGCTGGCGGCGAAAATATGGTCAACGTTATCCTTGTTGATTTCCGCGGCTTTGATACGATGTTTGAGATTGCCGTCCTTGGCATCGCAGCCCTTGGGATATTCGCGATGATCAAGCTTCGGCTGACAAGGGGGAAAGAATTGGATGAAAACAAATGATGTAATCCTCCAGACTGTCACGAAGTTCACCTTATTTGTCATCATCCTGTTTTCCATCCACCTGTTTTTCGCAGGCCACTATTATCCGGGTGGCGGATTCATCGGCGGATTGATGACCTCAGGAGCAATCGTACTGCTCCTGCTTGCATTCGATATCAAGACAGTCAAGACGATTTTGCCGGTCGATTATATTAAAGTCGTGGCGGTCGGTCTGCTGTTTGCAATTGGAACAGGTGCCGGAGCGTTATTTTTTGATATGCCGTTCCTGACGCATGCCTATACTTATGTGGACTTCCCGCTCTTGGGCAAAACATCTTTGCACACAGCGGTCCTGTTTGATACAGGAGTCTTCCTGGTCGTCATTGGTGTGACAATGACCATTATTCAAACGATTGGAGAGAGCGAATAATGGAAATTTTAATGGCTTTTCTAATAGGAATCTTATTTATGACAGCCACTTATCTCATGCTTTCGAAAAGCTTGCTCAGAATCATCATCGGAACAGGGCTATTGAGTCACGGCGCCCATCTACTCCTGCTTACAATGGGAGGGTTAAAAAGAGGTGCTGCTCCCCTCCTGGGGGAACATGCTCCATCCTATGTCGATCCGCTGCCACAGGCGTTGATTCTGACAGCGATCGTCATCAGCTTTGGCGTCACGGCATTCTTCCTGGTTTTGGCGTACCGTGCCTACCAGGAGCTTGGAACCGATAATATGGATCGCTTGAGAGGAAAGGAAGGACATGAATAATCTAATTATCTTACCTATCTTGATTCCTCTGATTACAGGGGTTGTACTTATTTTTTTCAGTAAAAACATCATGGCCCAGCGTTGGATTTCAGCGATAAGCGGATTGATCACGATTGTTGCTTCTTTCATGCTGGCAAACCATGTTTATCGGAATGGCATCCAGACTATGGATCTCAGCAACTGGGAAGCACCATATGGTATCACGCTTGTATCGGACATGCTTTCTTCCCTGCTTGTTTTGACGACAAGCATTATCGCTTTCGCGTCCTTGTTTTACTCCTTCAAATCAATAGGACAGGCACGTGAAAGGTTTTTCTACTATCCGGTCGTCAACTTTTTGATTGTTGGCGTCAACGGGGCATTTACGACAGGTGATATTTTCAACTTGTTTGTATTTTTCGAAGTGATGCTGATGTCATCATATGTATTGCTTGTTCTGGGCGGGACGAAAATCCAGCTCCGCGAATCGATTAAATACATACTCGTGAACGTCATTTCGTCAGCACTATTCGTCATTGCTGTAGCCTATTTATATTCAGTCGTAGGCACCCTGAATATGGCGCATATTTCAGTAAGGCTTAGCGAGGTTGGAAGTGCAGGAATCATCACAGTCATCGCTATCCTGTTCCTGATTGTCTTCGGATTAAAAGGTGCGATCTTCCCGCTTTATTTCTGGCTGCCTGGTTCGTATTACGCGCCGCCAGCACCTGTTATGGCGCTGTTCGGGGCATTGTTGACCAAGGTCGGCGTATATTCAATCACAAGGACCTATACATTATTCTTTTACCATGATGCAGGCTATACGCATCAATTGCTGCAAATCCTTGCTGTCATGACAATCATTGCCGGTGTCATTGGCGCTCTCGCTTATACTGATATCAAAAAAATCATTATCTACAACATTATCGTTGCAGTCGGTGTCATCCTGTTCGGCGTATCTGTCCTGACACCCGAATCACTCACTGGCTCAGTCTTTTACTTGATTCATGACATGAACATAAAAGCGACGCTATTCTTGTTGATCGGGATTATCATCATTATCACTGGAACGAGCGACCTTGAAAAAATCAGTGGGTTGATCAACAGGTACCCTGCACTTGGGTGGACATTCTTCGTTGCCACAGCAGCGCTTGCGGGAATTCCGCCGCTCAGCGGTTTCGCAGGCAAACTGATGATTGTCCGTTCTGGTTTTGAAACAGAAAACTATATCGGTGCTTTTGTTGTACTAATGTCAAGCTTGCTTGTACTGTTTTCAGTCATGAGAATCTTCATCAGAGGCTTCTGGGGAACGCCAAGAGCCTTTAAGAATGAAGATGAAGCACCTGTAAAATGGCTGCTTGCAGCACCAGCTATTCTCACCGTGTTTGCTGTTTTATATGGGTTCGGAACTGAGGCAATTTATCCGGTTATCTCAACAGCCGCCGAAACTCTTGCCAATCCGGAAATCTACATTAATGCTGTTTTAAAGGAGTGATGAGCTATGGCTTTTCAAATCTTGCTGAATTTCATTCTGGCCTTTGTCTGGATGTTCCTTAAGACATCCTATTCCCCGGCCTCCTTTTTCGTCGGGTATTTCTTTGGCCTGCTCATCATTTATATATTCCGGCGCTTCTTCACTTCACGGTTCTATTTATTGAGAGTTAGCGCCGTATTGAACTTGATATATATATTCACTTTGGAACTGATTCTTTCGAATATATCAGTTTTAAAGGCTGTACTTAGGCCTAAGCTTAATATCAAACCAGGCATCTTCGCATTCCCAACAGAATTGAAGGAAGACTGGGAAATTACCATGCTCGCAAACTTGATCACTTTGACTCCGGGAACCCTCGTCGTCGATATTTCACCTGACAACAGGATATTGTATGTTCATGCGATGGATATCAGCGATGCGGATGAAGCGATCCAGAGTATCAAAAATACGTTTGAGAAAGCGATTATGGAGGTGAGCCGATAATGTTCGAAGCTGTTATGTGGATTTCAATTACCTTCATATCTCTTGCAATGATCGGCCTGATCTACCGTGTGATCAAGGGTCCGACTGTGGCTGACCGGGTAGTCGCCCTTGACGCAATCGGCATCAGTCTCGTTTCTGTGGTTGCTCTAGTATCCGTGTTTCTTGAAACGAGTGCTTTCCTGGATATCATCCTGTTGATTGGTATCCTGGCATTCATTGGGACAGTTGCCTTTTCAAAATTCCTTGAGAAGGGAGAAATCATGGAATATGACAGAAATGGAGATCGTTAAGTTTTTTGCAGGATTGTTCATCCTGATCGGAGCATTCCTAAGTCTTGTGACAGCCTTTGGGCTGATCAGGCTTCCCGACGTTTATACAAGGAACCACGCAGCATCGAAAAGTGCCACCATGGGAGTCATGCTCGTATTGCTGGGTACCTTTATATACTTCTGGTTTATTGAACATCATTTCAATTCCCGATTATTGCTGGGAGTTCTGTTCATCTTCCTGACCTCTCCTGTTGCAGGACATCTGATTGCGAGGGCCGCCTATAACAGCGGAGTTAAGCTGTCAGACCGGACAGTCCAGGACGACCTTGCAAAAGCACGGAAAAAGATGAAAGCTGAAGAACATTTAAAATAATCATGATCAAGCGCCATCAGGTATATCCACCTGGTGGCTTTTTTTGTCCATGGAAAATTCAATTTTTATCCATACCAAGCAAAGGATTAGTCACGTATAGTTAAGGTAAGTATCAGGATTCCTGTTTTGCGGAATGGAGGTTAAGTATTATGAACGATGCAAGAATCTCAATTGTCGGCGGCGGAATCAGCGGGTTAAGTACAGCGATTGCTCTTCAAAGAATAGGAATGCAGGCAGAGGTGTATGAAAAAGAGAAAAAGATACTTGAACCTGATACCGGCATCATCCTAAGCGGCAATGCCATTCGGGCCTTCTACATCATGGGGTTGGGATCCAAATTGCGTGAGTGCGGATTAGATGCTGACGGCTGTTTGCTAAAATCTGATTCTGGCAAGACCATCGCTGAGTTCGACTATCATGCACCATCTCACATCCCAAATTATCTTTTCATCCACCGCTCTGAACTTCATAGAATTTTGGCAGATGCACTCCTTCCTGGTTCCTTTCATTTGGATAAGCATATGATTGATTTTAAAACAGATGAGAGTATGACATTATTTTTCGAAGACGGCACCCTGGTTGAATCAGACTGCCTTATTAGCTGCGACGGTGCAGCTTCACAGGTCCGAAAAAAGCTGTTTCCAGACAGCAGCCTGGTGTATTCCGGTTTCTCGTGTTGGAGAGGCATTTTAGAAGATCCGCCAATGAAGGTGGAAGCCTATACGGAGACCTGGGGACCGAGGGGAAGATTCGGGATTGCTCCGTTAACAGATAATCAAGTGTTTTGGTACGCATTGAAAAAATCCTCTACAGAAAACAGCGACATGCAAGAATGGTCCCCTATCGATTTACTGTTCAACTATTTCTACTATCATGAACCCATACAGGAAATTTTGGAAAACACCCCTCCTGACCATATCATTTACGACAACTTATATGAATTGAAGCCTTTAACACCTCATCATACGGGAAAAATCCTGCTGCTCGGCGATTCAGCACACGCATCCATGCCCAATATAGGCCAGGGAGCATCACAGGCCGCTGAAGATGCTGTATACCTTGCAAAATGGATCAGGACCGAAGAAACCATTGATAAAGCTTTCTCACAATACGAAACACACAGACAGGAGCGCATGAAACTTATTAAAGAGGAAATGAAACTATACGGATTGGCAGCGCGGATTGATTTCCCCGGTCTTTGCTCGCTCCGTAACAAACTACTGCAGATGACACCCTCTTCCTATCATAATGCCAGGCTGCGGAACGTAGTTGAGATCGAAGGAGATATGGATAGTTTGTATTTAGAGTGACTTTTGACAGGTTAGCGGGAATTTCTTGTGGAAGCTGTCTAAACCTAAGGCTTCTTTTGACAGCTTTGCTGGATTTTCTGTGAAAGCTGTCAGAACCTAGGGCTTCTTTTGACAGCTTTGCCGGGTTTCCTGTGAAAGCTGTCTGAAGTTGAGGCTTCTTTTGACAGCTTTGCCGGATTTTCTGTGAAAGCTGTCTGAAGTTGGGGCTTCTTTTGACAGCTTTGCTGGATTTTCTGTGAAAGCTGTCTGAAGTTGGGGCTTCTTTTGACAGCTTTACTGCATTTTCTTTGAAAGCTGTCTGAACTTGAGACTTCTTTTGACAGCTTTGCTGGATTTTCTGTGGAAGCTGTCCGAACCTGGGGCTTCTTCTTACAGCTTTGCCGGTATTCCTGTAAAAGCTGTCTGAACTTGAGACTTCTTTTGACAGCTTTTCTCCCTCACACACCAAACCTGTCACAATAACGAGTTTTTCTTGACAGCTTTTCCCCTTCTCACACCAAACCTGTCACAATAACGGGTTTTTCTGGACAGCTTTTCTCCCTCTCACACCAAACCTGTCACAATAACGAGTTTTTCTTGACAGCTTTTCTCCCTCTCACACCAAACCTGTCACAATAACGAGCTTTTCTTGACAGCTTTTCTCCCTCTCACACCAAACCTGTCACAATAACGAGTTTTTCTTGACAGCTTTTCTCCCTCTCACACCAAACCTGTCACAATAACGGGTTTTTCTTGACAGCTTTTCTCCCTCACACATCAAACCTGTCACAAAAACGAGCTTTTCTTGACAGCTTTTCTCCTTCCCCCATCAAACCTGTCACAATAATGAGTTTTTCTTGACAGCTTTTCTCCCTCTCACACCAAACCTGTCACAATAATGAGTTTTTCTTGACAGCTTTTCTCCCTCTCACACCAAACCTGTCACAATAACGAGTTTTTCTTGACAGCTTTTCTCCCTCACACATCAAACCTGTCACAATAACGAGCTTTTCTTGACAGCTTTTCTCCTTGTCACACCAAACCTGTCACAATCACGAGCTTTTCTTGACAGCTTTTCCCTTTTCTCCCACCAAACCTGTCACAATAACGAGCTTTTCTTGACAGCTTTTCTCCTTCTCCCACCAAACCTGCCTCAATCACAAGTGATGTCCCCGGAGCTATTAAGGCTGCCCTTCCGCAAAAACAAAACCAGCCGTAGTCGGCTGGTTCATTTTCTGCGTTTTATGACGGCGATTGTGCATCTTGAAATGCAAACAAGGTTTTCTTCTTCATCGGTGATTTTTATATCCCAAACCATGGTTGTTTTTCCCTGATGGAGGACGGTTCCGACAGCTGTGACTACACCTTCTCTTTTTGCCTTTATATGGTTGGCGTTGATTTCGAGGCCGACGACTACTTCGTTTTCCTTATCGACCAGTTCGAATGCTCCAACGCTGGCGACTGTCTCAGCCAGTGCTACAGAGGCTCCTCCATGCAAAAGGCCGAATGGCTGCCTTGTCCGGTCATCGACAGGCATTGTAGCGACAACCTTTCCCTTTTGCAGGTCTGTTATTTCTATTCCCAGTGAGCCAAGCAGTGTGTTATTAAGTTCCAATTTCATTACCTCCTTATATTTGGCAAACAATTTACGTTCAAGACCAGGAGAAACTATAATTGTCCTTATTAAAAGGACGCATCATGAATATGAGGTGATCCCTATGAACCGAGTTCGTGAAGGCATGATTCCTGCGGTGCTAGGAACGGCAGTGACAGCAGCAGGTTACGCTATGAAACAAAATCGTAAAATCGATAAAATGGTTTCCAACACCATTTTCGGTTTTGGATTGGCCCATATCGTTCTGGGTGCGATTGACCTAGTCGAGCACCGAAACGAGTTTTAGCAAGTCCGCTTAACATGGATGAGATCAAAGGCATTACCCTCTAATGAACTGTTCCTAAAGGAAGGCAGTTATTTATGCTGCCTTTCCTGCAGGACCACTTCTTCAGGCACAATTGCATTCTTTATTTTTCTCCGGCGGAGGAAGATAACAAGGGTGATGAACGCGAAACCGATGATTGCCAGCCAGGCTTCTTTGTTGTACTTCATGATTATGTCCATCTTGTCTCCAAATAGATAGCCTAGCACAAAAATGATGGAGACCCACACGAAAGCGCCGCTATAGGCAAAAATAGCAAAGGTTTTGAATGGGAGCCTGCTGAAGCCATACATCATTGGCAGCACATATCTGATTCCTGGAGCAAAGCAGCTTAACGATAAGGAAAAAGCATGGTACTTCTCCATTAGCTTCATCGCAGTTTCAATTGAATTGCCGAATCGCTTCTTTTTCTTCAATAACCGAAGCACTCTTCTTCCTATTATTCTTCCCAGCAAATAGCTTGAGGTAAAGGCTGCAGAAATCCCCATATACGTGACCAAAAATGCGAGCATTGGGTTCAATGCCCCTTTAGCCGAAGCGAGGCCCACAGTCATCAGGATAACCTCATTGGGAACAGGAATAATGAAAACCCCGAACCATAGCCAAAAAAACAACCCGAAATAGCCATTATCTTCAATAACATGGATAACCAGGTCCAGGTCCATAGGTCTCCTCCCTCCATCCCACCTTGGTCCGATTCTATTTCACAATAGAAGTTAATATGTATAAGAATTCTCCTTCTCCCCGTCATTCACCTCTTTTTTTTCCTTTTTGAAGTGCTTTAGCTTTTCCTGTCTACATACTTAAGGCCTTATGTTCATACATTGAAAAAGGTCGGAAACTTACCCGTTAGGAAGGGGAAGCTGCTTATGCATTGTTTATTTTTTCAAAAAAACAGGAAAGTGGGGAATGATTCAGCTCGTCCATTTCCAGAAGTGAACGCGACACTGTTCAGGACTTCAGCTGATAAAGCCATCGCCTTAATGGGAGATGCTAACCTTGTGATGACGAAAATCACTACATCCACATCTTTCTCTAATGAATTAATGGCTGCCGCACAGAAATCTCAACAAAAAGAAGTTGAAAGATTGATTGAGTCAACCGGGATTAAGAAGAAACCCAAAATTACTTACAATCCGGACGGACTCACGATGAACTTTGTGGATTTTGCAGGAGATAAGGAATGCTGCCATATCATCACCCAGCTGAGATGGCAATGAGAACAAAAAAAGCCGCTGTTCCATACAGCGGCCATAACTTCGAGTTTTAATAATACGGATATCCATATCCGTATCCATAGCCGTATGGCGGGAAACCGCCGTATCCGTAAGCATATGGACGTGGATATAGTAATGCGCTGCCTAATAGGCCACCCAATACTCCTCCAATGAATGGACCTCCAACACCATAACCAAAACCAAATGGACGTCTGCCACCGTAGAATGGTCTTCTTCTATGCATAAAGCTACCTCCCTCATATATTTGCCTACATTACTTCATATGCGAACATTGAGGGTATGGAATGGGCGTTTGTCCATTGGAACTAGAAAAAATGCCTAGTCCCAGGTCATCCGCTGTTCCTTCCATGGGTTTCCGTACATGTGGTAGCCATTTTCTTCCCAGAAACCGGGCCGGTTTTCAGATGAAAATTCAATGCCCCTGACCCATTTTGCGCTCTTCCAAAAATACAAATGCGGAATGACCGCCCTCAATGGATAACCATGTTCCGGGGTTAGCTCCGCCCCGTTATGGGAATGGGCAAGCAGACTCGTTTCTTTTAGAAAATCCTCGATCGGCAGATTCGTCGTCCAATTTTCTTCAGCATGGAGAATGACATATTTAGCTGCTTCCGTTGGCATGGCAAGCTTAGCTATCTCCTGAGTGGCAATTCCTTCCCAGACATTATCAAGCTTGGACCAGCCAGTCACACAGTGGATGTCATTGCCAGAGGTCGTCTGCGGCAAGGCCATCAGTTCTTTATAGGATAAAATCACTTCTTTTTCTACAAGACCGAAAATCTTCAAGTTCCACTCTTCCAGATTCTTATAATACGGCACATTGCCATAATGCAGGACAGGGAAAGAGGTCGTGACATTTTGGTTCGGCGGGACTCTGTCCGAAGGGCCCTTTTTTCGTTTTTTTCCGAAATACATGATTGATCACCCCTTTTTATTATCCTACCGAAAGTTCATTTTAAAATAAACAAAGCCGCCCTGCCCGATGAGCAAGACGGCTTATTTTCAGAACTATAAAACCATTGCGGCGATCCAGCCGAAAATGATCAGCGGAATATTATAGTGAACAAACGTAGGAACAACCGTGTCCCAGATGTGGTTGTGCTGTGCATCAGCATTCAAACCGGCGGTCGGTCCAAGTGTACTGTCAGAGGCAGGCGAACCTGCGTCTCCAAGTGCAGCTGCCGTTCCAACAATCGCAATTGTTGCCATCGGGCTGAATCCTAGCTGAAGGCTTAGTGGTACAAAGATTGTGGCGATGATCGGAATTGTCGAGAATGAAGAGCCAATCCCCATAGTGACGAGCAGTCCGACAACAAGCATCGCAAGTGCTCCTAGTGCTTTATTATTGCCAATTGCGTCAGCAGCCTGCCCTACTAGTGTTTCAACGTGGCCTGTTTCCTTCAGGACATCGGCGAAACCGAAAGCAGCAAGCATGACGAATCCAATGAACGCCATCATCTTCATGCCTTCTGTTAAAAGATTATCGGCTTCTCGCCACTTGATCGCACCGCTACCGTACACGACAATGATACCTGCGAGTGCACCGATGATCATTGAGCCAAAGTAAAGCTGGGCAGCAAGCGCTGCGACAATCGCAATGATTGAGAAAATGATTCCGGCTTTGGAATACTCACTTTTCTCAACCTGGACCACTTGATGATCCTGATAGATTCTAGGCTTTCGGTAAGATACGAAGATGGCGATCAACAAACCAACAACAAGACCAGCAACAGGCAGCATCATCGCTGTCGGGATATCGCCCATATCGATGTCCAGTCCGCTGTCAGCCATGTTCGTAGCCAGGATATCGTGGAAAATACCGCCGAATCCTACCGGCAGCAAAATATATGGCGCCGTAAGGCCGAATGTCAGGACAGACGCAATCAAACGGCGATCGATTTTCAGTTCGTTGAAGATGATCAACAACGGCGGAATCAAAATTGGTATAAACGCGATATGGATTGGAATCAAGTTTTGCGAAAAAATCGACATCATTAAGATCAGGATGACTATAATCACTTTAGAATACGTCTTGGCTTTCGACTCTCCGTTCTTGCCAATCATGCCGACCATCCTGTCAACAATCAGATTGGGCAAGCCCGTCTTGGAAATCGCAACTGCGAAACCCCCAAGCAGCGCGTAACTAAGCGCTACCTCAGCACTGCCTCCAAGCCCTCCAGTAAATACTTCAATCGTCTTTTCTATACTTAAGCCGCCAGTCAAACCGCCAATCAGCGCTCCAGCAATCAATGCCAGTACAACATTGACACGAAGCAGGCTCAGGATCAGCATGGCCAGGACAGCAATCACAACTGCATTCATAATGAGTTCTCCTCTCGGTGATATGTTTATTTTACTTTAGTCTGGTAAATTGGTAGAGAATTAAAATGACAAGTATTAAATTATCATAGAATTGTTTTTTATGTCAATGGGTTTGTTTGTAATAGTATTTGGAAATAGATGATAATTTATAGCCAGGACGGGGTTCGGAGTGCAATAAAAAACCCCGAAGCCGCAGCTTCGGGGGTTTCCATGTATTATTCTTGTTCAGCTGATGTCTCGAATCTTTCGACAAGCAATGCCAGTGTGCGGGCCATGACGCCGGTGGCGCCTGCTGGTCCCAGGTCATACTCTTTACTTGTAGTCGCTGTTCCGGCGATGTCCAGATGCACCCATGGAGTGCCTTCTGCGAATTCGCCGACAAACGCTCCACCCATGATTGCATGGCCTTCAGCGCCAGGAGAATTATTCAGGTCTGCGATCTTGCTGCCGCGGACACGTTCAATGTCACGCTGGAACAATGGCAGGCGCCAGATTGGCTCTCCTGATTCATATGAAGCCTCAAGCACTTGTTCAAAAAACGCTTCATTGTTCGTCAAAGCTCCGGATGTATGCAGCCCTAACGCCGTAATGACACCGCCTGTCAGGGTTGCAATATCCACCAGATAGTCCGCACCATGATGCTTCGCGTATGTCATCGCGTCTGCCAGTACAAGTCGGCCTTCAGCATCTGTGTTCAACACTTCAATTGTTTTTCCGCTCATGGATGTAATGACATCATCCGGCTTGAATGCTGTACCTGAGATCATATTATCTGTCGATGGGATGACCGCCACTACGTTTTGCTCCGGCTTAATTTCACCGATGATTTCCATTGCGCCAAGTACCGCTGCCGCGCCGCCCATATCGGACTTCATGCCAACGATGCCAGACTTCGTTTTGATTGAGTAACCCCCTGTGTCAAAGGTGATACCCTTGCCGACAAGGCCGATTACATCCTTCCATTCTTCTTTTCCCTGATACTTCAGGACAATCATCTTAGGCGGCTGTGTAGATCCCTGGTTGACTGCCAGAAGCGCGCCCATGCCTAGCTTTTCCATTTCTTCTTTTTCTAAAATTTCTGCTTCGAATTCGTATTTCTCCGCCAGCTTCAGCGCATATTCAGCCATGTCTGTCGCAGTCAAAAGGTTTCCTGGAGTATTCACGAGTGTACGTGCCGAATTGGTTCCTTTGCCAAAAATATAGCCAACCTCAACCGCTGCTTCCACTTCGCCTTCTTCGTCTGCACTGTATACAGTCAGGCTTTCGATCCGCTTTTCCGGCTCGTTTGACTTTTGCTTGTAGCCTTCGAATTCATACGTGGCCATAGGGAACGCTTCCCCTAGCGCATGCGCTGCATCATTAAGCTCAACCTTCTCGCTTGTAAAAGTATCTAAAAGCACGGCAGCTTCGGTCCATTTTTCTTGTTTTGCCGTTTTGAACAAGCGGCCAAATGCGTCCCTTAATGATTCGAAATTATATTCCTTCTCATGTCCAAGGCCGACAAAATAAACTTTTTTCGCACCAATTTTACCGAAAGTATGTATTTTGGAAATCGCTTTTTTCTTGGTTGAAATATCACCGCTTTTCACCAGTTCGGTCAGCTGTCCGTCAAAAAGCTGGTCGGCTTCTCCCAAGGCGCCTTCAAGACCGGACGGCTTGTTGAACACGCCAATCACCAGACACTCATGGCTGTTTGAAAAATTAAATTGATTCTCCACTTTAAACAAATCATTCACCCCTACACATTGATAAGTTCATTATATCGAAACTCTTAAAATATTTCGACTTCCTAATCTTGCTGTACATTTTTAATCATCCAAATACAAATATAAAACCGGAAGCTCTGGCAGGATCGCAACATCTTCATACGGAACCCGATCAAGCTCTGCTGGGAATGTGCTCAGGCACTCTTCGATGAAGGGATAGACCTTTTCCAAATCAAGTCCCCAGTATACAGGACGGTACGTTTGCAAATAGTCGTGAGCCGCCTGCATCATCAGCCGGGCTCCTTTCACATTTCCATAACTGTAGTGGTAAATCGCGACGCTCATCTGCAGCAGTCCTTTTAAAAATAAATTGCCTTTGTCGGTCATCCACATATCTTCAAGCAAGTCATGGCAGGTATAATAGTCCCCTTCGTTGAATTTAATAAAGAACTCGTAATATTCAGCTGGGTAGTCCGTCAAAATCCTTCACCCCAATCCTGAAGTTTTAAAACTATTTTATCAAACCTTGAAAATTTGCTGTAATGTTATAATTGAACTTGGGTATTACTTAAAAAGGTACTTTTATATATATAGGGGGCACAGCCATGGAATTATTAACGAATTTCCCATTATGGGCTTCACTGGCTGCGATTTTTTTCGCGCAGTTCGTAAAGGTTCCGATTCAATATATCGCGACGAGAAAAATTGACTGGTCGCTTTTGACGAGTACAGGGGGAATGCCTAGCTCCCACTCTGCTGCGGTAACAGCACTTGCAACTGGCGTAGCGCTTGAAACCGGGCTGGATTCAGCCGTTTTCGCAGTCGCAGCTGTTTTTGCGATTATCACGATGTTTGATGCATCCGGTGTCCGCAGGCAGGCGGGAGAGCAGGCCATCGTCCTGAACCAGCTTGTGGCAGATTTCGGCCGATTCGCCCAGGAGGCAAAAGGCTGGCAGGATAAGCCTGAAAAAGAGAAACAGAAAGAACTGAAAGAATTGCTTGGCCACAAGCCAATCGAAGTGTTTTTCGGCGGGTTGACAGGTATATTATTGACATTGCTTCTTCACTATTTCCTTTAATGCTTGGATTGTTGAATTAGATTAAAAGCAGGTGAATCATTTGAGAGTCATATCATTATGTCCCAGCAATACCGAAATCATGGAATTTCTCGGGCTGACGAATCTTCTGGTCGGTGTCGATGATTTTTCAGACTGGCCGGAAAGTGTAAAGTCACTGCCTCAGCTCGGACCTGACCTTTCGATTAATCTTGACCTTGTCGAGGAATTAAAGCCGGACCTTGTCCTTGCGTCATTAAGTGTTCCAGGCATGGAGAAGAATATAGAAGGCCTGGCAGAACGCAATATTCCATATATCGTTTTGAATCCCCAATCTCTGGCGGATATCGAAAATGATTTGATCATTACTGCGAATGCCCTGAACATGCCTGAACACGGCCGGGAAGCAGCTGCTCAGTTCAGGAACAGGCTGGAGAACATCAAGCAAAAAGGAGCCAGCGCCTCCCGGAGAACAAAGCTTTACTGGGAATGGTGGCCCAAACCCGTTTTCACTCCTGGCCGCATTAACTGGCTGACAGAAGTGTCCGAAGCTGCCGGTGCCGAAAATATTTTCAAGGACGTTGAGCTTGCAAGCGTCCAGACGGACTGGGATGATGTGAAATCGCGAAATCCGGATTACATATGCATCGCCTGGGTCGGCGTCAGGAAGCAAAAGGTGAAGAAAGAGCTGATCATCAACAGGCCCGGCTGGGAGGAACTTAAAGCTGTCAGAAATGACCGGATCCTGATTCTCGAAGAAGAACTATATTGCCGCCCCTCCCCACGGCTTCTCGATGGCCTGGAAAAACTCCATCATCTCATTCATGACTGAACTATAAAGGCACTTTCCAATTCAAGGAAAGTGCCTAAATTTTATGATTTTTTGCCACTTATATACTGCTGGCGGAAGACCTGCATGGATTCGTTTTCGTTAAGGGCCTTTAAATCCTCTTCTGTCAGCTTGCCATTGCCCATTTCAATGACATAGACATCCAATGTCTTTTTGCCCCACTGCTCGTAGACATCTTTTACGGTATCATAATAAAGGTCAACTTTATTTCCCTTGATCGCGCCGCCTTTATCGGCAACCACACCAAATCCGTATCCCGGAATGAACAGGATGGTCCCGATTGGAAATACGTTCAGATCTGCTGCGACAGTTGAATAAAGGTCACGTTTCACTTTTACACCAGAATAAGTGATTCCATACCCTGGATGGTCAGGATTTTTGCCCGTGGATTCAACACCGGCTGTATACCCTGTTGCCACGATTGTCTTGGTCGGGTACTGAGACCAGTTCAATGACTCCTCTAGCGTAGGCTGCGCTCCTGCAACCTTTTCACTCGAGGAAATTTTAGTGGTAAAATCAGATATCTTTTTCAAAAATTTAAAAGCAAGCCCTATGGATTTCTTCTTATGATCTATGCTCGAGTTTTCTTCTTGTTGTGTTCCGCCATCAAATACGTATGTAGAAACAGTGGAAGCTTCAACTCCCGAAATCGAATGAAGCGTAGAAGTTATAGCAGCAAAAAATAAAACTGCCATTGCTGAGCGTCTAGCCCATGTTTTTAAAATATTCATATAATTTTTCACTCCTCCCAAAACTATTAATTTCCCTACGAAACAAGAAATATTCCAAAAGGAGCAAAAAAGTGCTAAAAGTCCCATTTACACTTCCATTAAAAGTAAAATATTACTGATGTTTAGTTATAGTCTCCGAAAATGGGCCCGATTTTATGCACAAAAAAAACCTCCAAATAATTGAAGGTTTCTTGTATTAAAACATTTGATATCCTTTTTTTCGCAAAAGCCTGATTACTATTCCAGCCAGAATCGCACCTGCCAGGCCGCTGCTTAAAATCAGTACATCTGCCATTGCCAATTGTGTAAGGCGCTTACCGAGATCACTGAAGGCTTCACCGCTATTTCTGAAATAGTCGATAAACGGATATTTATCAATAATGAAAATCGCAATCAATGGATAAACTACCGCCATGATCCATGACATCCTAAGCAGCATATTCAACAAAAATCCAATCCCGAAGAACAGGACAAAAAACAATAACATTGAAATGATCAGTGTGACAACCGTCATCATGTCTATATCCCCCCATTAAACATCATTTCTAGTTTACTGTTTGTCCGTTTTCGAGTCAATGAAATGGTGTAAGCTAATCATTTTGGACAAAAAGAAAAACCCCGCATTGTGCGAAGGTCAAAGATGATTGCCTTATTTTTTTGATTCGCCTGACCCGCTGCAGCATGTGCAAGTTTCTGAACCGCCAAGCAACAGCTGGAAATAGCCTTTACCAGAACAATATGGACATTCCTTTGAATCATGTGTTTGCATTTTCATTTTTTCAACCTCTCCTTTATATTATTGAATTTTCTGATAATATATCAGAGAATCTCTAATTTTGAAAAGGTTCAAATTTGACCAAAAAACCACATTGAAAACGGATACATCCTCTTTTTTCTTTAAATATCTGTCACTCTCTTTAAATTTCAGAAAATTATAAAAATAATTGATAAGCACTATAATGAAATTGCTCTCCCGGATCCAGTCCCGCCTTTCCGGCCACAACTTGGTCAATCGGTTTACTTAAAAGATAGTGAAGAAGCATCGAAGTAGCAGGATCTGTTTTCAGTTCTTCAGGCAGCATGAATCTTGCATCATACAGCTCACTTTCTTCAACCTTGACCTTTTGGCCCGGCAATGGAGACAGCAGAAATACAATCATATTATCACTGATGGATTCCCGGATCACTCCAGTCCGCAATCCAAGGAGCCCGGCAACCGTACATTCCACACCAGTTTCTTCATACACTTCCCTCAGTACTGCCTGGTCAGCCGTTTCTCCTTCATCTACAAATCCAGCAGGCAGCGACCAGCTGTCTTTCAAGCCTCCATATCTCTTTTTGACAACAAGCCAGCGTCCATCCTCCGAAATCACAACACCAGCCACTCCAAGCCAGACATTCTCACGTTTCCCCATCATTACCCCATCCAATTGCTAAGTTTGTACTATTATTGTACCTTATCGCCATCCGTAATAAGAAAAAAACAGACCCCAATAGGAGCCTGTTCTTAGTTCATATTTTATAAAACGTTGAATTTACCCTTTTTAAGAACCAATGAAGGTCCGCCAATCATGTATAGCGCACGGTTGTCGATCATCTTTTTCATGAAGGAAGCCTTCGTGCCAACCATTTTCTTGCCGAATGCTACCCCAATCGCGTCGTCTTCACCAAGTGAACATACTGTTCCCTTGATATCTGGAGTGAAGGTTTCAAGCTCGGATTTACCACGAACTAGAGCTGCAATGTTTCTTGCACAAACCTCACCCTGCTGCATTGCGATTTGTGCAGTCGGAGGGTATGGACGGTTGATTTCTTCATTGATGATCAATGAGCAGTCCCCGACGATGAATACATCTTCTGATCCTGGCAAGCGAAGGTCTGGCTGGACTTTTACACGGCCGCGCATTGCTTCGATGCCTGATTTTTCGATGACAGAGTTTCCGCGGACACCAGCAGCCCAAACCACTGTTCCAGCTTTAATCTCTTCAACTTCTTCTTCGCCTTTAGCAACGATGATACCATCTGGAGTCGCTTCCTTGATTGCCGTACCGATGCGGAATTCCACACCTTTCTTCTCAAGCGTAGCAACCGCATAGTTCACTAGTTCTGGATCGAAGCCAGGAAGTACCATTGGTGCAGCTTCGACACATACGATTTTTACCTTATGGTAATCTACATCATACTCACGGCAAAGCTCAGGAACTCGGTTTGTCAGCTCACCAAGGAATTCGATTCCTGTGAAGCCGGCACCGCCAACAACGATTGTCAGGCGCTCATCTTTCTTTTCCGCTTCCGTATTGTAAGTAGCGAATTGATACTCGATATGCTCACGGATTTGTCTGGCTGAGTTGACATTGACGATAGAGAAAGCATACTCCTTCAAGCCTTTAATACCAAAAGTTTCAGGTTCAGCACCAAGGGCAATGACCAGGTAATCATATACGACGTCGCCACTATCAAGGATTACTCGCTTTTCCTCCAGCTTGATTTCTTCAACAGAACCCTGGACGAACTCGACCTTATGGCGATCGATTACATCACGCACATCATAACGGACTTTGTCATGGTGCAAAGTTCCTGCGGATGCTTCATGCAGCCATGTAGTTTCATAGTGGTAATCATTCTTGTTGATAAGGACAATATCAGCTTCGTTTACTCCTACAGCTTTTTGCAAACGGGTAGCTGTCATTAATCCCCCGTATCCTGCTCCTAAAATTACGATCTTTGGCTTTCTCAAAGTGATCACTTCCACCTTTTTAAAATATTTTTGGTCGAATGGCTCATCTCTATCTGCCGCCATCTTTTTCCGGATAGTTTGTGATATTATTCACTATAATGTTCAAAAAAATGTCCTAAAAATGTCACAAAATCTTAACATTATTGCCTATCATCCATCTTATTCTTTTTGCGTCGCATTTTCAAGCGATTGAGTTAACTTAGAAATATTCAGAAAATAGGCTGATTTCACTATTTTTCCGTCATATAAAGGGATTTTCCTATGAAATATATTGTTCCACAAGGATTCTTCTATTATGATTAGGAGTTTATTTTTACGTTTTATGGTATTATAAAAATTGGAGCAATTTTACTACATGTGAGGGGGATATGGAGTGAAAGAAGATCAAAAAGTTTATGACATCACGATTATCGGCGGGGGGCCTGCTGGTCTGTTCACTGCTTTCTACGGCGGAATGAGACAAGCATCTGTTAAGATTATTGAAAGTTTGCCGCAATTAGGCGGGCAATTATCAGCACTTTATCCTGAAAAGTACATATATGATGTTGCCGGTTTTCCAAAGGTTCGTGCCCAGGAGCTGATCAACAACCTGAAAGAGCAAATGGCGAAATTCGAGCCGGCTACTGCTCTTGAGCAATCAGTTGAAAAGCTGGAAAAACTGGAAGACGGAACAATTAAACTAACTACTGATAAAGAAGTTCACTATACAAAAACAGTCATCATCACAGCAGGAAACGGTGCGTTCCAGCCTCGCAGACTTGAACTTGAAAGCGCTGCCCAATATGAAGGCAAGAACCTGCACTATTTTATCGACGACTTAAATCAATTCGCTGGCCAAAAGGTTGCTGTCCTGGGCGGAGGCGATTCAGCCGTTGACTGGGCATTGATGCTTGAGCCAATCGCTGAACAAGTAACCATCGTCCACCGACGCGACAAGTTCCGCGCTCATGAGCACAGTGTCGAAAACCTTCAAAACTCTAAAGTTGATATCAAGACACCTTATGTGCCAACAGAACTGATTGGTGATGGCAATGCAATCAGCCAAATCGTCCTTAAGGACGCAAATGGCGAAGATACTGTAGCCGTTGACGTTGACGCAGTTATCTGCAACTTCGGTTTCGTTTCCTCTCTTGGACCAATCAAGGAGTGGGGCCTAGAAATCGAAAAGAACTCCATTGTCGTCAACTCGAAAATGGAAACGAATATCCCGGGCGTTTATGCTGCAGGAGACATCTGCACATACGAAGGGAAGGTCAAGCTGATCGCAACAGGATTCGGTGAAGCTCCGACAGCTGTCAACAACGCTAAATCCTACATGGATCCGAAAGCGAAGACACAGCCGCTTCACAGTTCTTCAATGTTTAAATAATAGAGAAAAGCACAAGCGCTTCTCTTAATGCAAAAAAAGCAAGGTCCGCGGACCTTGCTTTTTCTTTAACATTCTTCAGGCGTTCCTTCACGGGTTGCCGTTTTGAAACTTGAACCGCAGCCGCATGATGCGATCGCGTTCGGGTTGTCGATTGTGAAGCCGCCGCCCATCAACGATTGCTTATAGCTAATTTTCGTACCATTCAGGACTGGTGCGCTTTCCTTATCCACAAGGATTTTGATGCCATGCTGCTCAAGCTGAGTGTCGCCTTCTTCCACTTCATGGGCGAAACCCATGCCATAAGAAAGGCCGCTGCAGCCGCCGCCTTTTACTGAAACGCGAAGGTAAGCGTCTTCCGTCTCATTTTGTTTCATCATATCTTTAACCTGCAAAGCAGCTTCTTCAGTTAGAATCACAATGTTTTCCATTTTAAAACCTCCTTGATCCCTTTCTTCTTAGTATACTCACACTTTTTCCATTCCTCAACCAATCGAGCCGAAAAAGAATTCTCTTCAAGTTTCCCACTCCACAGCCGATAAAATTGGTATAATATACCCAAACCTCGTTTTGAAATCCCAGGAGAATTGGCAGGTGTCGATGATGACTCAATTAGTACCTCTCTACGATAAAAAGTACACATGCTCAATGTGCGAGAATTCCTTCACGACCAAGAAGGTTCGCTCCCGTTTTGTAAAAGTCCTCCGCTTTGATACTGACTTTGCCCCTCTGTATGCCGATGGTTTTGAAAATCCAAATTTTTACTATATCAATGTCTGCCCTGACTGTGGCTATTCCTTCTCAGACGACTTCAGCCATTATTTCCCGCCTGGAGCTAAACAAATCATCCAGGAAAGAATCTGCAGCCAGTGGGTCCCTCATAACTATGGTGAGGAGCGGACAATCCAGGAGGCAGTCAATACCTTCAAGCTAGCAGCCTATTGTTCGATGCTGAAAAAAGAGAAGCATATAGTGTCAGCCGGCCTTTACATCCGAATTGCCTGGCTGTATCGCTCATCAGAAAACCACGACCAGGAAATGCGCTTTTTAAAACTTGCCCTCAAGGAATATACAGAGTCGTACAGCACTGGCGACTATAAAGGAACCCAGGTATCCGAACTGCGCCTCATGTACCTGATCGGGGAACTCTCCAGAAGAGTCGGGCAAACACAGGATGCCGTGCGATTTTTCTCAAGAGTAATCGAAAAACAAAGACAGTCTGCCGAACCGCAAATAATCGCGCTCGCAAAGGAACGCTGGCAGGAGATGCGGGAAAAGCAAATGGTTGGAGGCAACTGAGTTCACCTCCCTCAGGGGAAGCACCCATTTGAAGAAATCTATGAAAAAGGCTGGCAATGGTGTAATCCATGCCAGCCTTTTTATCTATTAAAACATCGGATTTTCATCCAGGTATTTATAAACATTTTCAACCAGCTCATCAGGGGTGTCGCCGACCACCGGATCGCCGTTTACAAGCGCAAACATTGACATTGCGCATTTCCCACAATAACCAAGGCATCCGTATTCGATGACATCAAGGTCAGGATCTCGTTCAAGCTCTGCCCTTGCAGCCTGGGAACCGCTGGCAAGATTGCTGATACAGAATTCAATGATTGGCTTAATCATTTGTTTCACCTCTCTACTAATTTTTAATCGTACCCTTTTTAAGGCAAATCGTCAATTTCCGAGGCTTGTGGCATCCACAAAATTGTTGTTATTTTGTCACAATTTCGTTATACTTTTTATGGTGATTTATTGAACATAAAAATATCTCAGAATAATATCGAAAAATGTATCCGTTTACGGATTTGTAGAACGAGCTGGAGAAACTTCATTAACTGTCTTTCGATGAGTTAAAAAGGGGAAATTCACATGAAAAATCTCGTTATTCTTGGCGGCGGCTACGGCGGCATGCGCGTCCTTCATAAATTGCTGCCGAATGATCTGCCGGAAGATGTATCAATCACGTTGATTGACCGTGTTCCATACCATTGTTTAAAAACAGAATATTATGCCCTGGCTGCAGGTACGATTTCAGACCAGCATATCCGGGTATCCTTTCCTGAGCACCCCCGCCTTCAGTTAAAATATGCTGAAGTCACTGCCATCAATCTCGAGGATCGCAAGGTGGAGCTGCAGGGCGATGAATCCGTTCAGTTTGATGACCTTATTATCGGACTTGGCTGTGAAGATAAATATCACAATGTCCCAGGAGCCGACCAATTCACATACAGCATCCAATCCATTGAAAAGTCCCGTGCAACCTATCAGGCACTGAACAATTTGCCGGCTGGTTCAACCGTTTCAATCGTCGGCGCAGGATTAAGTGGTGTTGAGCTTGCAAGCGAATTGGCGGAAAGCCGCAAAGACTTGAAAATAAAGCTTTTTGACCGTGGAAACCATATCCTTTCCGCTTTCTCTGAGCGCCTTAGCACCTATGTGGAAAATTGGTTTGATAATCACAATGTAGAAATCATCAACAATGCGAATATCACGGAAGTGCAAAAAAACGTCCTCTACAATCACGATGAGCCGATTGTATGCGACGCGATTGTATGGACAGCCGGTATCCAGGCTAATCGACTTGTCCGCGAGATGGACGTTGAAAAAGATGGCATGGGCCGCGCAGTAGTCACTCCGCAGCATAATCTGCCAGGCTATGAAAATGTTTATATCGTCGGGGATTGCGCAAGCCTGCCACACGCACCAAGTGCACAGCTTGCGGAAGGACAGGCAGAACAAATCGTCCAGGTTCTGCAAAAACGCTGGAAAGGTGAAGAACCGCCAGAATCCTTCCCGCCGATCAAACTGAAAGGCGTCATCGGTTCACTCGGCAAAAAACACGGCTTCGGCCTTGTCGCCGAACGCCCGATAACAGGCCGCGTCGCACGTTTGTTGAAGTCAGGGATCTTGTGGATGTATAAATATCATAATGGTTGATCATTTTTGTGAACCGGGCGAGGGTGCCCGGTTCTTTATTTTTTCCTAACTGGTAAAAATCAGTGGAAATTTCCAGTTCGCCAATATAATTGTGAACTTCGCCAATATAATCAGATTTTCGCCAATAAACTGGTCGGTTTCGCCAATAAATTAAAAAAAACGCCAATAAAGTTGTGAACTTCGCCAAATAAATATTTTACCACATATTGAATCATTAAAATGCTCCGCCAAATGAAGAAAAAAGCACCCCATTTCGGAATGCTCTCTACAGAATTACGCTGAAACATACCCGTACTTCTCCAATTCTGCGTAAATGGTTTTCAATTTCGGGTTTCCTTCGCCGACGATCTTGCCTTCGAGCAGAACGACAGGATAAAACATGTCTTCTTCGATCACTTTTTCGGCGAATTCCTTTTTCGCTTCCTCTTCTGGAGGGTTATGGATATCAACATAAACAATTTTGAATGGCTGGTCTGCATATTTGCGGCTGATCGCGGCTTCAAGCCATTCATATGTTTCTTTTGAGGATGGCAGGTTCACACAGCTTGGGCATAATACTTCTGCACCGTAAACGACGATTTCTACCTCTTTGCGTTCCATTATCAATTACCCCCTGTTATTTTCTTTTATTTTACTATACGATGAAAAAGATGCATAAGGAAAAAACTGTGTTCGCTGGTTTTTCGGTTAATTGGATAGATTTTTCCGGCCGATAAGATTATAATAAGTATTATGAAAGGAGTCGATTTGCATGACTGAACAGCAAATGTTTGAGCAAGTACAGGAAGTATTAGATAAATTGCGCCCATTCCTTCTTCGCGATGGTGGAGACTGTGAACTAGTTGATGTTGAGGATGGCATTGTTAAACTTCGCCTGCTAGGTGCATGCGGAAGCTGCCCGAGCTCCACAATTACGCTTAAGGCTGGAATCGAACGCGCACTTTTAGAGGAAGTACCTGGTGTTGTTGAGGTTGAACAGGTATTCTAATTAACCAATAATAAAGCGGTTTTGCCAACAATGGCAAAACCGCTTCAGACTGTAGACAAACTCGATGAAAATCCTGTTTGTTTACAGTCTTTTTTTGGATGGTGCTCGAATGGGGCTGTTGATTTCCGTTCCAGGCGCTTCGCTTTCCGCGGGGCCGGCGGTGAGCCTCCTCGTCGCCGTTGGCGCCTGCGGGGTCTCACCTGTCCGTCTGATTCCGCAGGAGTCTACGCGCCTTCCACTCCAATCAACAGAATTCATCAACTTAGTGTGGAACTAACCATAAGTCTCTTTTAAAATAGATATATATAACGCTTGAGGTGATAAATATGCTTTCGAAAAATAATCCAATCCAACGAGATCAATTAGAAATGGTTGCTTTAGACCAACTGGTTCCTCAGGAACATTTAGTCCGCAAGATGGAAGCAGCCCTTGATTTTACTTTCATCTATGAATTGGTGAAGGATGTGTATTCGGAAGTAGGGCGCCCAAGCATTGACCCTGTGATTTTAATTAAACTTACCTTCATTCAATATACCTTTGGCATCCGTTCCATGCGCCAGACCATTGCCGAAGTAGAAACGAATATGGCCTACCGCTGGTTTTTAGGTTATGGATTCCATGATAAAGTGCCCCACTTCTCCACCTTCGGGAAGAATTACGAACGCCGTTTTAAAGATACCGATTTGTTTGAACAGATCTTCTATCGAATTCTTAAGACCGCAGCTGATAAGAAACTTATTAGTGCTGAACATGTCTTTATTGATTCAACCCATGTAAAAGCAAGTGCGAATAAGCATAAATTCGAGAAGAAAGTGGTGCGTAAGGAAACACGAGCGTATCAGGAGAAACTCCAGGAAGAAATCAATTTGGATCGGGAAGACCATGGGAAGAAGCCATTTCCTCCTGATAAATTTGATAAGGAAGAGTCAAAGGAAATCAAGGAAAGCACGACCGATCCGGAGAGTGGATACTACGTCAAAGACGAGCGCACAAAACAGTTTGCCTACTCCTTTCATGCGGCATCAGACCGTAACGGATTTGTCCTGGGGACAATTGTTACACCTGGTAACACGCATGACAGCCTGATTCTTGAGCCACTGGTAGAACAAGTGATAGAGAAAGTCGGAAAGCCCAAAGCCGTTGCGGCCGACGCAGCCTATAAAACTCCAGCTATTACGAAGTTCCTGATGGAAAACGAAATGACTCCGGCTTTGCCTTATACACGACCGCGAACGAAGGACGGATTCTTCCGTAAATATGACTATGTATATGACGAATTCTACGACTGTTATTTGTGTCCTGCCGGTGAGATCCTGAAGTATTCGACCACCACAAAAGAGGGGTATCGTGAATATAAATCCCCAAAACACATCTGTGCAACCTGCCCGTTTTTAGCGCAATGTACAGAAAGCAAGGATCATCAAAAGGTGGTAACTCGCCATATCTGGCAGGAGTATGTGGAAGAAACGGACCACTTGAGGCACAAGCAGGAAGTAAAAGAAATCTATGCGAAGCGTAAGGAAACCATAGAGCGCGTATTCGCAGATGCAAAAGAAAAGCATGGCATGCGTTGGACAACCCTAAGGGGGCTTAAAAAATTGTCGATGCAGGCGATGCTTACTTTCGCTGCCTTGAACTTGAAGAAGATGGCCAACTGGACTTGGAGAAGTCCAGTAATGGCCTAAAAGTATAGCGAAGAGAGTCTATTTTCTTTAAAACATCCGACGAAATCCAAAAGGGGGTTCGGAATGAGACCATTCCGAACCCCTTTTGTCGACAAACTGAAGCGGTTTTGCCAACAATGGCAAAACCGCTTTTTTTCGTCTAAATGATGGATGACCTACACCCGTCCTGATCAATCTTCAGGCTGAAAATCTCCATCCCCACGAGACGCTGCCTCAATTTTTCTGCGACTTCTTCCCCTCTGCCGGGTTGTGCCAGGCAGAGGATCGATGGTCCCGCTCCGCTCAAGGCAACACCGAATGCTCCTGATTGGATCGCCTTTTCCTGTAATTCTTCAAAAAAGGGCACAAGTGCTTTCCTGTATGGCTGATGGAACAAGTCTGCTGCCATCATTTTACCTGCCAGCGGCCAATTCTTTATCATCAAAGCAGCAAGCAGCTGGTTGGCAACAGCGCTTGCCTGGACGCTGCGCTGGTAATCCATCACTGTTGGGAGGACATCGCGGGACGTTTCCGTCAGCAGCTCCTGTTTCGGCACGGCAAGAATCGGATCAAATTGAACCTGGTCAAGCACCGTTAAATCAACCTCGTCCCCTGTTTGACTGCCGACTACGACGCCGCCAAACAAGCTCGCTCCGGCATTATCCGGATGCCCTTCGAACCGGGTGGCCACGGCCAGCTTTTCATATCGCGTCAATTGCAGCCCGCAGAATTCATTGGCCAGTTCTACCCCCGCGACAATCGCTGCTGCACTGGAACCAAGTCCTCTCGCAAGCGGGATATCGCTTTTTACAGATACATGTAACGAAGGCATTGCTTGCTTGTACAACTCCGCTGTTTGGATTGCGATCTGGCAAATGAAGTTTTTCTCATCTACAGGAAACCCTGCCAAGGAATCGGAAAGAGGAACAACTTCCCATTTGTCACTTATTTCAGCATGAACTTCCATGTAAAGGTTCAAAGCGACACCGAGTGAGTCAAAACCGGGGCCCAGGTTCGCAGAGCTGGCCGGAACTTTTACGGACAAGACTTGCCCCCTTCGTATTGCAGCAGCTAATGTTTTCCCTCTTTCAGCAGCTAAAGGGCTCCTGCTACCAGCGGCCAGTGGTTTTCCACCTTCAGCAGCTAATGCGCTCCTGCTCTCGCCAGCTAGTGGTTCCCCTTTTTCAGTTGCAGCTTCTTTCATGGTGCCCTCAGCTAAAGGGTTCCTGCCCCCAGCAGCTGCCAATGGTTCCTCGATGCCCCTCATTGACTGACCACTCCCCTGATATAATCGCCGACGATCCTTTCGTCATTTGGAAGCAGCACTGGTGAGATGGAGCTGATGTCAATTGCTGTTGAAGGATCTTTCAATCCGTTTCCAGTCAGCACGGCAACTATTCTAGAGCCACGAGGTATGTCTCCTCGCTGTAAAAGTTTATGGATGCCTGCGAGCGATGCACACGACCCTGGCTCTGCAAAAACCCCTTCCGAAACAGCCAGTTGGCTGTATGCTTGTAAGATTTCTTCATCCGACACGAAATCGATCTTTCCTTCCGATTCATCCCGGGCAGCGACGGCGAGGTCCCAGCTTGCCGGGTTGCCAATGCGGATGGCCGTTGCGATCGTCTCCGGCTGTTCTATCGGCTGCCCTTTGACAATCGCGGCCGCACCTTCTGCCTCAAAACCGAACATTCGCGGCAAACCAGTACGCTTGCTGGCATTGTATTCTTTGAAGCCTTTCCAATAAGCGCTGATATTTCCCGCATTACCTACAGGGATCGCAAGGATATCAGGTGCTCCGCCCAGCTGGTCACAAATTTCAAAGGCTGCCGTTTTTTGCCCTTCAATGCGGTATGGATTGACGGAATTCACCAATGTGACTGGCTCGTTTTCGCTGATCGCCCTGACCATTTTCAATGCTTCATCAAAGTTTCCCTCGATTGAAACGATGCTTGCGCCATACATCACGGCTTGTGCGAGTTTGCCCATTGCGATTTTTCCATCAGGGATGACGATGATCGACCTCATTCCTGCCCTTGCCGCATAAGCTGCCGCAGAGGCAGAAGTGTTGCCTGTCGAGGCGCAGATGACAGTGTCACTGCCTGCTTCCTTCGCTTTGGCGACCGCCATGACCATCCCTCTGTCCTTAAAGGAACCCGTCGGATTCACTCCTTCTACTTTTACATATAAATCAATTCCCCACTCTTCTGACAGCTGGTCGAGCCTGATCAGCGGGGTATTCCCTTCATGAAGGGTGAGCATTGGTGTATCGGCATTGACTGGCAAGTATTCCTTATATTCACTTAACAGCCCCCGCCACCTCATGCGCTGACACTTCCTTCAACCCTGTAAGAGCTTTTGACTTCCTTCACAACCCTAAGGTCGCGCAGCTCCATTAAAATATTCTGGTAATCTTTCAGGGAAGCTTGATGAGTAACGACCACAATCTCCGCAAGCTCTTCTTCCTTCAAAGGAGTCTGGACAATTTTTTCAAAGCTGACATTATGGTTTGCGAAAAGGGAGGTGATCTCAGAGAATACACCTACTTCGTCATGGACATGAAGTCGCAGGAAGTATTTTGAACTCACTTCGCCATCATCCTTCAGCTGCTTCTCAAATTGTGGAGTGATAAAAGAACTGCCATTAACGCCAAGACGCATATTTTTGACGACGCCTACAAGGTCGGAGACCACTGCTGTCGCGGTTGGCAGGCTTCCCGCTCCTGGACCGTAAAACATCGTCTCCCCGACTGCCTCTCCATACACATACACCGCATTATACTCATTATTGACGGAAGCAAGCGGGTGTGAGGACGGCAGCAATGCCGGTTCTACGCACACCTCGACTTTATTGCCCTCACGGACGGCGATGCCGAGCAGCTTCATTGTATATCCGAGTTGTTTCCCATATTGAAGGTCTTCCTCGGTTACAGCAGTTATTCCTTTGAATTTGACATCATCCAGGTCAATCTTCATCGAAAAGCCTAATGAGGCCATGATCGCCATTTTACGTGCCGCATCCAGTCCTTCTACGTCAGATGCAGGGTTGGCCTCTGCGTACCCAAGCTGCTGCGCTTCCTTCAACACGCTATCATATGCCAGTCCCTCTTGGCTCATTTTCGTTAAAATATAGTTTGTTGTGCCATTCACAATCCCCATCATCTTTGTGATCCGGTCAGACGCAAGACCATCTACCAGACTGCGCAGGATCGGGATTCCTCCTGCCACGCTCGCTTCAAAAAAGAGGTCGCAGCCATTTTCATTGGCAACGGTTAAAAGCTCGGAACCATGGACGGCCATCAAATCCTTGTTTGCCGTCACAATATTCTTTTTGCTCCTTAATGCCTGAAGCAAATGTTCACGAGTATCCTCAATGCCTCCCATAACTTCAATGACTACCTCAATCTCCGGGTCTTCCATAATATCAGCTGGATTCACCGTCAGGAGAGAAGGGTCCACTTTTACCGACCTTTCTTTATCCACATCCTGAACGAGGATTTTCTTCACTTTAATCGGGCACCCAACCTGGTGCATCAATTTATCCTGATGGTTTTCGATAATCCTGACCACACCTGACCCTACTGTTCCCAAACCTAGAAGTCCAACCGAGATTGCCTGCATTTCATCTTCCCCTCTCTTTGTGTCTATACTGAATGAACAATTGTTTTTATATAGTAGACATTATATAGACCAAAAACAGCTTTTACAAGGAATATTTTGGGGGCACTTCCCTCTGTAAACGCTTAATCATATGTGGCTGTAAGGATAGAAAATTACAAAAATTCATAGCATAAAAAATCCTTCCCAAAGATTAGGAAGGATTTGAAGTTTATTAGAGCACTTCTTTATTTACAATTGTTTTTGGATTGTCTCCTGTCAGGACGGCTTTAACATTTGTGCTGCACAGCTTGATCATGGTTGTCCTCGTTTCGGTGCTTGCGCTGCCGATATGAGGAATCGCCGTCACGTTTGGCAATTGAAGCAATGGATGTTCGGCGGAAATAGGTTCTTTTTCAAAGACATCAAGTCCAGCACCTGCAATTTCCCCATCTTTAAGCGCATCATATAATGCCTGCTCGTCCACAACCGGGCCGCGGCCAGCATTAATGAAAATAGCGCTCTTTTTCATCTTCGTGAAGACATCGGCTGTAAAAAGATTTTTCGTTTCCGGCGTCAACGGAGCAAGTGATACTACAAAATCAGATTTTGTCACAAGATCCTCGAATGAACTATAGACAGCGCCCAGTTCTTTTTCAGCTTCAGGTTTGCGGGAGCGGTTATGGTAAAGGATTTCCATGCCAAAGCCTTTGGCCCTGCGCGCGACAGCTTCTCCTATTTTACCCATGCCGACAATCCCGATTTTCTTTCCATAAACATCATGCCCGGCAAGCAGGTACGGACTCCAGCCTCCCCACTTGCCAGCCTTTATATATTCCGCCGCTTCGACAATTCGTCGGGCTGAAGCCATCAACAAAGCAAATGTTAGGTCTGCTGTTGTTTCTGTCAGCACATCCGGCGTGTTCGTCACGATGATTCCGCGCCTTGTCGCTGCTTCCAGGTCAATATTATCAAAGCCAACTGCCAGATTGGCGATCACTTTCAGGTTTTCACCTGCAGACAATACTTCTTCATCAACTTTGTCCGATAGCATCGTGATCAAAGCACTGGCTTTTTCGGCTTCCTTTAAAATAACTTCCCTTGGGGCAGGGACATCTTCATGATCCCACATTTTCACATCAAAAAGCTCAGTGAGATCGGCAATTGTTTCTTCAGGCAATTTCCTGGTGATATACACATAGTGTTTCATTGTCTGTCTCCTTTGAAAGCGTTTAATATAATAGAATAATTTTATTCTACCACAATCCACACTTTCTTTACCGAGAAAAGCTTCGACTATCGTAATAACCAATCGACCGGAGGAAGTTTCGCCGCTTTTACCGGTGCCTCGCTAAGTTGATAAAAATGGCTTAGGAACCGCTCATGGTCACCGCTTTGATTCAGGTACTTCCGCAGGCGGTCCTCGAGCTGCCGCTTCGTTTGTTCTGATTGGGTAATATAATAATTTTCAACTGTCTCATAATAATGGAGCGGGAATAGCAATCTGGCGTAAAGCAGCCTCCATGAAAAAGGCGACAGCATCGTCAGTGATTGGTATTCTGCCAGGAAGTTCTTGATTTCCGGCTGGCTCGTCTGGATGTTGGCAAAATAACGATCCCTGACCCATTCAGCTAGATCCCTGCTTGCGTGGTCAAATACCCATTCAAATGGATTTTTGACAAAATAGGTTCCTCTCCACACATTATTCGTGAAACGCTCATAGCAAACAGTGCCATGGTCAACCCTTGTCGGCTTATCATCGATCTCTGTATCAGTGAGATATTGAATGGCATTTTCAGATAATCCCATGTAGTACGGAAAGGACTCCATGAACATTTTCTCAAAATCGTTCTCCGGTTCAGTGTAAAGCTTTCCGCTCCATACCTTCTCCATCTGGTCGAGCCGCTTTTCCCATAGCTGCTTCCATTGTCCCACCCTGTTCATGCTTTCAACCTTGAACGGGATTTGCCGGCCTCTTGCATGAAATTTAGCCAGCTTCCTGCCTGTTTTCATTTTTCCAGGCATCGGGACTGCTCTGTTTACAAGCACGCAATATTTTCTGCCCTCCCAATCACAAATTTGCTTTCCTTGTTTGTCAGCGAGCAGCACCGATACATTCCGGTCCCCCGCTTTTTGCATATGGTCAGCGATCCTTGCCAGCTCACTTATTTCTTGCTCTTTTGCACTATTAGCGTCCATAATCAAATAAAGCCCTTCATTATGCTTATATCCGTGATATCTTCCAAGAGATACTTCTGAATCTGCCGAAATCCCATATACTTCTCTTAACATCTTTTGAAACATCATCGCACCTCATTTCCAAGCCGCTCTTTTACAAATATATGTCTTGCTTTAAAAAACTTGTGTGAACAATGCAATGAATAAGAGGCACCATTCTGGAAATGATTTAAAGGAATGAATTCTTTCACTAAAACGGATTAAGCGGAATATTTTAGGTTAAATAGGATAAAGAGTATGCTGAAAGAAAAGCGGAAGCGCCTTGTTCAGCCGCGACAAGCGCTGGAGGGCCTGACAGTGAAGTCGCTCTTTGACTTCATTGGCAGGACCGAAGCGACTCGACGGGCTAGGCGCTGAGCTGGACAATTCCAGTTAAAAATAGAAAGGTGATGCAGATGTTAGAAAAGAAACGCGCCATCCATATGACAGAGGAAACAGCCCGGAAATGGCTTCATGAACGGGGAGTAGAAATAGAAGATATCGCCAATCTCGTCTTTTTCCTCCAGGAAAAATACCATCCCAACCTGCAGATGGAGGACTGTATTGAAAATGTTGAACGAGTCCTATCCAAGCGTGAAGTACAGAATGCGATTTTAACAGGAATCCAGCTGGATATCCTCGCCGAGCAAAAGAAGCTTGGAGAACCGCTGCAATCAATTATTGAAACGGATGAAAGCTTATACGGCGTGGATGAAATCCTCGCATTTTCCATCGTGAATATATATGGATCGATCGGCTTTACCAATTACGGTTATATCGATAAAGCAAAACCAGGTATTCTGGCGGATCTTAATGATAAAGAAAAATCCGGCAAATGCCATACCTTCCTTGATGATATCGTCGGGGCAGTTGCAGCCGCAGCTTCTAGCCGACTGGCGCACAGAGCAGCAAATGTAGAGGACTAATAGCTAGAGCAAACAAAAGGGACTCGATGCCTGCCACGGCACAAGTCCCTTACTTTTATACTTCCCAATCGTCCAGCGAATCCACTGTGTAGGTTGGCATTTCTTGATAGCCTTTCAGAAGTTCCTTCGTCGTTACTCCTGTGTGGACAAGGAGTGTGTCCATTCCTGCCCTCATGCCTGCGAGGATATCGGTATCATAGTAATCACCGACCATAAGCGTCTCCTCTTTCTCAGTTCCAAGTACCTTCAATGCCTGTTCCATGATCACCGATTCCGGCTTCCCGATAAAAATGGGATCAGTCTGTGTGGATACAGCGATGACGGAAGTCAGTGACCCGTTGCCCGGAAGCAAGCCTCGCTCTGTCGGGATGGCAATATCCCCGTTGGTCGAAATGAAGGTTGCCCCGTTCCGGACCGCAAGACAGCCGACAGCCAGTTTTTCATATGTAATGCCGCGGTCGATTCCTGAAACAACGAAATCAGCGTCTTCCCCTGCAAATTTCAGTCCCTTTTCCTGGATCGCTGTCTGGATCCCCTCTTCGCCGATCACATATACAGTCGCATCCTGTTTTTGCTCATAAATATAGTTGGCAGTTGCCTGGCTTGTCGTGAAAACCTGCTCCTCCGTCGTTGGGATATCAAAACTGCGGAGTTTTTCAGCCACCTGTGCCGGTGTCCGCGAGGAATTATTCGTTACAAATAAATACGGAATTTCAGCCTCAATCAGCCTTTTTATAAAATCAGAAGCGGCTTCAATCCGTTCTGATCCTCGATACATCGTTCCATCCAAATCAATTAAGTACCCTTTGTATCTTTTCATGATCATCACTCCTAACTATATCGTTCCCATGTCGTTCAAAAACGAATACTCCCATTTTATATAAGCCTGGCTGCAAGTGCAAAGGACAAAGCTCACTGTTCACCAGTCAAAGGACATATAAATAGAAAAGAGACCGCCATTATAACGGTCTCTCTGTCCTATTTACTTTTTAAAAGCGGAGACCGGTCCTAACTCATTCGTTAAGTACTCTCTCACTTTTACTGAAAAAAGTTTGAGATGAGGAAGCTCAGCCTTGAAGGTGTCAATCAGGCCGGCATGGTCTACCGCAGTGTACTGCTGGACAAGCATCTTTCTGAACAGGACGATTTTTTTCAATCCTGCGCTCATTTCTTTAGTAACCACTTTTTCATCATCCAAAATGTCAATGATGTCTTCATAGCTTCCCGGGTCACGCATGATGAAACCATCGATCATCGCGTTGCCTACATCGAGTACGGCTTCCACCATCGTATGTGCCGCACGCTCAAGGGCCGATTTTTCCATTGGCGATTCCCATGGACCGTTGCTTTCAAAAAAGTCAATTTGCCTGTCTAAAAACTGCAATGTTTCTTCGATTTGATCCCTGTCGACAAAGTACATTCATTATCACCTCATAAAGATGCTAGACGGTTTTCAACAATCCCGGGCGGGCATAAAAATACCCTTGCGCCAATTCTACCTTATTCCGTGAGAGGACCGATGCTTCATGCTCATTTTCGATTCCTTCCGCAATGACCGTGGATCCCGCTTCTTTGGCGACAAGCAGCAGCCCCTTCAGCATGGATTCCTTCACAGAGTTCTTATCAATATTCTCAATGACGGATCGGTCAATCTTGATGACATCCGGCATGATTTCACTGATGGTATTCAAGCTGGCATATCCTGCTCCAGTATCATCGACCGCTATTTTGATTCCCATTCCTCTTAACACCTTTATATTATAGATAAAATTATCAATTCCCTCAATCGAGTCCCTCTCGGTGATCTCCAAAGTGATCTGGTTTGGCTGGATGCTGCCGTAAGCTTGCATCAGATTCTTCAGGTCCCGGACGAATCGGTTATTGCCAAGGGTAATCGGCGTAAAGTTGATGAAAATATCATCAAGGCAGCCAGTCGATGTAATTTGCTCAAAGGTTTTTCTTAACACAATGATTTCCAAATCATAGAGCATATTCGTCTGCCGGGCTACTGAAAAAAGCTGGAGTGGACTCTCTAGCCCTGTTCCCTCCGGCCCTCTGGTCAGCATTTCCCAGGCGCGGATTTCCTTTGTATTGACGTCTATGATCGGCTGCGCTAAAAGCTTGATATTTTGCTGCGCGATAATCCGCTTCATTTCATAGACCATTTCATTGAATTGTGTCTGGATCCGTTTCTCAGCCATCGCAAATGCTTGCTGATGTGCCTTTAAGACGGCACCATGCACGGAACCGACCGATTTATCGATAAAAATAAACCCTGTATCAAAGATAGGCTGTATAGTAGGATACTCAAGGAAAATCCTGCTCTCCGCCTCCCTGAGGATTTTCTTCATTTTCACATCGATTTCAGAAACACAATAGCGGTTATGGTCAATCCGCATGAACAGGCTCAGGCTGTCGCTATAGTAATCATGCAGGACAATCATGTCCTCCCGATCAATCTCACTCTCGATCACCGCTTTGAAATGCCGCTTCAAAGCCTTATGAAACTTCCAGTTCTCATCACCAAGCTGCGAAGCCAATTCCTGGTGATTTTTTATCGTATATGCAATAACAGCAACTTCAAATCCATTATTAAAAGCCTTTTTCACGCCAGATACTACAGGATCTCTCAGAATGAACTGTGGAGGGTAATAACAAATGGATGAATGAGGCAACATGATTTTCCCCCAACCAAGCAGGTTGTCTAATATGCTAGTAAGACGGCGGGCCATAGGTTTCAATCCTCTCAGAAGATGACTAGAACTTTTTCTTAATTGTACCATATTTAGCTAAAATAGACCTTTTTTCCTAGATAGGATTTCGAAATATTTTTACTTCTTTTTTATGGTGAGAATGGGGTTAAGCCGGGGCTTTGAATGAAAGTGGCGTGGATTGGGACTTTTGTGTTAGTGGCTCACGTAATACGAGTTTGTTTTTGACAGCTTTTCTTCTTTTCACACCAAACCTGTCTTAAGTTGGGCTTTCTTTTGACAGCTTTTCTTCTTCTCACACCAAACTTGTCTTAAGTTGGGCTTTCTTCTGACAGCTTTTCCTCTTCTCACGCCAAACCTGTCTTAAGTTGGGGCATCTTTTGACAGCTTTTCTTCTTCTCGCTCCAAACCTGTCTTAAGTTGGGACATCTTTCGACAGCTTTTCGGCTTCTCACGCCAAACCTGTCTTAAGTTGGGCTTTCTTTTGACAGCTTTTCTTCTTCTCACACCAAACTTGTCTTAAGTTGGGCTTTCTTCTGACAGCTTTTCCTCTTCTCACGCCAAACCTGTCTTAAGTTGGGCTTTCTTTTGACAGCTTTTCTTCTTTTCGCGCCAAACCTGTCTTAAGTTTGGGCTTCTTTTGACAGCTTTTCTTTTTCTCACGCCAAACTTGTCTTAAGTTAGGCTTTCTTTTGACAGCTTTTCTTCTTTTCGCGCCAAACCTGTCTTAAGTTTGGGCTTCTTTTGACAGCTTTTCTTCTTCTCAGGCCAAACCTGTCTTAAGTTGGGCTTTCTTTTGACAGCTTTTCTTTTTCTCACGCCAAACCTGTCTTAAGTTGGGCTTTCTTCTGACAGCTTTTCTTTTTCTCACGCCAAACCTGTCTTAAGTTGGGGCATCTTTTGACAGCTTTTCTTCTTCTCGCTCCAAACCTGTCTTAAGTTGGGACATCTTTTGACAGCTTTTCGGCTTCTCACGCCAAACCTGTCTTAAGTTAGGCTTTCTTTTGACAGCTTTTCTTCTTAACCTGCCCTAGCTGTCACAACTTGAACTTGACTGCAAAATGACAGAAAATCCACTGAAAAATTCAGAAATGATTGTTTTTCTGGTAAGATTGATATTGAGTGAGAATGCTGTCGAAAATGGAGGAGAAACTTTTGGTTCATTGCGTCACAGCCCATCATCACCTAGAACACAAACCGCACTTAGTGATGGTTTAGAGGAAATACATACTTTTCACAACATATAGGAGGATCAAGATGACTGAAGAATTTTTTTTATATGATGATACTGAAGAAACAAAAACGCGCTATGTAAGCTTTGTAGGTGAGAATCAGCGCTTTGACCTCGCCATCATGCAGACTGGACGGTATTATGGCAAAAGCATCGTGATGGATATCCAGGGAAGCCGATTTGCGATCCTTGGCCAGGATGACCTCGATGAAGAAGGCTATCTAGAATACGCCTACAATCTTTCTGAAGAAGATGCAGAGGAACTTCGCTCATTCCTGCGGCCGATCCTTTAAATCTGGAACGAACTGTTTGTTTGAATTGTCTTTTCAAAGAAATACTAAAAAGACAACAAGCAAAAGAAGGTGAGTTTCATGAGCAAGGAAGACAGTGAAAAGCACTCTGATTTTTCCAATGTCGAAAAGCAGCGTAACTATATAACGGCCGAAGACTTTCCCGAGGGTGCCTATGGTTCTCCCTTCCGGAAAGATGAACCGGTAGAGGGCAAAAGCACGCCATGGCATGAGGGGCAGCGGACCTACAGCAACTTCAACTATGAGTTCAAGTCCCTTCATCAGGGAACACCAAGAAAAGAAGCGGGTGCCCACCCAACCCATGATGATCCGAGTGAAAGTGAACAGCCGCCGTATAGCGATCTATAAGAGACAAGAAATGCTCCAATCCTGAAGATTGGAGCATTTTGCATTCCTGCCTTATTTATCCTGAGCTTGCTTCGCTACCTTCTTGGCAACAAAATAGGCACAGCCAAAGTTGCAATACTCATATAAGTACTCGCTGACAGTACTGATTTTCGTATCGAAAGTTGACTTCTGGTTTTGGTCATCGAAAAAACCTCTTAGCCTTAGCTGTCCGTAGCCCCAGTCGCCAACAATATAGTCATACTTGGTTAGAATTTCGCTATATCTCGCACGAAAGGCTTCTTCGTTAAAGCCATCTCGTCCTTCATCCACGATTTCGTAGCAAAGGTTATTGATGCAAATCATTGGTCCACCTCTTTTTCGGTAACAGTTTCAGCTTCCTTAAAGCAAGCCGGATCGCTCGCGCTTTTCTTAATTATAACTTATTCCCCATCAATTACTAAGCAAAAAAATTAATTTCAAAGCCATTCTAATGATTAGGGGGTGTTTTAATTGAAAAAAGCATTAATGGCTCTTGGTATTTGCGGAACAGTAGCAATGACAGGATGTGGGGCCGGAGACAATCAAGCCTCACCAAACGGCCGTGATGGCGGAGCTGGCATTTACCAGCAGAGCGGCAACACACTGAATGTAAATGATGAGCGCCCAGATTTATACAATGAAGATGGACGCAAAGGTATGAAGGACAAAAGCGAGGACTTCGGGTATGTGCGCCATCAAAGAACTGGGGTAATGGGTGCAGATAATGGTCAAAATGCATACCAGGCAATCGACCGAGAGCAAATCGCCGACATGATCGGCAAATTCAGCTTGATGGCACAAAATGTGGATGATGTATCCACACTTGTTACTGATGAGGAAGTCCTGATTGTATACGCAACAGATTCTCAAAATCGTGACGAGACTGCCGATCAGGTGAAGCGGATGGCGATGTCTGTTGTTCCGCGCTGGTTCCACGTGTATGTATCAGATGACACTAGCCTGCGCAACGAAGTCGAGAACTTTGCTTCACTCGACACCGATAGCCGTGATGTCGATGAATTGATTGATGGCGTAGTAAAACAAATGCTTAAGTCTCCACAAGGCCGTCCAATGACAACTGGCGAAAATGCAAATGGTGAAGCCAAAGGCGAACTGAACGAAGAAACAGATAAAGACGATCTTTCAAACCAAATGGATCAAGGGAAGTAATGAAAAGAGTTCAGCATGATGGATGCTGAACTCTTTTTTAGGATTATCAACAAACTGCCCTTTTGTACAGTCTAGCTCCAGCGCTTTTCGGGGCTGAACAAGGCGCTTGCGCTTTTCATTACGCTTGCTGGGCTTCCTGCTCTGCAAGCTCTTGTCTATGTTTTGCAGCAGAGTTGACCTGCTCGTCAGCATGGTAGGATGAACGAACGAGAGGGCCAGCTTCACAATGGCTGAAGCCTTTCTTGAGCGCGATTTCCCTTAGCTCGGCAAATTCATCAGGATGATAGTATTTCTGTACCTCAAGATGCTTCTTGGAAGGCTGCAGGTATTGACCAAGCGTAAGGATGTCCACATTGTTAGCACGCAAGTCATCCATTGCTTCGATCAATTCTTCCTTCGTCTCGCCCAGGCCAACCATGATGCTCGATTTCGTCGGGATATCTGGCTGCATTTCTTTTGCACGGCGCAAGAACTCCAATGAACGCTCGTACGTTGCACGTGCACGGATTCTTGGCGTCAGGCGCTTTACCGTTTCGATGTTGTGATTCAGGATATCCGGGCGTGCATCCATAAGTGTTTTCAGGTTCTCCTCAACTCCGCCCATGTCGGAAGGCAATACTTCAATTGAGGTAAACGGATTTTTCTTGCGGATCGCTCTGACAGTCTCGGCAAAAACTGCTGCTCCCCCATCTTTCAAGTCATCACGTGCAACGGCAGTCACGACGGCATGCTTCAGGTTCATAAGCTCAACGGAATCCGCCACTCTTTCTGGCTCCTGCCAGTCAAGCTCAGTTGGAAGTCCCGTCTTTACAGCACAAAAACGGCATGCACGCGTACATACATCCCCAAGGATCATGAAGGTAGCAGTCCGTCTTACTGCCCAGCACTCGTGGATGTTGGGACATCTGGCTTCTTCACAAACAGTATGTAGATTTTTCTCACGCATCATCTTTTTTAAGCCAGTATAGTTTTCGTTCGTGTTCAGCTTTATCTTCAGCCATTCAGGCTTTCTCTGTACCTCTTTTTTGCTCATTATTTTCACTCCATTCCTGCTGCATTACATCAAGAACACCATGTAAAAATCAAGGCCGGTATACAGCTTCTCTGATGTCACTTTAACACAATGGAAAACTCTCGACAAGTACGATAACCTTGGGTTCCTTGCGATTACCATTATTTGATATTTATGAAAAATCCCCATCATCGCAAACTAACAGAAGAAAAGCGGAGGCAGTGTTTTATGCTGATGCTGGAATTTATAGGCTACATCCTGAAGGGAGGATTACGGTGAAAATCCTTAAAGCAGTTATCGTTCTTTTTTTACTTTCCCCTGTCCTGTTGAGTGACCATGCATATGCAGCCGAACTGAGCCAGGAGGATGTTTATAAAAAGAGAATGGAACTCTATACCAAAGTAGAAGCGGTCAGCCAGATTCCCTGGTACTATATTGCTGCGGTGGACCAATATGAGCGGAATGTCCGCCAGGCAAGAAGAGATTTACCCAAGGCGGAAGGTATTGCAGGTGTTTATTTTAAGCCGGAAGAATGGGCTGGTCTCCTGAACCCTAATCTTGAAGATGACAATGCCGTTTCCATTCAGTTCTTTAATGGAATTGGTTTTGACGGAAATGGCGATGGCAAAGCAAGTTTGAAGGATGACGAGGACGTACTCCAGGCTTTTGCCCAATACCTGCTATCATATGGCACAGACCATGAAAACTTAAAAATTGGGCTGTGGAACTACTATAAGCGTGATAAAACTGTTGGTATCATCATTGGCAAAGCAATGATTTACAAGCACTTTGGGCGTTTAGACCTCGACACTCATGTCTTTCCTATGCCACTAAGAAGCAACCACAGCTATAACAATACTTGGGGTGATGCCCGTGGCTGGGGCGGCAGACGGATACATGAAGGAACAGATATTTTTGCCGGCTATGGAGTTCCGGTAAGGGCGACAGGGTACGGGATCGTTGAAATGAAGGGCTGGAATAAGTATGGCGGTTGGCGTGTAGGCATCCGCGATATTAATAATACCTACCATTATTATGCCCACCTGAGCGGCTTCGCAAAGGATCTCAAGGTTGGACAAATCGTCGAACCAGGCACGGTCATTGGCGGCGTTGGCAGCTCAGGGTACGGACCTCCGGGGACAAGCGGAAAATTCCCTCCCCATCTTCATTATGGCATGTACAAAGATAATGGCTATACCGAATGGTCCTTTGACCCCTACCCTCACTTAAAAATGTGGGCAAGGCAGGAAAGAGCCAATCTGAAGAAAAAATAAGCATTCAAAAAGGCCAACCATTCCGGTTGGCCTTTCCAATTTATGACCGTGCTTTTTTTACAGCATATAACACACTTGCTGCAAGACCTCCCCAAATAACGACCATGCCTACGACCATCATGACTAATGCGCTAGCATCCATTATTTAGCAACCCCCTTGTCTTGTGGAACTTCATATAGAGCTGCATCCCACTTCTTTGCCTTAGCGAAAATAAATCCGACTAAAATCGCAGCGATTGCGACTAACCATCCGTAATATACATTGAACATGACCGGATATCCGCCATAGCTAGTTTTAATATCAGTCATGATGTTCATGACCATCATGATTCCCAGTACCACTGGAGTGATGTATTTCAAGGAAATCACCCACCAGCTTCCTAGACGGATATCAGAAATTGCATCAGCATGGTTTTGCAAGTTGGTCAGTTCCTTGGCTACCCATACAATGAAGACTACTTCTACAAGACCAGCAAGAGCAACACCATAGTTATTGATGAATGCATCTGTTGTATCAAGGAAATTCAAGCCGCCCTGTGTAGCGAACAGGATGGAGATCAAGGCAGACAAACCGCCTCCGATTGCAACAGCCTTAGTACGGGAAACATTGAATTTGTCCTGTACTCCGGCAACATATGTCTCAACGATTGAAATCAATGAAGAAAGACCTGCCAGTGTCAAGCTGACGAAGAATAAGACTCCGAACGCTGCACTGAATGCCGGCAACTCATTAATGATTTGCGGGAATACCGCGAATGCTAAGATTACACCTTTGCTTACCACTTCATCGATTGGAGCTCCCTGGGACATAGCCATGAAGCCCAATGCTGCGAAAACCCCGATACCAGCCAGCAACTCAAAAGATGAGTTAGCAAAAGCTGTAATGAAGGCGTTATTCGTAATATCAGATTTCTTTGGCAGATAGCTTGAGTAAGTGATCATGATTGCAAATGCAATGGATAAAGAGAAGAAAATCTGTCCATATGCTGCAACCCACACCTTACCATTAAAGATCTGGCTCCAGTCTGGCTTGAAGAATGCGTTGACACCATCAATGGCTCCATCCAGAGTCAATGCGCGAACGACAATTACAAAGAATAAAATAACAAGTGCAGGAATAAAAATCTTGTTCGCAACTTCGATACCTTTCTTGACTCCCTTGAACAGGATACCAAGAGTGATGACCCAAACAATGACTAATGGAAGGAATACTCCAGGTACGATACTTCCAACCTGGCCAGCGTCAACTACCTTTAAATAGTCACCGACAAGGAATGTCAGCGGATCGTCGCCCCATTGCTTGCTTAATGAGAAATAAGCGTAAGACATTGCCCATGCGATGATGACTGCATAATAGGTAGAAATGACAAAGGATACAGCGAGCTGCCACCAGCCGATCCACTCAGCACCTTTACGCATTTTGAAGTAACTTAATGGTGCAGAACCACGATACTTATGACCAATTGTGAATTCCAAAATCAAAATCGGAATACCTGCTGTCAGGAGTGCAAATAAGTACGGGAAGAAAAATGCTCCCCCACCATTCTCATAAGCTACACCAGGGAAACGCCAAATATTTCCCAACCCGACTGCCGATCCTACCGCGGCAAGAATAAATCCCGCCCTTGTTCCCCACTGTGGACGATTTTCCATTTTTAATCCCCCTCGCCTTCTAACCACCTGGAAAATATTGATGAATTAGAAAGTTTTATATTTTCAGATTATTTAGTCTAGGAATAGTATAGCTAGTTTTTAATTGCTTGTCAAAATATTATTTTCGTCATAATAAAAATATTCCTATAAAATTTTTCCCAACTATACCAATGCCCCTATTAATCAGGATTCTATTCCCACTTTCTTGAAAATATGAAAAGGCTGTCTGAAAGTCAGACAGCCTTTAACATTATTCTGCAAGATTTTCTTTTAACACTTCTTCCTGGGTTGTCTTGCTTCCGAAGATGAAAGCAAAAGCAATAAGCAGGATGGCCACAGCCGCCAGTGCACCAACAGTGCTACCTGTGAAACCAATGATCAGGAATCCGACAGATGCTATCGCTGCAGAAATCAAAGCGTATGGCAGCTGCGTCATGACATGGTCTAAGTGGTGCGATCCAGCACCCGTTGATGAAAGGATCGTCGTATCGGATATTGGTGAACAATGGTCACCAAATACTGCACCCGCCAACACCGCTGCCAATGCTGGCAGCATGATCGTAATATCAGCTGCAGCAGCGATATCCCCTGCAATTGGAAGCAGGATGCCGAATGATCCCCATGAAGTTCCTGTTGAGAAAGCCATGATTCCAGCTACTAGGAATAGCAGGAACGGCAGGAATGAAATATTGATATTAGAGCTTTCGACAATACCAGCAAGATATTTACCCGTTTCGAGTCTGCCAATCAAATCAACAATGACCCATGCGAAGACAAGGATATAGATTGCTGGAAGCATGGATTTAATGCCTTCCACCATTCCTTTTCCAAAAACATTTGCATTGATGCCTTTTAATACGAAAGCTTGTCTTACGAATAGAATCAGTGCAACAGCAAGGCCGAGCAAACCACCGGTGACAAGCGACTTCGTTACATCTGTATTTTCAAATATCCCGAAAATGGTCACTTCACCTTCAACAGCGCTTGCGCCTGTCCAAAGCATCATGCCAACTGTTCCAATGACAAGGGCAATAATCGGCCATACAAGGTCTCCGACTGTTCCTTTCGAGCTTGTTGGAAGGTCATCCTTCAATTCGCCAGGTATAGGCTTGTCCTGAGGAACGACAATTCCTTCCATGATTGCACGTTCTTCATGCTGTTTCATCGGCCCGATTTCAACATTGCGAAGAGCTACGATAAAGACCATCGCTAACGCTGCAAGAGCATAAAAGTTCATAGGCACGATTTGCATGAATCCAGAGAACGCACTATATTCATTTACACCGTGAGCAGCAAGGATTGTACCGATCAAAGCAATGATGTATGCTCCCCAGCTGGAAATTGGTGAGATGACACACATAGGGGCTGAAGTTGAATCAATAATATAAGCAAGCTTTGCACGCGAAACCTTCTGTCGGTCTGTGATCGGACGTGTAATCTGGCCAACAGCCAAAGCATTAAAATAATCATCAATGAAGATAATAATTCCCAAAAATGCACCTACAAGCTGTGCTCCTACCCTTGTTTTCACACGCTTCATTGCCCATTCGCCAAATGCACGGCTTCCGCCTGAAATGGAAATGAACGCAGTGATGGTTCCCAATAATAATAAGAATAGGATGATGTACAAGCTATATGTGTTCAATTCCCCATCAGCGACGACGATTCCTTTGGCCGCGTCCCACATAATAGCAAATGTTTCTGCGATATTGAATTCAGCTAGCAAAAAAGCCGCTGCGATGATGCCTGTTCCCAGTGATAGCAGCACTCGTCTTGTGATGACTACCATCAGGATTGCCACTAATGGCGGCAGCAATGAAAAAATAGTGTTTTCCATACTCTCTTTCTCCTCCTTGTTTTTGACAGGGGGAAACTTTTACATGAACAGAGTTAAGTTGCTTTCTTTTAAAAAAATACAAAAAAGGGCAACGATAGAGAACATTCTATCGCTGCCCTTAATAAGCAACTAGTGTCTCCATCACGATCTGTAGCTCCCCATTATGGATATACCTCCATAATGACAGTGATACTCTTGTTCAAAGTATCCCCAGCAATAGAAAATGTGACTCACTTAATATTGCTTCGGCAAAATTCCCTTTCAGCTATGGTCAACGTTGTCATCCTCACACAGCTTACTCTTGAATCCTGCGCCTCTACCCCATCGGAATGATGTGGTTTATTATTCAATTGGTTTTATAATATAACAATATCGCTAACTTGACAACTGTTTTTATTCTCCAGGAAGCTGGATGGCTGGTGAAGCATCTCCGCCGCCATTGTAAAACTGTGGAACTTTTCCTGGGTAGTAGAAGCTGCCAATCGGAATGTTTTCCCGCACAGTAGCGATTTCGGTCGCAAAAGGAATGATGATCTGCACATTTACTTTGACCCTGACTGAAACATTGATCAGTGTATTGTTGATTCCATGTTCTTCTGTCTCCCATACAACATCGGCTGTGACATCGCCGATCGCATTGAATTTCACTGGAACTCTCGGACCCATATTACCTAGTAATGCATTATTGGTTGCCTGGCCCAGTGGAACATAATAGATGATCCCAGCTTCCCGGTCTTCTTCATCGGTGACGAGTTCGACATCTGACAGCATCTCAAGCGAGGTGAGATTCCCTCTTTCAGCTTCCTTCAGGTTCATTTGTACAATATTGGTCGTTTCTGCTTTTACCCTGTTAATGATTTCAGTGTTGAACTTTACCACAGTGGTCGTTCCGCCATCGACTGGGACGAATTCTATGACCTTATCAATATCCATCCCGCTGGCGATTTTTTTATTGATGGCCTTGTTGATCACCAGGGTGGCAATCTTCCTTGTCTGGGATTCTGCGTATTTCATCAATGTGGGCTCGAGCCCTTTATCTATGATCCAGAGTCCTGCTGCTGTTGAAAAGGAAAAAAAGACGAATGTCAGCAGGAATACATACCTGAAAGGCAAGGGCCCTTTCCGAGGCAGCCGCCGGCCGAATTTTGCCAAAACAAATCCCCCCTCTAAAGCTATATGTATGCTTCAAAGGGGGGAACTAGCCTAAAAACTATAATTAACTTTGTACTTCTACCACATGGACTATATAAAATTAATAACTATTGGCGTACTCATATTTAATGATGGTATCGCAGCTGACAATCATCAATGACAGGCTGGACTTCAAGTCGAGGTGATATGGATCCACTCTTTGTCCATTTTCCTCAAGAATACGGATAACAGGCCGCTCGCTCAAGCCAGGATTCTGCTCGGCCACTACTCCCTTCCTGCCATCACTCAGGATGACAGTCAAACCAACCGGGTAGATCGCGACAGCCCTGCGAAAGGCGTCGACCACCTTCGGATCAAACAGGCTGTCTGCCCCTGAATAAAGGATTTCCAGGCCCTCATGCGGCAGCATGGCCGGCCTGTACACCCTGTTAGAGGTGACGGCATCAAACACATCCGCTACACCGAGGATTTTTCCGAATAGGTGTATTTCGTCCTCCTTCAATCCACGAGGGTATCCTCCACCATTCAACCGCTCATGATGCTGATAAGCACAATGGGCGACAATAAGCGGGACAGTTGGGATTTTCCTGAGCATCTGGAATCCGTCCTCGGCATGGGCCTTGATGATCTGGAATTCTTCCGCAGTCAGCTTGCCTGGCTTCGATAAAATTTCCTCGGGCACCTTCATTTTACCAACATCATGTAAAATCGCACCAAGCCCCAGCTGCTCAAGTTCTTTTGGGGTGAGCTTCATTTCAATTCCGATTGCCAATGCATACAATGTAACATTCAAGGAATGGGAAAAAATATAATGATCATGCAGGAATACATCGGACAGCAAGTTCAGCAGCTCTTTGCTTCTTTGCAGTTCATCGAGCAAATCACTGATCAGCTTCTTGAATGTTCTCGCTGATTTTTCCAGTACAAAGGTCTGCGACACCTTTGTATCCAGTTGAATTTGCTTGAAAGTATCTCCGATTGTCATGATTGCATTTATTCGTGATTCATCTGATATGGAGTTTTTCACGAGAATATCATCTGTGTCAGGGTCTTTGATATAAATATAGTCAATACCAAACTCTTCAAGACGCCTAAGGATCTTTCTCTCAAGCCTTGCCCCTACGTTTAAAAGAACCTGGCCCTTGTCATTATAGATGGCTTTTCCGAGTAAAGCCCCTTCCTCTACCGAAGTGGTGGCTACGAGTCTCATGTTAATTCCTACTTTATCTGTTAGTTGAAGTGGCTATTGTCTAAGGACGAAGCCACAAAAAAAGAAAAATTTACATAAAACGACAATATTTTCTTTATATTCTATCACAATAATTATAGCTGTGGTGATACCTTTTATTTTTTTGAGTTGGGAAAAAGCAGTTCAGTTATTATATCGGATGCCAACATTTCTTCTTAACCATTGCCATAATTTATTCACATTTAAATGAAAAGACAGCCATTCAGGCTGTCTTTATTTAATTCATGAGCAGCAATGCTTCTTTGCCGACCATCCCTTTTATGGCACCAAGATTTTCCGCTTCATATGTTACGGATTCCAGCGGGGCTTCAAGCAATTCTTCGATTGTTTTTACGCCAACCGCCCTGCCGGCAATCACCTTTCTGCTCTTTAGTTTTTCATTGAGAAGCGCGACATCGAGAGCGCCGCACATAATATACCCCTTGTCTCCTGTAACGACCAGCAGGTTTGTTTTCGGCAGTTTTACTGAAATGCATAAGAATGTCCTGCCTTCTATTTCAATAGGTGACATATCGATCATGATTACAACTCCCTCCTTCAATCCCAATAACACTCTATGATGGAGAAGGAGAAAGCGTGATATTCTGCTAAAATATTGATGTGAGCTTGCGGTTTATTTTTTTTGAAGCTGTTGTTGAGAGAGGTATGAGAATTCATAAGCGGAGAATTTCCGGCTATTGTATGTAAGGGATGCTCATGGAGCATAAATAAGCGGAGATATTCCGGTTAACTGCAAAAAACAAGACAATATCCAACGATTTGGATGAAATAAACGGAAAAACAACCCTTATTTTAATAAAAATAAGGGCTGTTTCAAATTTAAGCGGAATTGTCCGTTTATTTTTTGAACACTGTGAAATAAACCTGCATTTTGAACGATCCTATAAAGTCGCAAGCTTCCACTCAATCAAATTGCGAAGGAACTCCGGCAGCCAGTATCGTTTTTCCTCAGCCCGCTGGATCTCCGGGAAAAAGCGGCCAAAGGTTAACATATCAGGGATGGCCAGCGTATAATGCTCTTTTGCTTCAATCAGCTTTCCATTGATGAAAATCTGCGTATAATTCCCTTTAGGCTGGAACTCGATGCCGTCGTACTCCATGACCCCCATGACGGTGCCGCGGAAACCCAGCCCTTTAATCTGGAGATGTGGCCATTTTTCATCCCTTGTCTGCAGGAGCACTTCTTTTAGCTCTGCTCCTGACATCCTGATTGTACAAGGATTGATTGGATGCGGGCAGATTTCCAGCAAATCGAATTTCGTTACATTTCCCTGCTTCAGCCCCTTAAGGATCATCCCAGCATTCATGAACGCACAATCGGCATCGCACCATTCCCGCAATGCCTGAGTGAGCATCTTTGAAAGCTCGGAATGCTGAAGGGGATCTGCCGTTAGATTTTCTGGTAAAATAGCAACTGTTTCTGCCATCAGCTCTTTGCCTTCGACGAAATACGCTTCTGCCATTTCCCGTTCGTCTTGAGCCTGATCCGCTTCATTCATATCGTAAAGAACGGCTTTCTTATGTAAAATTTCCTTCGTATCCCTGTCAATCTTCAAGGTCACATGGCCGGTATAGTAGCCAAACTTCCCGGCTCCTGCCAGCAAGCTGGAGCCAACCTCCTTGCCTTCGTGTAAAATATGATGGGTATGTCCGCCAAGAATGACGTCAATCTCCGGGAACATCCCGGCTATCATTTCATCATCATGGATGCCAAGATGCGATAAAAGGATAATTACGTCCGTTTCATCTTTTAATTTTTCGACGCAATGTTTCAGTTCATCAATCGGGTCATTCAGCTTCCAGCCCAGCTGGTCGTAAAACCGCGCAAAATTAACCGTAATGCCAATGACACCAATTCTCGTCCCGCTATTGCTTATGTATACATGATAAGGCTTCGCCCACTTCGGTCTGCTTCCATCCTGGTAATAAAGATTCGCTACAAGCAGTTCGAAATCTTTTTCAAGATACATCGAATCCAGATCTTCAAATGGAAGAGTGATGCCTTCGTTATTCCCGATCGTCGCTGCATCGTAGCCAGCTTCATTCAAAAGACGGCAGTTTGCTTTTCCCCTTGTCGCATCGGATAGCGGGTGCCAGCGGTCCATATGATCGCCAATATCGAAAACAAAGACTTCATCTCCTGCTCCTTCATGCCAGCGCCTGCGCTCGGCCACTAGCTTATGGATGCTTGGCCAGTGCTCCAGATGGCTGTGCAAATCATTCGTATGGTAAATGTGAATAACCTCTTCCATGAAAACATCCATCCTCTTGTTAAAATCAAGTGCCCCCCTGAATGGTGCCAGGAGGGTAAATAATGTCTAAAACAAATCAAGCTGCCTCGGGTTTAACCCTTCATATTCGATTTCCAATAACTCCAGTATTTGTTTCGCATTGTCCGCAGCATCCCCGCCGGAATTGTTGTTGAACAAGGCAAAAACCTGGGACGTGCTTTCGTTCAGCTTTTGCAGGTTTTCTGCCCACTCTTTTAATTCTGTCTGGTTATAACGATATAAATAGCGGACTTCGCGCCAATCCTGGCCTCTTCCTTTTTTGTTCCAGCCATGGACATTGCGGCCGTGAAAACGGACAAGGACTTTATCCTTCGATGTTGATTGTAGTATGGTCGGTATCGAGCCTTCTCCTGCCTGCGGCTCATCGCAGATGCTGTGAATCCATTTTTCCTCTCTCATGAAATCCACTGTCTTTTCGCGCATTTCTCCTTCAAACCAGGATTGGTTCCGGAACTCAAGGGCGCAATCAATATCCCCCATCTGGTCTCGGCACCAGCGCAAATAGTCGACATTTTCCCGGCGAAGATCGAACCAAGGCGGAAACTGGAACAGCGTCATAGCGTGCTTATTCGCCTCAAGATATGGCTTCAGCGATTCTTTGTATGCATGGAACATCTCATTTTTATCGGTAAAAGGAATCTCACCGCGCTGATGCCCGGTCATTCCCTGGTATGCCTTCACAATGAATTGAAAATTATCAGGTGTATCCTCTACCCACTTCGCGGCATTCTTCACAGGCTGCACAGCGTAAAAAGAGGCATCGACCTCGACTGCCGGAAAGTGGCTGGAGTACTCCTTCAGTTTATCACGCGGAGAAACCTTGCCTTCATATAAACTGTCATGGTCTCCCCAGCCCGTTAAGCCAACAATAATCATCTGTGCACCTCCATTTTAACTTCATGATAGCATATTTCCCCATAATTGAAATGGAGAAACAACCTGGGATCCGCTATTAAGTGGATATTGCAAACTGTTTTTGATTAATTGCACGGTATTCTATCATAATTGCACACTGTATTGCATTATTTGTACGTTTAACTTAATTAATTGCACGTTCAATCACGACAATTGCACGAAACAACCACTTAATTGCACCGTCTTCTATTAACTGGACAATAATATCATATACATACGTGCTTTCATGCAAAAAATCCACCTGCCGAGGCAGGTGGATTCCGTATCTATCTTTATTAACCGATTGAACCTTCCATTTCGAACTTGATCAGGCGGTTCATTTCGACTGCGTATTCCATTGGCAATTCTTTTGTGAATGGCTCGATGAAGCCCATAACGATCATTTCTGTTGCTTCTTCTTCGGAGATTCCGCGGCTCATCAGGTAGAACAATTGCTCTTCTGATACCTTGGAAACCTTCGCTTCATGCTCAAGAGAAATGTTGTCGTTAAGGATTTCATTGTATGGAATTGTGTCAGATGTAGACTTGTTATCCATGATCAACGTATCGCACTCAATGTTTGAGCGGGCGCCGTCAGCTTTGCGTCCGAAGTGGACGATACCGCGGTATGTTACTTTTCCGCCTTGCTTTGAGATTGATTTTGAGACGATTGTTGATGATGTGTTTGGTGCAAGGTGGATCATTTTCGCACCTGCATCCTGGTGCTGGCCTTTACCAGCAATTGCGATTGATAATGTCATACCGCGTGCACCTTCACCTTTAAGGATGACAGCCGGGTATTTCATTGTCAGCTTGGAACCGATGTTGCCATCGATCCATTCCATAGTGGCGTTCGCTTCACAGACCGCACGCTTTGTAACAAGGTTGAAGACGTTGTTTGCCCAGTTCTGAATCGTAGTGTAACGGCAATATGCGTCCTTCTTGATGATGATTTCAACAACTGCACTGTGAAGTGAGTTTGTTGTGTAAACAGGAGCTGTACAGCCTTCAACATAGTGAACGTGCGCGCCTTCATCAACAATGATTAATGTACGCTCGAACTGGCCCATGTTCTCAGAGTTGATGCGGAAATACGCCTGAAGCGGAGTATCCACTTTGATGCCCTTTGGAACGTAGATGAAAGATCCACCAGACCAGACCGCAGAGTTCAATGCTGAGAACTTGTTGTCTGTTGGAGGGATGACTTTTCCGAAATGCTCACGGAAAATGTCTTCGTTTTCTTTCAGAGCAGAATCTGTGTCTTTGAAGACGATTCCCAGCTCTTCAAGCTCTTCCTTCATGTTGTGGTAAACAACCTCTGATTCATACTGCGCAGAAACACCTGCAAGGTATTTTTGCTCAGCTTCAGGGATACCAAGCTTATCGAAAGTCGCCTTGATTTCTTCAGGAACTTCATCCCATGACTTTTCAGAGCGCTCAGAAGGCTTTACATAGTAAGTGATTTCATCAAAGTTCAATGAAGCCATATCCCCGCCCCATTGTGGCATAGGCATATTGTAGAAGTGCTCCAATGATTTTAAGCGGAAGTCCAGCATCCACTGGGGTTCTTCCTTCATTTTTGAAATTTCTTCAACGATTTCACGCGTCAGGCCGCGCTTAGACCGGAAGATGGAAACGTCTTTATCGGAAAATCCGTATTTATAATCACCGATCTCTGGCATTTTTTTAGCCATCGTCGAATTCCTCCATTCTTAAAGCAGGGAAACCGGGGTTTCCCGCTTTGTAGTTGTTCGCTGCAGGCCAATCCCCCGCAGCCCTTTCGGAAAAAATCATCAGGTGATGATTTTCTTATTGGCTGTCTTCCTCTTCCTTCAGGCCTTTCTCCATTGCCTTCCATGCAAGAGTAGCACATTTGATCCTGGCAGGGAATTTCGCCACACCTTGCAGTGCTTCGATATCCCCGAGGTCCAGATCATCCTCTTCATAGTCTTTTCCCTGCATGATGTCAGAAAAAACCGTTGAAAGCTTTAAAGCTTCCTCGATAGGTCTTCCTTTTACCGCCTGCGTCATCATGGAGGCAGACGACATCGAAATCGAGCAGCCTTCCCCTTCGAATTTTGCGTCCGCTACCTTGCCGTCTTCGACTTTCATCGTCAGCTGGATGCGGTCGCCGCATGTCGGGTTGTTCATATTGACTGTCAGGCTGCCTTCTTCCAAAACACCTTTATTGCGAGGGTTCTTATAGTGATCCATAATAACTTGACGATAAAGGTTATCTAAATTATTAAAAGACATCGCTGAAATACTCCTTTGTTTTGACAAGTCCGGCTACGAGTTTGTCAATATCTTCTTCTGTGTTGTACAGGTAGAAGCTTGCACGTGCTGTCGCGGACGCCTTCAGCCATTTCATCAAAGGCTGTGCACAATGGTGGCCCGCGCGTACGGCGATTCCTTCAGCATCTAATACAGTTGCCACATCATGTGGATGTACGTCATCAATATTGAATGTTACGAGTCCAGCACGCTTGCCGGCTTCCTTCGGTCCATAGATGGTCATGCCTTCGATTTCAGACATTTTATCCATCGCATAGGCCGCAAGAGCGTGTTCATGCTTCTCGATATTATCGAGTCCGATCTCGTTCAGGAAATCAATTGCAGCACCCAGACCGATCGCACCAGCGATGATTGGTGTTCCGCCTTCGAATTTCCACGGCAGCTCTTTCCATGTTGACTCGTAAAGACCTACGAAATCAATCATTTCGCCCCCGAACTCAACCGGCTCCATTTTTTCAAGAAGTGCCTTCTTTCCATATAATACGCCGATACCCGTCGGCCCGCACATCTTATGTCCGGAAAAAGCGAGGAAATCGCAGTTAAGATCCTGGACATCGATTTTCATATGCGGAGCGCTTTGGGCACCATCGACAACCATGATCGCCCCATTCTGGTGGGCAATTTCGGCAATCTCCTTGATTGGGTTCATGACACCAAGGACGTTTGAAACTTGCATGATGGAGACGATTTTCGTATTATCTGTCACCGTTTCTCTGACAGTATCAAGTGAAATCGTGCCATCTTCCTGCAAGTCGATATATTTCAATGTTGCACCCGTCTGTTTTGCCACCTGCTGCCACGGGATGATATTGCTGTGATGCTCCATATAAGAGATGACGATTTCATCGCCTTCTTTAAGATTATCACGGCCATAGCTTGCAGCTACCGTGTTGATCGCAGTAGTGGTACCACGGGTGAAAATGATTTCTTCGATTGATTTTGCGTTAATGAACTTTCGGACCTTTTCCCTTGATCCTTCGTACCCATCAGTCGCTCTTGTTCCAAGAGTGTGGACACCGCGGTGTACGTTGGAATTGTATTCGCGATAATATTTATCCAGTGCTTCGATAACCTGCACCGGCTTCTGTGATGTTGCCGCACTGTCAAGGTAGACTAGCGGGCTGCCATTGACTTCCTGATTTAAAATCGGAAATAATTCACGAATTTCGCGGGCGTTCATTATTTAACTTTCCTTTCGATTACCTCAACCAATTGCTTCTTAACTCCTTCGATCGGAAGTTCGTTTACAACTGGCGCAAGGAATCCGTGGATGACAAGGCGCTCTGCCTCATGCTTCGGAATACCACGGCTCATCAAGTAGTAAAGCTGAAGCGGATCAACGCGTCCAACAGAAGCAGCGTGTCCTGCTGTTACATCATCTTCGTCGATCAGAAGAATTGGGTTAGCGTCCCCACGTGCTTTTTCGCTAAGCATAAGAACACGGGACTCCTGTTCGGCATTAGACTTAGATGCACCATGCTCGATTTTACCGATACCGTTAAAAATAGAAGTCGCGCTATCCTTGACAACACCGTGCTTCAGGATATAGCCTTCTGAATTTTTGCCGAAGTGGATGATGCTTGTTGTGAAGTTCTGAGTCTGTTCTCCGCGTCCGACAACAACAGTCTTAGTATCACCGTAAGAACCGTCACCAACAAGGTTCGTAGTGTTTTCTGAAACTGTGTTTCCGTCGTTCATCATGCCAAGAGCCCACTCGATACGAGCATCTCTGCCTGCATGGCCGCGACGGTTTACATACGTAGTCAGTCCTTCTGCAAGTGTATCCACAGCGCCGTACTGAATTTTCGCGTTTTGGCCAGCAATTGCTTCAGTAACGATATTCACTAGACCATTCACTTTGCCAGTTGTTGAGATGTAGTTCTCAACGTATGTTACAGAGCTATTGTCTTCTGCAACGACAAGCACGTGATTGAAAAGGCTTGCTTCTGCATCATCATGCAGGAAGATTGCCTGGATAGGATTTTCGATCTGAACATTTTTCGGAACATAAAGGAATGCTCCGCCATTCATGAATGCAGCATGAAGTGCAGTCAAACGGTGCTCATCTGTTTTTACAGCAGTCATGAAATATTTCTTCAAAAGGTCGCTGTATTCGCGAGCAGCTGTAAAGATATCTGTGAAAACAACACCCTGCTCCTGCATTTCCTTGGAAAGCTGAAGGTAAGCAGGTTTGTTGTTGCGCTGAACATATAGGCTGCTATCCTTAGCTTCCTCGCCAACAAGTGCTTTTACTTCTTCAGGAAGCTCATCGATAGATGAAAAAACATCGCTTTTAACGAGCAGCTTATCGAACTGTGTGAAATTCCATTTATCAATCTTCGTCTTATCCGGTCTTGGCATAGAAAGATCTTCTGCTTTTGCAAGAGATTGCGTGCGAAGCTCTGTCAGCCATTCCGGTTCGTTCATTTCTTTTGAGAAGGAAGTAATGTACTCCTGGTCAAAAGCCCATTTCGTTTCCGTAGTCATTATAAATCCCCCCAACGCTTAAGCTTCTTGCCCAACTGTTTCGTCTTCGATGCCCAGTTCTTTCTTAATCCAGTCGTATCCTTCTGCTTCTAAGCGCTGTGCAAGTTCTGGTCCGCCAGACTTCACAATGCGGCCCTGCATCATAACGTGAACATAGTCAGGAGTGATGTAATCAAGAAGGCGCTGGTAGTGAGTGATGATCAAGCAGCCGAAATCTTCGCCGCGCATTTCGTTGATCCCTTTAGAAACAACCTTCAATGCGTCGATATCAAGACCTGAGTCGATTTCGTCAAGGATTGCGATCTTTGGTTCAAGCATCATCAATTGAAGGATCTCGTTACGCTTCTTCTCACCGCCGGAGAAACCTTCGTTAAGATAACGCTGTGCCATATCAAGATCCATTTCAAGGAATTCCATTTGCTTATCCATCTTGCGGATGAACTTCATAAGAGAAATTTCATTTCCTTCGCCAAGACGGCTGTTCAAAGCAGAACGCAAGAAGTCAGCATTCGTTACACCGCTGATTTCACTTGGGTATTGCATTGCAAGGAAAAGACCAGCGCGTGCTCTTTCATCAACTTCCATTTCAAGAACATTTTCGCCATCAAGCGTAACTGTTCCATTTGTTACTTCATACTTAGGGTGTCCCATGATAGAAGAAGACAAAGTGGACTTACCAGTACCATTCGGTCCCATGATCGCGTGGATTTCCCCACCCTTAACTTCAAGGTTCACACCTTTTAATATCTGCTTGCCTTCAATCTCAACTTGAAGGTCCTTAATTGATAATACAGATCCTGCCATAATATTACCTCCGTCAATATAGAAAAGATTTTAAGCCGACTCTAGCCGTCAAAAGCTCTATTCTCATTTTATTCTCATTACAATCTTATAACAAATGAAAAGTGTTAGCAACACCTTAAAAGTGGAAAGAAAAACAACGAACCCTGTAGAATATTGTCAAACCCTAATTGATTTTTGGCTCATGCCGAGTGGGAAGGAAACGACCGAGCAAATTCATTTGCTCGCAGCGTTTCATTTCCACTCGGCAGCTTTCAGCCGAGGCTGAAAAGCCAGTGAAGCGTAAGCTTCACGAAGTGAGCCAAAAATCAGCAGAAGTTCTGTTATCATTCCATCTGCAGATTGATCTCCTTGTCTTCTTTCCACTTCCCCCACCTCGCCATTCAGCTAGCTGAATGGCGACATGCGACGACATAACACAACTCCATTCTAACAGAACAAGCAAATTAAAGTCGGATTTACCGCTCACAGCTTGGACATCATTTTATTTTTTACCTTCTATTATAAAAAAATGTATTCCGAAGACGAAGCCACTCCCGGTTCGGACAGCTTTTCTCCTTTTGAGATCAAACCTGTCTGAAGTTGCCTCGACTTCTGACAGCGTTTCCTCTTTTGGCTCCAAACCTGTCTGAAGTTGCCTCTTCTTTTGACAGCTTTTCTCCTTTTGACATCAAACCTGTCTGAAGTTGCCTCTTCTTTTGACAGCTTTTCTCCTTTTGGCATCAAACCTGTCTGAAGTTGCCTCTTCTTTTGACAGCTTTTCTCCTTTTGACATCAAACCTGTCTGAAGTTGCCTCTTCTTTTGACAGCTTTTCTCCTTTTGGCATCAAACCTGTCTGAAGTTGCCTCTTCTTTTGACAGCTTTTCCTCCTTTGGCATCAAACCTGTCTGAAGTTGCCTCTTCTTTTGACAGCTTTTCTCCTTTTGGCATCAAACCTGTCTGAAGTTACCTCTTCTTTTGACAGCTTTTCCTCCTTTGGCACCAAACCTGTCTGAAGTTGCCTCTTCTTTTGACAGCTTTTCCTCCTTTGGCATCAAACCTGTCTGAAGTTGCCTCTTCTTTTGACAGCTTTTCTCCTTTTGGCATCAAACCTGTCTGAAGTTGCCTCTTCTTTTGACAGCTTTTCCTCCTTTAGCATTAAACCTGTCTGAAGTTACCTCTTCTTTTGACAGCTTTTCCTCCTTTAGCATTAAACCTGTCTGAAGTTACCTCTTCTTTTGACAGCTTTTCCTCCTTTGGCATCAAACCTGTCTGAAGTTACCTCTTCTTTTGACAGCTTTTCCTCCTTTATCTCCAAACCTGTCTAAAGCTGCCTCTTCTTTTGACAGCTTTTTGCTCTGACACCTCGAACCTGTCACATAACGGCTTAAAAAGGGGTTACATGTCTTACCAACATAATAAAGAAACCAGTGCATAAATCACACTGGTTCCAATTACTTTCTTCTATTATTATATATTCTCGCTTACGAGTGGACTTTTCGGTCCAGGTCAGCGACCATCCGTTGGCTTTTGATATAATCTCTTTCGCGTTTTCGTTCGACTTCCATTCTTGCGTCATGGTTCATGCTGTATACCTCGTAACTAATTCCATGGGCTCCATGCATCGCTTTTTCCATTTCACTTGTGTAGTTCAGTTTTAGCTGACTAATAGTGAATCATCCCTTCGGTTTTTCGCTTTGTAAAAAGCGTTTTTTTTGATATTGCAATCTTAACACCTTTTATTTACCACTATCAAAGCGGTTAAAACCGTTAATTTTTGGATGTGATGGAATAAGGAGGCCTAACGCGAAGTCACCTCTGCGATTCTTAGAATACTGGCATTATCCTCCCAAATGAAGCCTTTCCTGTTATTTAACAGCCAGTTTAGCTGTATAAAACAGCTTTTTACTGCTTCAACGTATTCAGTTCGGCCATTGCTTCCTGGACGAGTGTCACTGCCTGGCTCATTGCCGCTCCGCCGCCAAATGCAGCTGTAACTCCAACAGCTTCCAGAATTTGTTCTTCAGTTGCTCCCTGATCAAGGCAGCCTTTTAAATGATAGATGATGCAGTATTCGTCCTGTGAATACAAGGAAATTCCGAGGGCAATCAATTGCTTTTCTTTTTGCGTCAATGTCCCTTCCTGGAAACATACTTCCGTAAAGGCATTATAGTGGCTTGCAAGCTCCGGCATTTTTTTCGTAAAAACGCCCAATCCCTGTTTATATTCATGAAGTGCTGCTTCTGTTGAATTCCGGGGTTCATAATGATGCTCCATTGTTTCCACTCCAATCTGCTTTTTTCTCGGTTAGTATGTTAATTTTCCTTTCCGGTTATGCGGCAAAAAGAAAAAGCAGGCTGCACGCCTGCTTTCTTTAAAGAACTATTCTTTTACTGGTACGACAGCACCTTCATACTTTTCAAGGATGAAATCCTGGATCTCTTTTGAGCGAAGTACTTCGACTAGTGCCTTGATTGCCGGTTTTTCGCCATCTCCTTCACGGACAGCAATTACGTTAACATATGGAGAATCGCTTTCCTCAATCGCGATTGAGTCCTTTAATGGATTCAATCCAGCATCAATTGCATAGTTAGAGTTGATCAATACTGCGTCGCCTTCACCGTTATTGAAAATCTGCGGAAGCAATGCTGCTTCATATTCTGTATCAAATTTCAGCTCTTTAGGGTTTTCAGCGATATCTTCAACCGTCGCTTTTACCTTTTCCACGCCTTCTTTAAGAGTGATCAGGCCTTCTTTTTCAAGCATTGTCAAGATACGGCCATGGTCTGCTACCGAGCTGCTCATAATGATGTGAGCACCTTTCGGCAGATCTTCCAGAGTAGTGTAATCTTGAGAATATACACCGATCGGCTCGATGTGGATGCCTCCTGCATTTTCAAACTTATAGCCATGCTCAGCCATTTGTGACTCTAGGTAAGGGATATGCTGGAAGTAGTTTGCATCTAACTCGCCTGAATCAAGTGCCTGGTTAGGAACAACATAGTCGTTGAACGTCTTGATTTCCATTTCATAGCCTTTTTCTTCAAGTAACGCTTTTGCTTCTTCCAAAATTTCTGCGTGAGGTACGTTTGACGCACCTACGACGATCTTCTTGCTTTCTTCTTTGCCGCCTTCTCCAGATGTGTTATCCTCGGAAGTTCCGCAAGCTGCAAGGCCTGCTGTTAAAACTAATACTAAAAGAGCTAATAACCATTTTTTCAATTCAATTCTCTCCTTTATCTCTTATCTAATTTTCTAGTGAAGAAATCACCAATAAACTGGATTAAAAATACGATGATCAAAATAATGATCGTTGCCATCAAAGTGACATCGTTACGGCTTCTCTGGAACCCTTCCATGTAAGCCAGGTTTCCAAGACCGCCCGCGCCGATGACTCCGGCCATCGCTGTGTAACTGACTAGCGCGATTGCTGTAACCGTGATACCAGAAACCAATGCAGGCATCGATTCCGGCAATAGCACCTTCCAGATGATCGTCGTTGTCTTAGCTCCCATGGATTTGGCCGCCTCTATGACTCCTTTATCAATCTCACGCAAGCCGATTTCTACCATCCTTGCGTAAAAAGGAGCTGAACCAATAATCAATGCAGGCAAGGCTGCATTTTCCCCAATCATCGAGCCAACAATCAGCTTTGTAAAAGGAATCAGAAGTACGATCAAGATGATGAATGGGATGGACCTGAAAATATTGACAACTGCACTCAGTACTAAATTGACCGGTTTATTTTCCCAAATATTCCCTTTTGATGTCAAAAAGAGCAGCAGGCCAAGGATGGCTCCAAGGATGAAGGTAGCGAGAACAGAGATGGCACTCATATATAGTGTCTCAACTGTCGCTTCCCACATTCGGTCCCAGTTGACATTCGGAAACAACGTTTCAGCCATTTGAAATCACCTCCACGCCGACTTCATGCTGGCCAATATACTCAATTGCCCGGGATACTTCGCCCTCTTCACCATCAAGATGGATGAACAAAGTTCCATACGAACCATTCTGTGTCTGCGAAATTTTACCCTGAACAATATTGACCGTTATCGAAAATTCACGAATTAAGTTGGTGATCAGCGGCTGCTCGGTCCCTTCACCTACAAAAGTCAGCTGAACGACGCGGCCATGTGGATAACGCTCCAGTAAATGGTCAACTGTTTCTTTTGTTTCCTCCGGTTCCGTCACCTGCTGGACGAACCTTTTCGTAATTGGCTGCTGCGGATTCTTGAACACTTCCAAAACAGGTCCTGTTTCAACAATCTTCCCGCCTTCCATTACAGCAACCCGGTGGCAGATTTTCCTGATAACATGCATTTCGTGTGTGATCAGGACGATCGTAAGACCAAGCCTCTTATTGATGTCCACCAGTAGGTCAAGGATCTGGTCAGTCGTCTGTGGATCAAGCGCTGACGTTGCTTCATCCCCAAGCAGTACCTTAGGATTATTGGCAAGTGCTCTTGCGATTCCAACTCTTTGCTTTTGCCCGCCGCTCAACTGTGATGGATAGGCATCACCCCGGCCATCAAGGCCTACTAGTGTGATCAATTCCTTTACCCGTTTCTCTCTCTCGACGCTTGGAACTCCTGCAATTTCAAGCGGAAACGCGATATTCTCCGCTACCGTTCTTGACCAGAGCAGATTGAAGTGCTGAAAGATCATGCTGATTTCCTGGCGGGCCTTGCGAAGTTCCGCTCCTTTTATTTTAGAAACTTCCCTTCCGGCAACAACCACTGAACCAGACGTTGGGATCTCAAGCCCGTTCAGCATCCGAATCAAAGTACTTTTACCGGCGCCACTGTATCCGATGACTCCGTATATTTCGCCTTCCTTGACTTCAAGGTTGACATCATCTACCGCTTTAACCTCCCCTTTAGTGGAAGGGTAAATTTTTCTGGCATTCTTTATCGTGATCAATTGACTCCCCCTCTTTTCAACCGAGTATTCTACACTTTTTAAAACCGTTAAATCTCCTATAAATAAGAAGGTTATCAATCTAGTTTCCCATTCCCTAACCGAAAAAATTCAAACTTTAGCTAAAATGGGAAATAGCCTCTTAGACGGAGATGATCATGCTCTCGGAAAAACTCTTTTCGAAAAAAGCTTTTTACCTTTTCCAGTAGTGAGGACCAAAAAAAGCAAAATAAAAGCCTTTCTGCAAGTGAGCAGAAAGGCATAGTAATAGTGGATTCCTTTCTCTCATCTGCCAAAGCGATTCGCTTTGTGTGAATTGGCACCATTTCAGTAAGCAAAGCTTATTGACGGTTGCCGGGCTTCATAGGGCACTTCCCTCCACCTCTCTTGATAAGAGCACGCTATTAAATTATCTAATCGGTTTTAAGTTACGAGTGTGATTGTAGCACGGAGTGAAAAAGAGTGTCAATAAAATTATTTTTAAATATCATCTGGAAGGTTATGGATTTCAGATTCCTGCCGGGACTCCAGGTACTCCGGTCGCTTTTTCGATCGCCTGCTCCAGGTCTTCAATGATGTCCTCTACGTTTTCAATCCCGACTGAAAGGCGGATTAAATCTTCAGGTACCCCTGCTGCTTTTAGACCCTCTGCATCAAGCTGCTGATGAGTAGTGCTTGCAGGATGGATGATCAGGCTTTTTGCATCACCGACGTTCGCGACATGGGACCATAATTCTAGTGAGTTAATCAGTTTGGCTCCTGCTTCTCTGCCACCTTCAATTCCAAAAATGACTACTGCCCCTGCTCCCTTTGGAAGGTAGCGGTCTGCAAGGTTTTTATCAGGATGGGACTCATGGCCAGGATAGCTGACCCAGGTAACAGCAGGATGAGACTCAAGGTACTCTACTATTTTTTGTGTATTGGCGATATGCTCTTTCATCCGTACATGCAAAGTTTCTATGCCTAGATTGAATTGGAACGCACTCTGCGGACTGATTGCAGGTCCAAGGTCACGCAAAAGCTGAACTCTTGCCTTTACGATATAGGCCGCTGCACCGATTGCCTCGCTATAGACAATATTATGGTAGCTGGAGTCTGGCTCATTGAAGCCCGGGAATTTAGGAGACTTCCAATCAAACTTTCCACCATCGACAATGATTCCGCCCATGACCGTTCCATTTCCCAATAGCCATTTAGTTGCCGAGTGAACGACGATATCGGCGCCATGGTCAATTGGCCTACAAAGATACGGTGTCGCAAACGTGTTATCGATAATCAGCGGTACACCTGCTTCATGAGCAATGTCAGCAACAGCTTCAATATCGAGGATCCTCAGGCTTGGATTTCCGATTGTTTCTGCATAGACCGCTTTAGTTTTCGGAGTGATGGCTTTTCGGAAATTTTCAGGATCAGCGGTATCAACCAGGTGAACCTTTATTCCGTACTTTGGCAGGGTGACAGCAAATAGATTATAAGTGCCACCATATAAATTACCAGCAGCGACAATCTCATCACCCGCATGTGCAATATTCAGGATGGCCATCATGATGGCCGACATCCCGCTTGATAATGCAAGCGCACCTACACCACCTTCAAGCAAAGCCACTTTTTCTTCTAGGGCTGTAACGGTCGGATTATGTATCCGTGAATAAATATAGCCCGACTCTTTAAGGGCAAATAAATCTGCGGCATGGTCTGTGTTTTCAAATTGGAACGCATTGCTCGAATATATTGGGACTGCTCTCGCCCCAGTCACCGGGTCTGGTGACTGGCCACCGTGTACCCCAAGCGTTTCAATCCGATAATTTTTTTGTTCATTAGCCATCTCCATCTCTCCAATCATCATGTATATTTGGAAAAACTGATACAAAAAACCCTCTTCCTAAGAAGAGGGTCATTTATCATCTCTCCTTATCTCTACAGAGCAAAAACTCTGCTGGAATTAGCACCGTGTTTTCACAACCGGTTGCCGGGCTTCATAGGGCCAGTCCCTCCACCTCTCTGGATAAGAATATTCAATTCGATTTCATTGCGTTAAAGTGATGATATCATGCAAAAAGATATGAGTCAATATATTTAGACTTTTCAGATAAAAAATTAAACTGGCAGCGGTCTTGCAAGATAAAATAATGATTCCAGAACTAATTGGGCTCGAAATGGACAATCCGTTGTAATATATTTCATTTTTACTCCATGCATCAGTTTCAAGTCTCCATTGAATAACTGCCCCAAATGTACTTCCCTTCCGGAAATCGTTGCCACAGTTCCATTAGGAATGAAGGATTCACAGTAACTGACCTTTCCATCCTTGAAGAATAAATAGTGTGTGTCACGGTCAGCTTCTATCTTCAGAACCATGTCCAGTTTCTTAACTAGCTGATGAACATGCCCCTTGCTGGTTATTACACTCACAAACCTGTCAATCTGTTCTCGCATTCCGATCAACTCCCTTACATAACTATTCCTTGTTATCAGGGAAAAACCTGTTAGAAACCTTCGACAAATAATTCGGCGAAAATAGAATTTACAACGTGTATAAGGTAAAAAAGACAATGCCCTTTGATATTTCGGCATTGTCTTTCATTTCCCGAGAAATAAATCCAAGAAAAACGGTCATCAGGCTGTTTTTGTGCTCACTATGCCGGATTTTGGCTTATCCATGCTTTTAAAAACGACAAAGAAATACGTTGAACCAACTAAATACAGCATGGCAGTGATCGTAAATACAGTTGCGTAACCCCAATAAGATCCGTATTTGAGGACAATCCCAGTCGATACAGGTCCCATGACGGCCCAACCGAGATTAAACACCATTTGATTTACAGAGTTGGCCAAACCCTTCATTGAATCATCAACCTTCGACATCATTAATGACATCTGAATCGGGTTGCCGGCGTTCATAAGTGCCTGACGAAACAAAAACCCTAAAGCAGCAAGCCAAAAATGCTGCGTATAAGCTGTCAGCAATAAAAAAGGCAGAGATAACATCTGCAAAACTACCACTGCTTTCACTTCTCCAAGTCTGCGAACGACCATAGGCCCGATGATCATGGCTACAGCAGTCGCTCCCTGTCCCAGTGAAATGACTAAACCAATCAGTGAATTGGAAGCCATGAAGCGATCTGCGAAATAAAGATTCAAATACGGTATGACCAATCCTGCACCAAAGCCTATCATCAATTGCGCAACAGCAAATAGCAGAATGATTTTGAAGCTGGCTTTGTGGGGAATGCCTTTAGTTTTTCCATTTATATCGCTACCCGATATGCGTTGAGGGAGATTTTCATTTAACCTCATAATCGGTATCAATGCCGCCATAAACAGAGCAGATCCAATAATCAAAGTATATCGGATGCTTTCCAAACCTGGGACAATTAATGAAAATAAGTCCGTAAGAATGCCGCCTAAAAGGCTGCCAACCACGTTCGCGGCCGTCATTGCTGCAAAGTGAATACTGAAAAGGTGCACTCTTTGTTCAGGCTTGGAATTTTCCGCAAGCCACGGAATAATCGACACCTGAATGAAAGCGGACGCCAGACCTGTTCCAAATGCAAATAAAATCAACAATGACTGTGTTTCGACCATACTGCGGGCAAATAAGATGAAACCTGTCGATATAGCTCCATAAAACATCAGCTTTTTCCTGCCAGCTTTGTCGCTTAAAATTCCTGCAGGAATAAGAATCAGTGCCGTGGCTAGAGAAGTCATGGAGATCACTTTTCCATTAACCAGTTCATTGAAGCCGAGCTCGCGTATGTAAAAGTTGTAAATAACCATGAAAATCCCAAGACCGACCTGGGTTAGGATATTGGCTAAAAAGGTAAGTTTCACGTTTCGATTATAGCTTTTTATATGCGAAGCCCATTCATGATATAGAGCCATTATATTTCGCCCCTCAATTATTTCGATACACTAAATATAATCCTTTTGGAACGATATGTAAATATGTTTAAACTAATACATCTATGTAAAATCCTCCGAAATCAGCAAAAAAAAAAACGGCTAAGCCGCTTAATTAAACTTGTAGCTCTTTAAGTTTTTCATAAAGGTAGGGAACGGACTGAAAAGCATAAATTTTCTCCAGCTCCTCTCCTTCTCTTAATACAATCAGACATGGAACACTTTCAATTTCAAAACGCTCCGCCATTTCAGGCAGGTAATTTAAGTCGGCTTTACCTGAAGACACATGAGGTAACAGCTGCTCTATTACCGTCAGCATCTTGCTTGCCACCTGGCATGTTCCGCACATTGGCGTGTAAAAGTATAGGTAACCTGTGCGTTTTTCCTCAAGGAAGGTTTCGATTTCTTCCTTAGTCCATTCTTCCATCTACAGTCATCCTTTTTCTAAATACTCTGCATGAACATCGATATTTGCTCCGATTAAAACTGTAGCAAGGTGATTTTCCGGTGCCGTCGCCACTTCCCTGTACATCCTGTCAATGTACAAATGGTTCGCCTCTGGAAACTCTCTCTTGAATTGCTTCCGGAGCTTTTCCCCTGAAGCATCCGCATCCACCAAAATATAAACATCTTTATCAAAAAGGGAGTCAATCAGTTCATCAAGCTTCGAGACACCAATCGTCCCATTTGTACAAATAATTTCAACCGGTTCATTCAGCACAGCTTGAACTTTCTTTTTGTCTGACGAGCCCTCCACTATGATCACCTTGTGATTTTCGTCCATCGTCATAACCACCTATGCACCAGAGATAATTACCTTACAATATTATAAACAGGAATATTGAATTTGTGCTGTTATGTTCATATTTCTATTGTCACTGTTTTTAAAGGAGATTGCAAAAAATTAGACTAGCCCACTGGATAGAAAACTGCTTAAAACTTTTCCTGTGTGACCATATTGAGCGTTGAGCTTTGTTTTCGGGCTTATAGAAACTTTCTATGTGACCTTTTTTCTTCTTTGAGCCTCGTTTTGGGCTCATAGAATTTTTCTATGTGACCTTTTTCTTGTTCGAGCCTCGTTTCGGGCTTATAGAATCTTTCTATGTGACCTTTTTCTTGTTTGAGCCTCGTTTCGGGCTTATAGAATCTTTCTATGTGACCTTTTTCTTGTTTGGGTCTTGTTTTGGGCTTATAGAACCTTTCTATGTGACCTTTCTGTCTGCCATGACGCCTTTTGGGCATATGAAAAAACAGCGGCATGGCTGGCCGCTGTTTGGATTTGCTTAACACCAGCCGCCTTCATCACAATCAGTGTACCGAGGTTCTGATTGGTCAGGTACTGATACATGCTGGTAGATTTTATTCTGTTCTGCTTCATAGTGATGTTCTAATTTCATCTGCATACCTTCTGGAAGCTCTATTGATCCAATGTGTTCATTTTCCAGATACAGCTGGATCTGGCCGTTTTCCAGTTTACCTGTCACTCTGTCCGTAATATCAAGCTTTTGTTTATTCAGTGTCATGAGTTTCACCCTTCTTGGATTGTCGATTGCTTTTAGTTTGTCCGATTTTTTGGGATGAATCGATGGAAAAATGAAGGAGTTATGGAGGGGAAAAATCTGCATAAGAAAACGCCTTGAACATCAAGGCGTCATGTAAAATTATTCTTTGATCATTTCTTCGTATTGTTCAGCAGTCATAAGATTTTCTACTTCACTGTTATCAGACAGCTCGACAGTGATCATCCATGCTTTTTCGTATGGAGATTCGTTAACGAATTCAGGGCTGTCGTTAAGCTCTTCGTTAATTTCCACTACCTTGCCGCTTACTGGCGCATATAGCTCAGAAACAGTTTTTACGGATTCTACACTTCCGAATGGCTGATCAAGGCTAATTTCGTCTCCTACTTCAGGAAGTTCGACGAAAACGATATCGCCCAGTTCAGATTGAGCAAAATCAGTAATACCGATGCGAACCTTTTCTCCTTCAACTTTTACCCATTCGTGTTCTTTAGAGTAACGTAATTCATTTGGTATACTCATTAACTATCCCTCCATTTGTATATCTCTATCGATTATTATCGATGGGACCAAAATTACAGCCAGGCTTTTTGGAACTCTTCCTCTTTAAAGCCTACAGTTACTTTTTCCCCGTCTGTCATCAGCGGGCGTTTGATGAGCATGCCATCTGATGCAAGCAGTTCCAGCAGCTCATTTTTTGATGCTGTCTTGATTTTGTCTTTCATCCCTAGTTCCCGATACTTTTGGCCGCTCGTATTGAAAAATTTCTTGATATCAAGGCCGCTTTTTTCCAGCATTTCTTCAAGCTGGGATTGGGAAGGCGGATTTTCGACAATATGTACTTCATTATAGCTCACTTCATGCTGGTCCAGCCATTTCTTGGCGTTCCTGCATGTACCGCATTTAGGGTACCAATAAAATGTCTTTGTCATGTTTTCACCACCCTTTGCTATTATCCCATTAATGAAACCCTCTAATCGGATAGTAACATAATAAGGCTGAAAAATACTAACATTCCGTGTTTAATTCCATGACATTTTCGGCATCCATTACTCTATTCTACATATTTCGATAAATTCCTCCATGGAACTGAATCTTGTTTATAAAAAATTGCTGTTTCGAAATGATTTTACTTTATAAAAAAACACTTCTCCTCTAACAGGAGAAGTGTTCAAAATCCCAGATTAAACGATGAAACGCTCTGCTTCGATGAGCTTTTCAGATGCTTCACGCTTCTTCGCGATCACATTGATTGGAGTGTGTCTTGTGAACTTGCGCAATGCGGAAGTCAACATACGAAGTGCATCTCCCTCTTCAGTTGCAACAAGAGTTTCTTTTGCGTCACGCTCGATTTCATTGAATGCTTCCTGGCAGAAGATTTGTGTGTAAAGAAGCTTTTGCTTGCTCTTTTCCACTCCATCTTTTGCAATTGCTTTTTCAGTACGAAGGACAGCAGATTCCATGGAATAAGCATTTGAGATGATATCGGCGATGTTGACGAGGATCTCCTGCTCTTTTTCCAATGCTTTGCCGAATTTCTGTGCAGCCAATCCAGCTGCAAGCAATCCAATTTTCTTCGCGTTCTTAACAAGGTATTTTTCCTGTGCCAGCGGCTCATCGCCTGGCTCTTCAGGCATTAGCATCATAAGCTCTTCCTGAAGCTGTTGAGCTTTTTGCAATAACGGCAGCTCGCCCTTCATTGCCTTGCGCAGGAATGTTCCTGGTACCAACAGGCGGTTGATTTCGTTCGTTCCTTCAAAAATACGGTTGATTCTTGAATCACGGTATGCTCTTTCGATTTCATACTCTTGCATGAAGCCGTATCCACCGTGGATTTGAACTCCTTCATCAACAACATAGTCAAGTGTTTCTGTTGCGAATACTTTGTTCATTGAACACTCGATTGCGTACTCAGCGATTGAATCAGCGACTGCTTTACCATTGTTGATTTCTTCTTCGGACAACTGGTTCATTCTTTCCTCGAACAAGCCTACTGTACGATATACAGAGCTTTCAGTTGCGTAGATTTTGGAAGCCATTGTCGCAAGCTTCTCTTTTGTAAGGTTGAACTGGGAAATAGGTGTTTTGAACTGCTGGCGCTGATTAGCATACTTTACAGTCAGACCGAATGCCTGCTTAGCTCCGCCAGTTGCGCCTACACCCAGCTTATAACGTCCGATGTTCAGGATATTGAAGGCGATAAGGTGGCCTTTTCCTGCTTCACCAAGAAGGTTCTCCACAGGAACTTGAGCATCCTCTAGAATCAATGTACGTGTTGAAGAGCTCTTGATTCCCATTTTCTTCTCTTCAGCGCCTACTGATACTCCTGGGTATTCTCTTTCAACGATGAAAGCTGTGAATTGTTCGCCGTCGATCTTAGCATAAACAACGAATACATCTGCAAAGCCAGCGTTTGTGATCCATTGCTTTTCGCCGTTAAGAACGTAATGAGTGCCTTCAGCATTCAGTTTGGCAGTAGTCTTTGCACCCAATGCGTCTGAACCTGAACCTGGCTCAGTAAGAGCGTACGCTGCTAGCTTTTCGCCAGTTGCCAGTTCAGGAAGGTATTTTTGCTTTTGTTCCTCATTTCCGAAAAGAACGATTGGCAATGAACCGATCCCTACGTGTGCACCGTGGGAGATCGAGAATCCTCCAGCTACTGCCATTTTCTCAGCGATCAAAGCTGAGCTGATTTTATCAAGACTCAATCCGCCGTATTCTTCTGGAACATCTGCTCCAAGAAGGCCAAGCTCTCCAGCTTCCTTCAATAGTTTCACAGTGCGGTCAAACTCGTGCTGCTCGATATATTCAACCTGAGGCAATACTTCGTTCGTTACGAAATCCTCAGTCGTTTTTGCGATCATTTTGTGCTCATCTGTGTAATCCTCAGGAGTGAAAACATGGTCATAAGTTACATCCTCGATTAAGAAACTTCCGCCTTTTACAAGCTTTTCTGTTTGGTTACCCATTTATTGTTCCTCCCATCCATTATGGGGAGGGGCTAAGACCCCTCCATATTTTTGTTTAAAGTAGTTCAAATACTCCAGCTGCGCCCATTCCGCCGCCGATACACATTGTTACGACACCGAATTGTTCATTTCTGCGTTTCATTTCGTGGATGACGGTTAAAGTCAGTTTCGCTCCAGTAGTTCCAAGCGGGTGGCCTAGTGCAATCGCGCCGCCGTTCACATTGACTTTATCTTCATCAAGGCCCAGCTCACGGATGACCTGGATTGATTGTGAAGCGAATGCTTCATTCAGTTCGAATACGCCGATATCTGACACTTGCAGTCCTGCAAGCTTCAAAGCTTTAGGGATTGCCACGACAGGGCCGATCCCCATGATTTCCGGCGGCACTCCGCCAAGTGCGAATGAACGGAATTTAGCGAGGGGCTTCAATCCAAGAGATTCCGCTTTTTCACGGTCCATCACCATGACTGCCGCTGCTCCGTCACTCGTTTGTGAAGAGTTACCTGCAGTGACTGTACCTTGGATATTGAAAGCCGGACGAAGCTTCGCCAGAGTTTCAAGGTTCGTATCAGGACGTACGCCTTCATCCTGTTTGAATTGGATCGTCTTTTCGACAAGCTTATTGTCTTTTCCTACTGAACGAAGGGTTACATCGACAGGAACGATTTCATCCTCGAACTTGCCTTCCTGGATTGCCTTTGCTGCACGCTGATGGCTTCTTACTGCAAAAGCGTCCTGCTCTTCACGGGAAATGCCGTACTTCTTGGCTACTTCCTCAGCTGTATGGCCCATTCCCATATAATACTGCGGAGCCGTTTCAGCCAGCTTCGCATTCGGGCGGACGACGTGGCCCATCATCGGCACCAAACTCATTGATTCCGCTCCGCCAGCGATGATTGTGTCTGCATGGCCAAGCATGATTCTTTCGGATGCATTCGCAATCGCCTGAAGACCTGAAGAACAATAACGATTGATTGTGATCGCCGGCACTTCATGTGACAACCCAGCAAGTGCACCGATATTTCGCGCCATATTCAAACCCTGCTCTGCTTCTGGCATTGCACAGCCGATGATTAAGTCATCAATGTTCCCTTCATAATTGCCTGCACGTTTAAGAGTTTCTCTTACTACAAGAGCTCCAAGATCATCGGGCCGGACATTTGCAAGAGTTCCTTTTTTTGCTTTTCCGACCGGTGTCCGGGCTCCGGCTACGATTACCGCTTCTCTCATCTCATTCCCTCTCTTTCCTCGGATGTTAAATGTATATTTCCTTCATAACTATCAATCTATTAGTTGCGCAATGGCTTGCCTTTTACGAGCATATGCTGCATGCGCTGCTGTGATTTCGGTTCAGCCACAAGGCTCAGGAACGCTTCTCTTTCAAGGTCGAGCAAGTATTGCTCATCTACTTCGGTTCCGTATGGCACTTTACCGCCAGAGATGACATATGCAAGCTTCTTCGCGATTTTCAAGTCATGTTCAGAAATGTAACCTGATAGATGCATTGTCTGAGCACCCAATAGCAGGGTTGCATATCCCGGCTCGCCCGTTACAGGTACCTTCTTTCTCACTGGCGCCTTATAACCGCTTTCATATAAATTCAATGCAGCCTGTTTCGCATCATATAACAAGTGATCGCTGTTCACGCTGATTCCATCTGCTTCATTCAAGAA